>NZ_JBFBMD010000005.1:0-349457 GCF_040686915.1 Rhodococcus sp. NPDC077669 | reverse complement strand
CACCACGCACTCGTCGGCACCGGCCCCGGAAAGTGGGCAACCACCAAAACCACAGCAGGACATCGCTATCCGGGCCGAACCCTGTGGCATCCACCGACCGGAATGGACCCCACTCGCCGTGGGCTGATCAATCACGCACACCACCCCGAGGAGGTGCTCTACCCACCCGACCACCACTGCGACAACACCCGCGACACCGGTGACGAAGAACCACGACAACCCGCCTGACGACCCACACAAGCGTCAGGGCACAGCTCTGTCTGTTGTCAGTACATCGCGACCGCCCGCACCGGCGTGCGCGAAAAATAGGAGGGCTCCCGAGTCGGCGCCCGCGTACGGTAACCCGATGATGGTTCTCGCGAGCAGGACTGCGGAGTTGTCGCCGCCGGTCTTCTTCGTCTGGAAGGCACTGATGCGCCCAGACTTGCATCCGAAGAATCAAGGGTTCGCCTGGCCGGTGATGTTCGAGGGTGCCGCTCTGCCGCGCATCGTCGAGAGTAGTGAGTTCGACCGCGTGGTGTGGAGCTCGCCGTGGCCGAGTCTTCCCGACGTCCTGGTGCAGTTCGATCTGACCGCAGCAACCCGACTGCGCTGGACGCTGTTGGCCCACGCACCCGCCCCCAACCCGCAGACGGTTGAATGGCTCCGCGACCAGGTAAGCCATCTGATCAACATCGACCTACGCAATGCGACTGGACACTGAACTCTCAGCTGTTGCCGCCGTTCACCCCATACGGATAGCGCTTCCCGACTGCGAACCACAGGATCGGGCCGACGATGGGCAGGATCAGTGTCACCACTACCCATGCCAGCTTGATTAGCCAGTTGGAGCCTGTGTCGCGGACGATCGACACGAGAGCAATGCCGAAGAGAGCCAATGCAATCGCGCCGCCGGCAGAAGTCATGGTCGCACCTTATGCCTGCGTCGTGGCTAGTCTTGCCCTGAGGTGAAAGGAGTCGGAAGACCATGGATGCTGACGGTAACCCGGCTCTGCCGTTATGGTTCGATCTCGCGTGGATGGCTGGGATCGTGTTGTGGCTGCTAGTCGTCGGTGTCGCATGGGTGTCGATACTTCGGAGCAATCAGGCTCGTCGGGGATCCGCGTTCTGGTGGTGTCTGCTCGTGTTGCTGATGCCCATCTCAGGCGCACTGATATGGTTCGTCGCTCGCCCGCGTAAGCCCGATACAGATCAACGGTTGAGTTCGTAGCGGGCCAGCCACAGTCCCGGCAACACCTCTTGATTCTCGGTGTGCGCGAAGCCGAGGGACTCGTACAGGCGGCGGGCCGGTCCATTGTCGCGTCCCGTTGCGACTCGCAGTTGCTGTCCTGCAATCGAATTCAGCATCACCTCGACCAACGCTCGTCCGATGCCCTGCCGATGTGCGTGTGGAGCCACCACCAGACGGTCGATCTCGGATCCGGACCACGCTGCGGCACCGAGGATTTCGTCCAGATCGCGCGCGACGAGCCAGTGGACCTGTGCTGCACACAGATCATCCACCGACTCGTGCAGTAGTGGGATGCGGTCGTCGCCGATGAGCTCGGCCTCGACAGCGTACGCACTCCTCTGTACGGCCAGGATTTTCTCGGCCGACAACCGATCCGTCGACGGATCGACCTGCGCTATCTCAATACCGGCCACCAGCGGGCTCGGGCAACGTGTCGAGTGCGGCGAGGTGCTCGGAGCTCAACGTGAGCGAGGCGGCACCGGCGTTCTCGTCCAGACGTGAAGTGCGGCGAGTGCCGGGAATCGGCACCACGTGCTCTCCCTGCGCCAGCACCCATGCCAGGGCCACCTGCGCAGGCGTCGCACCGAGCTCGTCGGCGATGGCCGCGATGGCGTCGACGATGACGAGGTTCGCATCGAGGTTGTCGTGACTGAAACGCGGCAGTCGAGAGCGGAAATCATCTGCAGCGGGTGCGGTTCCGCGGAAGTTGCCCGTCAGAAACCCTCGGCCCAGCGGTGAGAACGGCACAAAGGCGGCACCGTTGTCCTTCGTCCATGTCAACGAGGTTGCCAGGTGGTCGCGTGTCCACAACGACAACTCCGACTGCACAGCAGATATCGGATGCACCCGCTGAGCCCGATCGAGCTGCTCGACGGTGAACTCCGAAACACCCAGTGCGCGAACCTTTCCGGCCCGCACGGCCTCGGCCATCGCGCCGATGCTGTCTTCGACGTCGACCTCGGGATCGGGACGGTGCAGGTAATACAGATCGATGTGGTCGACGCCCAACCGTCGGAGCGAGTCGTCGATGGCAGACCGCAGATGCTCGGGCTTGCCATTGGGGCCGGAAATGACCGGCTCGCCGGCGTCGCCGATGTGGGAGGTCAATCCACCCTTGGTCGCGAGCACCACCTCGTCGCGTCGACTGCCGATGGCTGCGCCGACGACTTCCTCGTTGGTGAACGGTCCGTACACATCGGCGGTGTCGATGAAGTTCACACCCAGGTCCAATGCGTGCCCGATGACGCGATCGGGGGACTCCGTTTGGTCGTCTGCCTTGTATGCCCAGGTCATTCCCATGCAGCCCAAGCCGACGGCACCCACCTCGGGGCCGTCGTTCCAGAGTGTGCGGGCGGGAGTGGAGCCTGCGGAACGACCAAGGGGTGGCCAGGATACTGCGCGTTCGCTCATGTACTCGACCATAGAGAAGTAAAAGCGTTGTCGCTTGGACTCACCGGGCGACTAGCATCGCCGCATGGCACTCCCGCACTCGAAGGTGTATTTCGGCGATCGCTTGGTGGACGCGCAGGACGCGACACTCGGGGTCGCGACCTCGGCCGTCCTCTACGGCCTGAGTGTTTACACCGTGTTTCCGGTGCAGATGAACGGAGATCGGCGCACCGCTTTCCGGTTGCTCGATCACTACCAGCGACTCGTCGAGTCCTGCAAGATCATCGGCATCGACACCTTCGCGACGCAGTGGAGTTTCGAACGGTTCGTGCAGGTGACGCAGCAGGTCGTCGCGGCCAACGCCCCGACCGACGAGGTGTACGTGCGGGCAACCGTCCACGTCGACGAGTCCATTCCCGGAACACGGGTCCGTGGCCTGCACACGACAGTGTCGATCTTCCTCTACGACGCCAATCCCATTGTGCCGCAGGACGGTATGAGGTTGAAGACCAGTGTGTGGCGTCGCATCCCCGACTATGCGATTCCGTCGCGCGCGAAGGTCAACGGGGCATACGTCAATTCCGTTCTGGCGAAACAGGATGCCATCGACAGTGGGTTCGACGATTGCATTTTCCTCGACATCAACGGACACGTCTGCGAGCTCAGTGCCGCCAACATCTTCCTCGTCCGAAACGGAGTGCTCGTCACACCCGACGTCACCAGCGACATTCTCGATGGCATCAACCGTCGAACGCTTCTGACGTTGGCGCGCGAAGAAGGAATGACGGTTCAGGAGCGAACCGTCGACCTCACCGAGCTGTACATCGCCGACGAGGTCTTCGTGTGTGGCACGTCGGCCGGGGTTGCCCCGGTATACGAAATCGACGGCCGCGCAATAGGAACCAAGGAAACCGGACCGGCGACGCTCACTCTGCGGAAGCGTCACCAGGCTGCACTCACGAGCGACGAAGTGCACGGCTGGGTGACGACCCTCTAGCTACGCCGGGCAGGTCGATGCCAGCCCGGCGATCAGGGCTTCGGATGCGGGTTCTAGCAGCGGATCGGTGCCCGGGGTCGGCGCGGCTGTGGTCCAGGCCAGTGACACCTGACGGGTGCCGTCGGGACTCGAGAACTGAAAAGTGCGATATCCGAAGCCGTTGCCGCGCTGGCCGAACAGCAGCTCACCGGACTCTGGATCGCAGGCGTCGATTCCCAGCAGCAATCCGAGGCCGTAGCCGGAGGGGCTGACCACCTGCATGTCGTCGACCATGTTGCGAGGTAGCAGTGTGCCGTCGAACAAAGCACGAAAGAACGTGTTCATGTCCTCTACGGTGGAGACCACTGCAGCAGCGGAAGACCAGATACTCGCGTCGTATTCGGTGACGTCGGTGTAGATCCCGTTCTCCAGCACGTAGCCGTGCAGTGCATCGCCGGCGATATCAGTGTCGGTGGGGTAGGTGGTGTCGGTCATCTGCAGAGGTTCGAAGATCCTGTCCTGCAACGACTGTCCGACGGGCTTCCCATCGAGATCGGCCACGATCCGCCCGAGTAGAACGTAGTTGGTGTTCGAGTAGCTGAACTCCTGGCCCGGTTCACTTGTCCACGGCATGGCCGATGCCTTCGAGATCAGCTCATCGTCGGAGACGGAATCATCGGCGCGAGAAGCGATCTGCTGCGCCGTATCGAGTCCGGTGAGGTAGTCGGGTATTCCGCTCGTGTGGTCGAGCAGTTGTCGGACGGTGACGGACTTGGACAGCAGGCCCGGAAGGAGTTCGTCGACCCGCTGATCGAGCTGCAGCTTTCCCTCGTCGACGAGCTGCAGCACCACCGCCGCGACCATCGACTTGGTGACGCTTGCAATGCGCACCGGATCATCGGCACCCGCCGGCTCGGTGCCATCACGCTCGACGAGTCCTGCCGCTCCCGACCAGGAATCCTCGCCGTCGCGCACCTGCGCGACAGCGGCGACGGACCCGGCCGCTACCAGCGCGTCCAGAGCCGCCTGGACGTCGTCGGTCCTGATGTTCCCACTCGACGTCGTCGTAGTGGTCGCCTGCACGGCTGAGGGCTCGTCGGACGACGTGCATCCACTGACCAGCAGGAACGTCGAGACGGTGAGGGCGGCGAGGACTCGGAGCTTGCTCATGGATTCGACACTAACGTCCCGAAACGGACAATTTCAGTGTCAAATGTCAGTGATCCGCGATGCCGGTCACTTCGCGCTCGAATTCAACAGAACCTCGGCCGCAGTCTTTGCTGCAGAGGCGGATTCGGCCAGTTCGGTGATGGCGGCGGTGGTTTGAGCACCCTCGGCGAGAAGTGCGATTTGCAGACCGACGGTCGGCTCGCATCCATCTTCGACGGCCAAGGCGGTGACGTACTCGATGAAACGTTTCTTGTGCTGATGCGCGGCGTCGGCGACCTCGGGCATGGTTGCGCCCAGTTCGCCGAAGGAGTTGATGAACGCGCACCCGCGAAAGTCGTCCTCTCGAAACCATCGATCCAGGAAGTCGAAGATGGACAACAGCTTTCCGCGCGGCGTGTCGTGTCGGTCCGCCTCGGCGCGGATCCCGTCGTTCCACTGGGCAGTGCGGCCACGGAGGACCTCGGCCACGATGGCCGTCTTGGACGGAAACAGTGTGTACATGCGTTTGAGAGAGATTCCCGCTGCGGTGCGCAGCTCATCCATGCCGACGGCCTGGATGCCGCGCGCATAAAACAATTCGTCCGCGGCGTTCACCACCTGTGCCCGTCCGATTTCCGTAATGGTCATCGCTTACCCCTTGCCGAGAGAACCAACGTTCTCTACAGTAGTCTACACACGGAGAGAACGACCGTTCTCCCGCTCGATGTTCAGGACACAGGAAGGCAGGATCATGGCGTACATCAACGTCGGAACCGAGAACTCCACCCCCGTCGAGGTCTACTACGAGGATCACGGCTCCGGCCAGCCGGTTGTGCTCATCCACGGCTACCCGCTCGACGGCAACTCCTGGGAGCGCCAGTCGCGTGCGCTGCTCGATGCCGGCTACCGCGTCATCACCTACGACCGCCGTGGATTCGGGCAGTCGAGCAAGCCCACCGTCGGCTACAACTACGACACCTTCGCTGCAGACTTGGACAAGGTACTCACCGAGCTCGACCTGAACAACGTCATCCTCGTCGGATTCTCCATGGGCACAGGAGAACTGGCTCGGTATGCCGCGAAGTACGGCACCGATCGCGTCGCCAAGTTCGCGTTTCTCGCCTCGCTCGAGCCGTTCCTGCTACAGACCGACGACAACCCCACCGGCGTTCCGCAGTCGGTGTTCGACGGCATCGAGACCGCAGCGCGCGAGGATCGTTTCACCTGGTTCGAGAACTTCTACAAGGACTTCTACAACCTCGACGAGAACCTCGGCAGCCGCATCAGCGAGGCCACCGTGCGCGCCAGCTGGAACACCGCCACCACCAGCGCGCCCGTCGCGGCCTATGCCGTCGTGCCCACCTGGCTCGAAGACTTTCGCGGAGACGTCGAGAAGGTCCGCGCATCGGGCAAGCCGACGCTGATCCTGCACGGCACGGCCGACAACATCCTGCCGATCGACTCCACCGGCCGCCCGTTCCACGAGGCGTTCCCGGAGGCAACGTACGTCGAGGTCGACGGCGCACCCCACGGGCTGCTGTGGACACACTTCCAGGAAGTGAACGACGCGCTTCTCGCATTCGTGAAGTAGCACCGACGTCGTACAAGACGCAACAGAAAGGGACGGCACCGCGGCCGTCCCTTTCGCGTCGGATCAGACCGCGACCACTCCATCGTGATCGCTGTAGACGATCTCGCCGGGGGTGAAGGTGACGCCGCCGAAGGTCACCGGCACGTTCTTCTCGCCTGATCCCGTCTGCGTGCTCTTGCGTGGGTTCGTCCCCAATGCCTTGACGCCGATGTCGAGGGTGCGCAGAATCGCCGAGTCCCGCACAGCGCCGTTGACGATGACGCCTGCCCAGCCGTTGTCGACACCCCGCCCGGCGATGATGTCGCCGACGAGCGCGGTGTGGATGCTGGCGTCGCCGTCGACCACGAGAACGCCGCCGTTGCCGGGCTCGCTCAACGTCTGCTTGACCAGCAAGTTGTCCTGGAAGCAGCGGATGGTGGTGATGGGTCCGGCGAACTCGGTGTGCTTGCCGAACTGGATGAACTGGGTGTCGCAGCTGCGGATGTCGGGACCGATCTCGTCGGCCAGATCAGCGGTTGCTTTGAATTCCACAGGTGAAGTCATGCGCAGAAGACTAACGTCCGATCGTCAGCCGCGGCCGTGACGTCGCTCGTAGTCGTCCCGGGTGCGGTCGACACGGCTCTGCGCCTTGGCGTTGATCAACTGGGGATCGAGGCCGTGAATGAGTAATCGGTGCCGCCGATAGACGTTCATCAGCGCTATCGCGAAGTACACCAGCGGAATGAACAGCAACGCCATCATCGCCAGCGACATCCACAGTGGGCCGGGAATCAGCAGGAACAGCAGCAGCAACGGGATGACGGGAACCGTGAATCGAGCCAGGTAGCGCACCTGGGCCCCGTTGCCGACGAGGTCGTTTCGGACCCAATCCTGCATCGACGGGGGCAGGACCCGACCGAACGAGTACCCCAAAAATTGCGCAGGACTGGGCTTCGTACGTTCGGTCGTCATCGCGCCATGTTAGTCCTACATCAGTTGGTACAAGTCACCGTTGACTGCAGATAATCTCATATGTGACGATAGCGTCAGTTCGGACCGGGTGGTGTCGACGACAAGGACGTAGATCGTGATCGACCGCAGAACCTTGCTCGGCGCGCTCGGTGCAGCCACGCTCTCGGGCGTCGCCCTGTCCGCAGCGACCGCGTCGGCGTCACCGACGCCTGCCGCCGGGGGAGTAGTGGACGTGCACTCGCACATGGTCCCCGACTTCTACCTGCGGGAAGCGCTCGCGTCCGGCATCGTCTTTCCCGACGGCATGCCGAAGTGGCCGTCCTGGTCGGTGACCGAGCATCTGCAGATGATGGACCGGTGTGGGATCGACAGGGCGATCCTGTCCGTGTCGAGCCCTGGGGTGCACTTCGGCAACGACGGCCAGGCTTCCGATCTGGCCCGACGGGTCAATGACTTCGGAGTCGGAGTTGTCCAGGGCCAGCCACGCCTCGGATTCTTTGCGTCGCTGCCCCTTCCGAACGTCGTCGACTCGACGGTCGAGGCCATTCGGGCTCTCGATCAGCTCGGTGCCGACGGGGTCACCGTGATGTCGAACGCCGGCGGCATGTATCTGGGCAACGCGGTGCTGACGCCACTGCTCACCGCGCTCGATGCGCGTTCGGCGGTGGTCTTCGTGCATCCCACCTCGCCGCCGAACGCAGCTGCGGTAGCGCTCGGTAGGCCCGCTCCGATGGTCGAATTCCTCTTCGACACAGCGCGAACCGTCATCGACTTGATTCTGCTGGGCGTGGTCGATCGGTTCCCTCACATCCGCTGGGTGTTCACTCACGGCGGTGGAGTACTGCCGCTGTTGGCAGATCGGGTCGACTTCTTCCGGACGCAGGTCGGTCTCGGTACCCCGTCGACGCCGAATGTACTGCAGCGCTTGTGGTTCGACCTCGCCGGTACGCCGGTTCCGCGGCAGCTGCCGGCGTTGCTCTCGACGGTCGGACCCGATCGTCTGGTCTACGGCAGCGACTACTGCTTCACCCCGATCGGCGCGGTGCAGGAGCAGCTGCGCTCGCTCGACGCGGGAGCCGCGGACGGTGGACTGGAGAACTGGCGCGCCGTCACATCCGGCAATGCCCGCAGTTTGTTGAGTGTTTGATGCGTACGGGAGTTCGATGGAAGCGCAAGCACTACAACCATTCTCAGAGCACTGGGATTGGCAGATGAATGCCGCCTGCCGCTCGCGTCAACCCTGACGAGCAGCGTTCGCCCGGACATCTACGCCCCGGTTCGGAATCCGCACCCCCTGCAGGAGGCGCGGATTCCGAAAAGGGGTGCGGATCGAGACGAGTCAGCTCTGACGAGCGGCGTTCGCGACGATGACGTCACGGAGATACTGCGCCAAACCGTCGGCGATAGCGTTGTAGTGCTTGGCAAATCGCTCGTCGGCGATGTACATTTCCGCCAGGTTCACCTGCATCTCGTAACCGCAGTCGTAGTACCGCTCGATCGACGCGCGATGACGTTCGGCCAATTCCCCGGCTTCGTCGGAATCCGGCGACACACCCCGCTGCATCGCGGCAGCGAGATCGGCTTCCAGGAGGTCCGTCTCTTCCTTGACGGCCTTCCAATCGTCCTTGGTGAACGACGCCGTCCGCTGCTGAGACTGCTTCCACTCGTCGGTTTCGCCCCAGCGCTGCTCGGCCTCCTCGGCGTATTCCTCGCCGGGCCAGTTGTCGCCGAAGATCTCTCGCTGCTCCTCGGGAGTCAATTGCATACCCATCTTCTTCGCCTCCATCATCTTGTCCACGGCCGCAGCCATTGCGTGCAAGTGATCGATCCGCTCGCCGAGCAGGTCGCGCTGCCGCCGCAGATGCGCCATCGCGTCGACGGCCGGGTCGTCGAGCAACGCTGCAATGACCTCGAGCGGGAACCCGAGCTCGCGGTAGGTCAATACCTGATGCAGCCGTTCGACATCGGCCGATGAATACGTCCGATAGCCCTTGGGAGTTCTCCCCGACGGCACCACCAACGCGATCTCGTCGTAGTGATGCAGCGTTCTGACGCTGACACCCACCAACTTCGAGACCGCGCCGACCTGCATGCCGACCTGGACGTCAACCGAACTGTTCGCGGACGAATCACTCACGAAGGACACTGTGCTGCCTCCCGTGGCGTGAGGGTCAAGACGAAAAAACGATTCGTTATGGACCTCTAGCGAATCACACGTTCGCAACCCGAGGTCGGCACACCGGCCAGGCGTTGCGCCAACCAATCGTAGGCACCGGGACGGCCGTTGGTCTGGGCCAGTGAATGGTCGCCGGGCACCTCTTCCAGATGTACCGACGCTCCTGCTGCACACCACTGATCCTGCACGGCCTCGGCACCTTCTTTGGGAATGAGGAAGTCCTGCAGGCCCTGGTAGATGTACACCGGCGCGTCCGGCTTCGTCTGGCCCATGCGGTTTTCCTCGACGACGGCCGTGGTGATCGTATGCGCGAAGACGTCCGGGACGTTGGAGAGATTTCGCTGGTCCAACAGCAGTAGTCCGCTGTAGGACAACACATCCACGCATTGATCCTTCTGTGCCAGCGCCAGTCGCTTGCCGTTGTCGTTGGCGAGCTGCCGCATCTCCGGGTACTCCCGGGACAGTCCGATCGTCGCCGCAGTGAACAAGCCCGACCCGATCTGACCGTTCAACGACGTCTGCAGAATCTTGTAATCGGTGGGCGGACCGCCGAACGCGACTCCGGCGATGTTCAGCTCGGGTGCGTACTCGGGTGCCAACTGCGCCGCCCAGCCCGAGGCGATCGCACCGCCGGAATATCCGGTGATGCCGATGGGTGCATCCGCGCTCACGCCTGCAGTCCGGGAGGCGCGCAGACCGTCGAGCACGGTGTGCCCCGACACGAGACCGGCCGAATACGCCTGACGCGGCCCCTGATAATCGGTCATCACCACGGTGTAACCGCGGCCGAGCAGGATCCGGACCTGATCGATCTCTTTGTTGTTGCCCCGCGGGAGGGTGTACGACGGCGCGCACGTGTTGCCGAGTGAATCCGTCGCCTCGTTGTATGCGATGACGGGGCGATCTCCACCACCGGTCCACGGCGCGGTGGGAGTCAGCACCGTCGTCGCCGCTGCGATGGGACGATTCTTCGAATCGGTGGAGCGGAAGAGTAATTGGACGGACGAGGCCTCGGGCGTCACCGCGACATCGCGTCGAGCGAGGACAGTGCCGGGCACGAGATTCTCGTATCCCGCCGGCGGATCGAACCACGGATCGCCGAGCGACGAGGGGAGATACGCAGCCGGATCGCTCGGCGGAGCAATGAAATCTTGGACCGGATCTGCCTGCGCAGACCCCGCGAATGCCACCATCAGTGCTGCTGCTCCGGCCAGAACTAGTGCCTTGCGCATGGATTCCCCACCCTGTTGCTTCCGAACGCCCCGACGTCGGAGTAGACCACCGCCCATCGTGCCACAGGGCCAGGGAACATCGGCCCTGTGAACTGAGCCGAAGACCAGGTAGGTTGTCTGTTACTCCGAACACTACTCATCAGTAGGGATGCAAAAATGCCTGCTCCGTCCACTGCGACCTTTTCCCGGCTCGCTGATCTCATCGCCATTCCCGACGCGGACTCGCGTCCCACCAAGACGATCACCGAGGTGTTCACCGGTAAGGAGCTGGCGACCATTCCGGTCGGTACGGCTGCAGATGCCCTGGCTGCGATCGCGCGCGTCCGTACCGCTCAGGCGGCCTGGGCCAAGCGTCCGGTCTCCGAGCGCGCAGAGATCTTCCACCGCTACCGCGACCTGGTGCTCGCGCACCGCGACGAGCTCATGGACATGGCGCAGGCCGAGACTGGCAAGTCCCGCGCCGCCGCCCTCGAGGAAGTCCTCGACATCTCGATGACCTCGCGGCACTACGCACGCACGGCCGCCAAACTGCTGGCCCCGAAGAAGGTCACCGGCATGCTTCCCGTGCTGACCAAGACTCGCGTTCGGTACCAGCCCAAGGGCGTCGTCGGAATCATCTCGCCGTGGAACTACCCGATGACCCTCGCGGTGTCCGACGCCATTCCGGCGCTGCTGGCCGGTAACGGCGTCGTGCTCAAGCCCGACAGCCAGACGCCGTACTGCGCGTTGGCCTGCGTCGAGCTGCTCTACAAGGCCGGTCTGCCCCGCGACCTGTTCGCCGTGGTCCCCGGCCCCGGCTCGGTGGTGGGCACCGCAATCGTCGAGAACACCGAATACGTCATGTTCACCGGCTCCACGGCCACCGGTCAGCTCCTGGCCGAGCAGGCGGGGCGTCGACTCATCGGTTTCTCCGCCGAGCTCGGCGGCAAGAACGCCATGATCGTCGCGAAGGGCGCGAACCTGCGGGAAGTATCCGACGCGGCAGTGCGCGCCTGCTTCTCCAACTCCGGTCAGCTCTGCATCTCCATCGAGCGCATCTACGTCGAGAAGTCGATCGCCGCCGAGTTCACCGAGAAGTTCGGCCAGCGGGTACGCAACATGACCGTGGGTGCCGATTACGAGTTCGGCATCGAAATGGGCAGCCTCATCTCCGAGGACCAGATCAAGACGGTCTCGGCGCACGTCGACGACGCCAAGGTCAAGGGCGCGACCGTCGTCGCGGGCGGCAAGGCGCGTCCCGACATCGGCCCGCTGTTCTACGAGCCGACGTTGCTGACGAACGTCACCGAGGACATGGAGTGCGCGGCGACCGAGACCTTCGGGCCGCTGGTGTCGATCTACCCCGTCGCCGACGTCGACGAGGCCATTGCGAAGGCCAACGACACCGACTACGGATTGAACGCGAGCGTCTGGGCCAAGACGAAGGCGCAGGGCGAGGCCATTGCGGCACGTCTGCATGCGGGCACGGTGAACGTCGACGAGGGTTACGCGCCGACGTGGGGCACCACCGGTGCGCCGATGGGCGGAATGGGCGTCTCCGGCATGGGCCGTAGGCACGGAAACGAGGGACTGCTCAAGTACACCGAGCCGCAGACCATCGCGACGACCCGCCTGCTCAATCTCGGTGGACCGCGCGGACTTCCGCCGAAGCTGTGGGCAAAGATCATGCCTCCCTTCGTCAAAGCGCTGAAGTACATACCCGGCCGGTAGTAGTCGGTAGACGGACGAGAAAAGGCCCCGCACTCCCTTTCGGGTGTGCGGGGCCTTTCGCTGTTCTGTGTCGGATCAGTTGACGCTGTGGCCGTTCAGTCCGGCGTTCGCGTAGTGATTGTGGCTGTCGGGAATGTGGTTGTCTCCCAACACCCGAGCCACCTGCTGCTCGCTGAGTCCGAGTCGACGAAGTCGCTCGCACACTGCATCGAAGTCGAGCATCTTGGCGTCGAGCTCCTGTTGCAGCTCGATCACCTCGGCGCGAATGGCCTCGGCCTCGTCGAGAGCGGTCAACGTGTCCTCGGGCTGGGGCAGCAGCAGCGTGAGCAGTCGATCACGGGCATCGGTGCTCAGTCCATCGAAGGGACGCTGACCCGGCTGAGCCTCGTGGCGACCTTCGTTGCGACGCTCGAAGCGACGTTCGTTGCCGTACTGCGCTCCGACGTAATCCTGAGTCGCCCCGAAGGACGGGATCTCGGCGAGCTGTTCGCGACGTTCGGGCTGTGCCTGAGCGTCAGCGTCGAGATCGTTCCGGTCCAGATCGGTCTTGTCCAGATCGGCAACGGGTCCCTGCGCCGGTGCCGACGCGATGTCGATCGTCTTGCGCAGCGGGCGATTCGGAATGAAGACCACTGCGATGAGCGTGACGATCGCAACGAAGCCGGCGATCATGAAGATGCGTCCGGTCGCGTCGCCGTATGCGGTGCGGATGACGCTGACGATCGGAGCAGGCAGTGCCGTGAGGTCGAGCGATCCGCCGCCTCCGGCCGAACCGTCCACACCGAGCTGCGCCAGACCGGCTGCCGACTTCTCGGCGACACGGGTTGCCAGCAGCGAACCGAGAACCGAGACGCCGATCGCTCCGCCGAAGGTACGGAAGAAGGCAACCGTCGACGATGCTGCACCGACGTTCTGCACACTGACCGTGTTCTGCACTGCGAGAACGAGATTCTGCATCAGCATGCCGGTACCGAGACCGACGATGGTGATGAAGATGCCGACCGTCACCAGGCTGGTGGCGTGGTCGATGGTGCCCAGCAGCAGGAATCCGATGACCAGCAAGATGGAGCCGGTGACGATGAACGGCTTCCACTGACCGAACTTGGTGATCAGCTGACCGGAGCCCACGGAGGCGACGAGCATGCCGAACACCAGTGGGATGGAGAGCAATCCAGCTTCGGTGGGGGTGTAGCCGCGAGCAGTCTGGAAGTACTGGCCGAGGAACGTGGTGGCTCCGAAGAGGCCGACGCCGACCGCGATGGACGCGATGATGGCCAGGCCGGTGGTGCGCTCGGTGACGATCTTGAGCGGGATGATCGGCGACTTGTGTCGAGCCTCGACGATGATCGTCAGGACGAGCAGCGCAACTCCGCCGCCGACGAGGTACGCGGTCTCACGAGAGATCCAGGCGTAGTAGTCGGCCTTGCCTGCGAACGAAACCCACACGAGGAGAACGGACACGCCTGCGGTCAGCAGAAGTGCGCCGAGCCAGTCGATGGAGACGTTGTCCTTGCGGACGGTCTTGATGTGCAGCGTCTTCTGCAGCAGGCCGAGGGCGATGACAGCCAACGGGACGCAGACGAAGAAGCACCAGCGCCACCCGAGGGGGCTGTCGACGATGACGCCGCCGAGGATGGGGCCACCGGACATCGATACGGCCATGACGGCACCGGTGTAACCGGAATAGCGGCCACGATCACGCGGGGAGACGATGGTTCCGATGATGGCGATGACGAGTGCCGTCAGGCCACCCATGCCGATGCCCTGCACCACACGTGCGGCGAGCAGCACCGGAACGTTGTGCGCGAAGCCGGCGATGAGCGAGCCCGCGACGAAGATCAGAATCGAGCTCTGGACCAGGACCTTCTTGTTGAACAGGTCGGCGAGCTTGCCCCAGATGGGCGTCGACGCGGCGTTGGCCAACAGGGCGGTGGTGATGACCCAGGCGTACGCGGTCTGCGAACCCTTCAGGTCACCGATGATGGTCGGCAATGCGGTCGAGACGATGGTGGTGCTCAGCAGCGCGGTGAACAGCGCGGCCAGCAGACCGGTGAGGGCTTCGAGGATCTGGCGATGCGTCATCGCATCGGGATCGGCGACTGCCTGATTCGGCGGATTCTCCGCGGATGTTGTCATTGGTTATCTCGCAATCAATTCAATGCGGGCCACGTCCTGGTGCTGGGCGTGGGCGTCTTCGGTGAACGTGTCGTTGAGCTTGCGGATGGAATCGAGGGCATCGAGAGCCTCGGTTTCGCTCCACTCGCTCAACATCTCTGCCAGGCGACGAGCTCGCCTGTCCCAAATCTGTTTCAGTCGAGCTTGGCCTTCGTCCGACACGCAGACCCGGGACGCTCTTCTGTCGTCCGGATCGGGGTGCCGATCGATGTAGCCGAGTTCGACGAGGTCCGCGATCTGCCGGCTGAGGGCGGACTGGCTGACGCAGAGCCTGCTGGCGAGGTCGGTCTGTCTGCATTCACCCTCTGTCGCGAGGATGGCCAGAACTCCGGTCAGCGCCTGCGGCAACGGTGAATCCTCGACTCCGGTGGTCACGGCCCGCTTCAGCGTGCGCCCGAAGAGGAAAACCTCTTCGACGAGCGATTCCGCTGTCGTGGATTGAACTGCCATGAGTACTCCAACGCTGAGTTCGATTTACTTGCTGTCTGCAACCATATATATACATATATGCGCTAAGCAAACAATATTCCTGTCTGGTGGGTCACAGCGTCGATGTGGGGATGGCCAGATCCTTCGGGCCGGTGACGCTAGTGCGGATAGAAGAAGGATCGCCGCACGGACAGGCCGACCGTCTCGCCCACCTCGGGCCGCGGCCCGCGCGTCGAGCAGCGGAAGTCGACGTCGTCGCAGTGCACCAGGACGTCGCTCGCATCGCGGCCGAACAATGACGACGTGACGGTGCCACTGACCTCACCAGTGTCGTCCGCAGATCCGGGCACGATGTCGATGTCGGTCGGCAGGATTGCGAGCGTCCCGGGTCCGGAGCCCTCCGCCTCGAGTGTGAGGGAGCCCGAAGTGAAGGTGCCGTCTGCGACAACGCCGTCGACGAGGGTGGCGTCGGACAGGAAACGCGCGACGAACGCCGATGTCGGAGCGCGCACCACGTCCTCGGGTGAGCCGATCTGCTCGATGCCTCGAAGATCCTCGGCATTGCGGGTCATCAGCCGCCTTCGCTCGCTTGTCGTACCCCTCGTCTACTCTCTCGACCACACACATCCGGGGGGACATCATGAGCAACCGCAGATCGCGTAGCAGAAAGACCAGTCGCGAGGCCCACAGTCAGGTTCAGCGTGAAAGGGAACCTCTATTTTGGCCGAGCGCGCTTCTTCACTTCTCCGATTGGCTGATCGAGAATGCTTGGGTCGCAGATCAGTTGACGGCTTTTGCGACAGCAATGACAGTCGATCGGTCGGTCCGCGAGCGGAACGTGAGCGTGTACGGCGCAGATTTTCCGATCGACATGTTCTGTCTCGATGATCACGAGTACTTGGACCTCGATGACTATGAGCGGTCGCCATGGGAGCGCGACGAGATACGTCGCGCCATCGATCTGTTCGGCACGTTCGTCGTCGCCGAACGGTTGTCGCCATCTCAGAACGAAGAGATCTCGAGAGAGATCGGGTTCCCGTCTGCATTCGCGTCGGTGCCCAGTTCTCCGATATCGCCGGGGCGCTCGAGCCCACTGAGTACACCGATAATGGTCTCACTCCTGCAACGGTTGGCATCGTGGGCTGCGACCGAGCGCCGCGCGCCATCGGCCCGAATCGACTACTGGGACGACTCGGCCGAGATCGTTGCCGCGCTCGGGATTCCGGGTTTCGACAGCATCCCTGAACAACCTGACTTCATGGCAATGGTGAACTATCGATCGGTGTTGGATACCGCCCGTAGGGTCGGGGTTCTCGAGCACGCGGGCCAGACTTACACCCGCGGACCCGAAGCCGGAGCTTGGGTGGTGTCTCCAAGTGCGGACCGAACTCGCGCCGCCGTGGTCGAGGCGTACGCATCCTGCTTGACGCCTGTGTACGACTCCGGCGATGATTCCGTGCAGTCCGAGCTCGTGGCAGGCTCGACGTTGGCGACCACCGTGCTCGTGCGCAGCCTCGTCGGTGATCCGGTAGGGGAATCCGACGGTGTCGTCCTGGGAAAGATGTCCGACAGCAAGGTGATTCAGACCGTCGCGACACTCCGGTTCATGTCGATGTTCGACCTCGGATTGCTCGTCAAGGTGAACGACAAGTTCTGCGTACCTGACCTTCTGGCGCCCCTGCTGCTCGAGGCGCTCGATCGAGATCGTCTGCGGCGCGCAGGGCGCGCAGCATGACCTGACGAGCGGCCGGTAGCACCTTCTGGTTCACGAGCCGAGTGCATGTACGGCAAAAGTGCGTCCCCAATCCGGTACGGCCCCGTCGCGACCCAAAGTCGACGGCACAGCGCCGATCAGAGTGAGGAAGTCGAAGGTCGGTCGAGCGAGGTACTGGGCGTAGCGTCTTTCGCTTTCGGGGATTCGCCACCCGATGGTCTCGAGGCTTCGTAGGATCAGCGAATTGCGTTCGGTCGCAAAGCAACCCCCTGCAACCGAAACCAGCAGCAGCAGGCCTGCATCCTTCTCGTACTGCTCGCGGCCGAAGGGCATCCGAGCCGCGGCGTGCGACCACAGTCGGAGCGGGTCGGTGGCCAGGGTGTTGCCCAACCGGGTGCGAAGTAGCCGTCCCTTCAGCACGCGAACCAGCCCGAGTTGCGTCACTGCAGCCCGAAGCCAGTGCACCTGCTGATGGTCCACCTCGCGGTTGGAGCTTCCGAACCATTCGGCACCCCACTCGAGCTCTGCACGCATCGCAGCGACGTCTTTGGGTGGGAGATAGCCCGCAGCAGTCAGCGTGATTCCGTCTGCGCCCACCCGCGCCAGCATCCATGTCAGCTTTTCCATTGCCGATGCCGCCGCTACGGGGTCCAGCTGTGCCACATCGAAATCGACGCGTGCGAGGACATCGGGCAGATCGGGGTGATACTCGAGGGGCCCGCGTTCGAGAAGCGAGCCGAGTTTGGGTAGGCGCTCCCGCACGCGTCCGGCCAACTCCGTCACCGCGCGCCGCAACGCGATTCTGTTGTTCGCGTCGGCCACCGCGAAGCGTTCCTCGAAGCTGCCCGCCCACTGCTTCATATGGTTGTGCTCAGGATGATCGGTATCAGCCAGAACCTTCAACAGTTCGTCGTAGCCCGACGTGCCACCGCAGTCCTCGGGTGGGCAGGCGCGGGCGCCGTCGAGGCAGGCTGCAGTACCGGCAACGGGCGATATTTCTTCGACGACCAGGTGGTGTGTCCATCCGTCACCGAAGTCGTACTCGTACCCGAGACGATCCCCGACGGCACCGAGGACTTCGTCCACTCGAACGCCGTCCTCGAGCGTCCCGGCGCCGTCGTCCCACTCTTCGAGCGCGGACTTCATCTCGTAGCGTCGACTGGTTCGATAGGGATCGTCGCCGACGAAGAACATGTGCAGGTGTCGGTCTTCCCAGCCCATGACATCTTGGATGACGTCGTGTAGCTCGGGCAGTGTGGCGTCGGAATTGATGGTGAACCGCCGCCACACCGCTGGTTCGATGTCGGCCAGAGTCACCTTGATCGTCAGCATCGAAACATCGTCCCCCATGTGCGAGATGCCTGTCGAGAACGTCCCCGCGGGGACGCTTTCGGCGCGATACAGTCCGACGATGGACGTTGTGCGCGCGATGCCCCTGCTCACGGTCACCGATCTCGATGCTGCTCTGGACGCGTATGTCCAGGTCACCGGCATGGAGGTGGTGATGAACCACGGTTGGATCGCCACACTTGCGTCACCGGGGGACAGCACCGCGCAACTGAGTCTGATCACCGTCGACCCCACCGGCCCGGTGAATCCGTCGGCGTCTCTCGAAGTGGACGACGTCGACGCGGCCTACCGCGCCGCGGTGGATGCGAATCTCGAAATCGCGTACGAGATCACCAACGAGGAGTGGGGCGTGCGCCGATTCTTCTTCCGAGACGCAGGCGGCAACGTGGTGAACGTACTCGCGCACATGTGAGATCAGCTGGGCTGCAGCAGGTTTCCTCGCCACACGCCTCGGAGGGTTCGAGCAGCGACAGTGATCCAGGCCGTCACGAGTACGACGTACAGCAGTACGGCAAGGGCACGGGCCGCGCCGAAATCGAGGGCATTGCCCAGTGCGGTCGCTCCGGTGACGCAGGTGCCGATGGGGAAAGTGAACGACCACCACGTCAGTGAGAAGCTCATCTTCCTCCGCGCCGCATGGACGGTCAGCGCAGTGGCCAGTGCGAACATCAGCGCGCCGAATCCGCCCATGATCAGTCCGTAGCCGATCCCGACGACGTGCAGCCCGACGGCGATCGACGACTGCGCACCGGTGAACACCGTCGCTGCATCGTTGCCCAGCAGATTGGCCGCCGTGACCGACTGGCCGACAAACCCGAGCGTGATCCAGACCGTCGGAGCCGCGTCGACGGACGGCAGACCGCCGTGCAGCAGGCGTCCGTAGATCAGAGTCAACGTGAGCATTCCGACGATCAGCGACAGCCCGAACATCGCGTAGCACGCGCACAGCAGCGCCAACCGCCACTGGCCGTCGGGCAGGTGAGGGAGCAGCAACGCGCCGGTCGACGCGGACACCATCGGCGGGACGACGGGCATCAGCCACGCGGGCAGTGCCGTGACCTGCTCCCGGTGAGCGGATGTGATCATTCGGAAGGGGACGGCGACGCTGGTGAGCAGGCCGGTGACCGTGCCGGCGACCCACAGGACTGCGAACAGTGCGGTCGCCGCCGTGGGACCGATGAGGTCTCCGCCGAGCAGGCCGGCCCCGGCACCGACGGTGAGCAAGGCCATGGGCGGTGCGCCGTAGAACTGCATCATCACCGGGTGCTGCGCGTAGTCGACTGCGCGTGCGCGGTAACCGGTCCAGTGCCGCACGAAGGCTGCGCCGATCACTACGAGTGCTGCGGCAGCGAGTACCCATACGACGACGGCGAAGACGTGCAACGCAGGAAGGTCGACGGGCAGTGTGGCGGCCGCGGTGGCGACGATGCCGGTTCCCATGACGGCGGCGAACCAGTTGGGGGTGATGTGCTCGACGGTCCGCCTGCGCGACAGCCGGGGTGCATACGAGACGGACTCGAGGACGGTCATGACCTCACTGTGCGCGACGCGGCCCACGTCCGGTAGACAGCAATTCGCTAGCCAGCCATAACCGAAGCTTATGGCTGGATGGACGTCGCGACCGTCAGAAGTTCTGCGGCCGGGCCGCTGGGCTCACGGCCCGATCGCCAGATGGCGCGCAAGTCTCTGTGCAGGGACAGATCGGGGAGCGGCACTCCGATCAGACTGCCCGCCGCCAGCTCCGTCGCGACGGCCAGTGAACTGAGGACGGCACCGCCGATCCCAGCCGCGACAGCGGACTTGATGGCCGTCGTCGACGACACTTCCAGCAGAGGAGTTGTCGGCGGGCCGAGACCGGCTGCAGCAACGGCACTCTCGTACACGGACCTGGTTCCCGACCCGGCCTCGCGGGTGACCAACGCCGTCTCGACCACCTCCTCGGTCGACGGTGCAGAGTGCGCCCACGGATGCCCGGGTGCCACGACGAGAACCAGTTCGTCGGTTGCGACGGTGCGGTACGTGAGTTCGGCCTGGACACTGGGGTTTTCGATGAACCCCAGGTCTGCGTCTCCGGCGAGCACCGTCGCGGCGACCACCGCCGAATTGCCCGAGCTCAGCGTGGGCACGATCTGGGGCAGTTTTGTATGCAGCGTGACGAGCCATCGCGGTAGAAGGTACTCGGCGACAGTCTGACTGGCCGCGATCTGCAGGTGGCCGATGCGCTCGGCGTGCAGCGTGGCGATCGCCGTCGCCAAGTCCTCGGCCGACCGGACGACCGGCGCTGCCCAACTCGCGACGAGCTCGCCGAACTCGGTCAGCACCGTTCCGCGTGCGCCCCGCTTCAACAACGGCGCTCCGACGCGGCGCTCCAGCGCGCGAATGCGAGAACTTGCCGCGGGCTGCGACATGCCGTGGGCGTGTCCGGCACGGCCGATGCTGCCGAGCTCTGCCACCGACAGCAACAGATCGATGCTGGTGAGATCGGCAACGTGAGGGGGAAGCGGCACAGGTCGAGCCTACGGCGACGGGAGTCAGTAGTCGCTGAACAGGTCCAGCTCGGCGTCGGGCTCGGGTAGGTCCTCTGGGTCTCCGGGGTCGTCTGGATCCTCGGGATCGCTACGTTCGTGCAGCACCGAACCCACCAGGGCGGTGACGTCGATGGCCGCGGGATCGGGAATGGGGTGACCCTCGACAAAGGCGAGTCGCTCCGCAGACAAATACGCCAGACGCACCGCCTGCACCACCAGGACGCGTCGCAGACCCTC
Organism: Rhodococcus sp. NPDC077669; assembly: GCF_040686915.1. Classification (NCBI taxonomy): domain Bacteria; kingdom Bacillati; phylum Actinomycetota; class Actinomycetes; order Mycobacteriales; family Nocardiaceae; genus Rhodococcus; species Rhodococcus sp. NPDC077669. The sequence goes on along the minus strand of NZ_JBFBMD010000005.1, from coordinate 328,619 downwards.
GGACACCTCACCGCGCTCGCGAGTGACCGCAGCCAATCGGGAGATGGTCTCCGCGCGTCGCGCGATCCGAATGTCGGGGTGCCCGCGCTCGATTCGGGTCTGTTCGGAGATCAGCGAGCGCCGCAGTGACGCAGGCAGAGTGACGGGCTCGGAGACCGGCGGGATCTTCTCGTTCAGGATCGCCTTGTGGCGCGACCTGTCGATGGCCTCGAGGTACGCCGTGTACTCGTGGGCGTTCAAATCTCGTTCGGCTGCGCGGAATTGTTCTGCGCCGTCGGACTTCTTGAGGTCCTCGTACTGCCAGAGCGGCCAGATCTCGATCTCCGCGACCTCGAACACGTCCAGCACTCGCATCGCGACGGCGTCGGTCCGCTGATTGGTCAGATGCCGCTGTACCCGAACGCTGAGCTTCTCCTTGGTCTGCCCCACGTAGATCGGCTCGCCGTCGTAGTCGTAGAACGCATACACGCCCCACTTGGCCGCCGACCAGACGCGCCCTCGATCGTCTTTCTCGCTCAGCACTTCTCGCAGTGCAGCTCGAAATGACTGCACATCGTCCGCAGGCAGACTGCTCTTGCGCGGCGCGACCGCCGACGCCCGCAGCGAGGACTTACCGTGACTGGACATGCGCAGCAGTCGCATTCGGCGCGATGGAACCGAGTGTCCCGTTCACCAGGGGCATCAGGTAGTGCTCCGCCAGCCACGCGACCACCGGAACGCACACCGCATCACCGAAACCGAAGAGCGCCTGGTTGTTCCGCAGACCGCCGAGCGTGTAGTCGCCGGCTCCCATCAAGCGGGCGTACTCGAGAGGCGTCATCCAGCGCACCTGCAACCGGCCGTGGCCGATCTTGACCACCGCCTGCTTCGACGACCCACCGCGTGCAGTACGCAGGCAGCCGGAGATGTCGTCGGGGCGGGCCTCCCACACCGCGACGCCGTTGCGGGTACGACGGTAGGCGGTGCGGTAACTGACCTTGCGTGCCTTCTTCAGGATCTCGATGCGCTGCAACTGAATCGGAGACAACGAGCGTACGAACGCCTCGGTGCGGTCTGCATCCCACCAGCGCTCGTCGCGATAATCCATCCGCTCGACCTGATCGCCGAGACCACTGGTCAACGGGATCGGCGGGCTGGGCAGCGGAGCCCGATGCGTCGACAGCGTCGAATCGCCGTAGACCGCCTGCAACCAATCCGGACGCAGTTCACTGTTGGGATCGCGGGCATCCTCCGGCGGATGTTGCGCACCGATCAGGAACAGACGAGGACGGGACTGCGGGACGAACCGTCGAGCATCGATGGTGAGGACGTCCACCGAATAACCGAGTTCGTTGAGCTCACGGACCGCAGCCGCCAGATCGTCGCCCCCATGACTGGTGGCCAGACCGACGACGTTCTCCAGCGCTACTACCTCGGGACGGCCGTCACCCATTTCGTCCAGCACCCGAGTGAAGTGCCGAAATGTCGAGGAGTTCTTACCGGCGAGACCGGCCCGGCCCCCGGCCAGAGACAAATCCGTGCACGGAAACGACGCCCATGCCAACGACAGACCGTCCGGCAGATCGTCGCCGCGCGTGCCGGCAACATCCCCGAGCTGAAAATGGGCCGCGTCGTCACCGAAGTGTTGGCGATACATGTGGTGCTTGTCGCGCTCGATGTCGTTGGCCCAGCACACCTCGAAACCGGCCTGCTCCAAGCCCATTCGCACCAAACCAATACCTGCGAAGAACTCGGCGACCGTGGGAATCCGATCGCGCGCGGACACCGAGGAACCACCCGGCACCACAGTCAACTTCGGCATGCACTCAGGCTAGTACAGAGCCCCGACAGACTCGCTTGTCTGGTCATTCCGCTGGCTGCACTCCGGCCTCAGGCCGTGGTCGCCAACGCCGCCGCCAGTCCGAACGCCACCGTCAGCAGACAGACATGGGCGGCAGCTCGTCCCACCGAGTAGTCCGCCGTGGAGCGGTGCGCAGTGGCGGTCGGCAACCACGTGCGGCGGATCCGAGATGCCAGGGCCACCAGGATCACGGTCATCACGACTTTGGCGAGAACGATTCGGCCGTAACCAGTCTCGATCGCAGCCGCCGGGCTCTCCAACTTCAGTACCGCGTCGAATACGCCCGTCAGGGTCACCCCGACGACGCACCACAGCGCGATCCGGGAGTAGGCCGGTAAAAGCGTCGCCCAGGCTGTCTTGGTCCGCAGACTCAGCGCCATCGCGCCGAGCACACCGAGCCACACCGAGGCGCACACCACATGCACGGCAACGGCAATGGACCCGAATGCGAATTGCGACATGTGTCCGGTGATCGGTCGCGCGACCAGGGCCAGCGCCGCCAGCGTGACCACGGGAACCGGGGACCAGGATGCGTCTCGTCGATATCCGAGTACGCCCATGGCGCACAGAACGAGCGCGAGGAGCACCGTCGTCGCGCCGAGTCGACCGACGGAGATCGACGCGACGAAGGCCGCAAATGCACTCGGCGACAGCGCCGTCACTGCTCGGCCCTCGGCCTCGGCTGCGGCCGCTGCCAACAGGACGAACTCGGCCACCGCCCACAGACCCGACAGGAACCCGATCGACCGCCACATCACCAGCGAGTCGAGGGCGGGGCGTCGAGATGCGGAATTACCGTCCAGGACAGCGAGAATTCCGAACCCCAACACCACCGAACCCGACGCGACAGCGATGACGCGGAGCCACGACGACCCGCTGGGAAAGGTGGGGTACGCCAGCGCGAACGCTGCCGCGACCCCCACCACCGCCGAGGCTGCGGCGGCGAGCACGAGCCGAACGCTCCTCTCGCTCACCGCAGCCACGTCGGATCTACTTCTCGCTCTTCGGCTTACGCTGGTCTTCTGGCTTGCGCTGGTCTTTCGGCTTGCGCTGGTCTTTTGGCTTACGCAGTGCGAATGCCAATGCTCCGCCGAAGGCGAGGACCGCAACCACGACCAGCACGATGGGACCGTAGCCGCCGAGGAACCCGTCCTCGGACTCTTCCGAGGTACCCGACGCATCGGCCGGTGCCCCGGGTGTTCCGGACCCTTCCTGCGTCAGCGTGAACGTGGCCGTGCCGCTCACCGGATGACCGTCGGCCGAGGTGATCCGGTAGGCGAGGGTGTACTCGCCGGCAGGGCCCAGATCACCGACATCGACGACCACGCTCTGGCCCTCGATGCGAGCATCGCCCTTCGACCAGATGTTGCCGTCGGGGCCGACGACGTTGAGCGTGGCGAACTGCGACTGCGGCACCTCGTTGAAAGTCACCGATGCCGTCGCCGGAGATGCGTCGAGCGAGGAGCCGTCGGCCGGGCTGTACCCGGTGACCTGCGAATGTGCCGAGGCCATCGGAGCCGCGACCAGCAGTGCCAGCAAGGCCACCGCCGATACGACCACCGCTTTGGCGGACACGGTCAGCGCCCTCACGAGCGTCGGCTCCGTACGGTTGCACCGATTCCGAGGCCGGCACCGACGGCACCGAGAACGAGCCCGGCACCGGCAATCCAACGGGCGGTGGTGTCCGAGGAGGACGTGGACGTCTGCTCGGCTGCGTCCGTCGTCTCGGCGTGGGCTCCGCCGTGCGCGTCACCGCTCGATGCTGCGAGGGTCAGTGTGGGAGCGGGCAATTCGGGCTCGCTGCCGTCCTCGGTCATCGGCTCGTTCCACTGCACGACCTCACCGTCGGTGTAGGTCTGGGTGGCCGGGAACGACACGGTCTCCTGCTCGGGCAGTGGCCCCGCCGAGAGCAGGAACTGCTGGAACTGGCCCGGACCGACCTCGGCACCGGGATTCGCCGTCCACGTCACCGACACGGCGAGATCGGCAGAGTCCTTCTCGACGGTGGACGTCCACCCCGGAATGGGCTGGGTGCGAGCAGAATTGAGGCCGGGCAAGGTGACCTTGACCGAGTTGGTCGATGCGGTATCGGACTCGGTGGGGACGCGGAACGTCAGGACCGAGTAGCCGCCCTGCGCGGCGTCGGGCGCGGAGACGACCACATGGGCGGAGGCTGCGCCTGCGCCGATCAGCAGTGCGCCGACGGTGGCACCGGATACGAACAAGGCACGCGAAATGGAACTCTTCATGATTGTTGGGTCATTTCTGTACGAAGGTGAAAGGGGATGTCGGATCAGAGTTACGAGCTGACCGACATCGGGGGCCCACGACGAGAAATGGCCCAGTCCAGGGCAATACCGTGCGCCGACGGCATCGCGACGGAGAACCGGACGCGACCGACAGCAGAACCGTCGGGCAGGGGAGTGAGGAGCGCGAGAACGGCACGAACGATCGATGTGATCGGGCCGTAGAGACGTTCGGCTGCGGCGATCAACAGCGCGGCGACCAGCGACGCGGCCGCGTGAAAGCCGATCATCGCGACGCTGGGCAGCAGCGAATGGCTGTGTGACGAGCCCGACATGCCGGCCATGTCGCTCAGGCTCAGTGCGGTATGAGCGAGGAGTTGGCCACCCATCAGGGCGGGCAACAGAACGGTCGAGCGACGCGGAACGGCAGTCATGGCACCCACGCCGAGGCTGACCACGATCAGCAGAGCCAATCCCGATCCGCTGAGATAGCCGCCGCCCGCCATTCCGTGCGCAGCCACCGCCAGCGCGGCGGTGACCGTACCGACAGCTCCGCCGCGAAGCGGTGCAGCAGAGCCGTCGGTCATCGGATGGTCGGTGAGATCAGCGCACGCCGAGGCGAGCGAGCACGTCCGCTTCGATGCCGTCGAGCTCAGCGGAAATGGCGGCGTGGGCAGTCTTGCGGCGTGCCGGCGGCATCTGCTCGGCGGCGCGCACAGCGGTGGTCAGATCGTCGAGACGCTCGCTGATCGCGGCACCGAAACTCTTGGTCTCCGGATCCGAATGACGCGAGCCGATGGTGCTCAGCGACTTCTCGGCGCCGGCGATCCGGGCGCTGAGCTTGCCGCCGTGGCCCGAGTACTCGCTCAGCTGATCGGGTGCGACACCCAGCTGCTGCGCCTTGCGGTTGTCGAGCTGCCCGCGAACGACGGTGGCAGCGCGGTAGGCGATCGGAGCCAGCACCGGCAGCAGAAGCCGAGCAATACCGAGATACTTACGAATCTGAGCCACGTTCAGCGTGCCGGCCGCAGCCGCCTTCTGCTGCGCCCGCAACGCCGAGACCTGCGCCTTCTCGACATTTTTCTGCGACTTCGCCTCCACCGCGCTGAGCTTGCGCTGCGCCTTGGCGATCGACTTCAGCTGCTTGCGCTCGTTCTTCGCGCCGAGCTTCGCCTCGAGAGTGGCCTTGTGCTTGAGGGCCTTCGCCTCCGCCTTGCGAGTGGCACGACCTTTGCGCTTACGGAACAGACCCATCGACAAGGCTCCTGACATGTGCTGCTAGGCGGTAACGGTGCGTTCCACACAGCCTAATGGGTCATTCCGCAGGCTCCACTCCCGCCTGATAGGCAGCTGTTCTTCTTCGGCTGTCGGAGGGCTCACCTAATGTCTAGCGGTGTGAACGGTCAACGAGATGCGGCAGCGTCGCACGCACCTGTGCTGCTCGACGCCGGATCGTTGACGCGATGTCGGCACCGGCTCTATCTCGACACCGCCTACGGGGCGCTACTGCGCGGTGAACCCGAAAATCCCGGGGTGCGGCAACGCCGAGAGGCGGCCCAGGCGCATCGCGAGAACATTCGCGCGCAGTTGGCAGCGGCCGACCCCATGCAGTGGACCGAGATCGACGAGCCCACGGCCCGTGCCGCGGCCGATGCGACCATCGCGGCCTGCCGCGCAGGCGTCGAACGTATCTGGAATGCAGTTCTGCCACTCGAACGCGATACCGGCCGCCGCGGACGCAGCGAGCTTCTCGTGCGTGACGCGTCGGGCGGCTACATTCCGGTGATCGTCGTCAATCACAAGGTGACCGACCCCGGGCGCGGTGCGCGCACCACACCGCTCACGCACTGGGCTCCGGCCGTCGACGAGACCCGCAAGGTGCGCAGCCAGCTGCGCGATCAGCTCCGCCTCGCGCACCTGTACCGCATGCTCGCCCACGAGGGCTTGGCCACGGCTACCCCGGTCGGGGGCGCAGTGGGTTATCGCGGAGAGTGCGTGTTGGTACACGACCTGACTGCCGCGCTCGACGAATACGACATTCGCTTCGCGGACCGGCTTGCTGTCGCGAGCGGTGACGCGGTGACCGTTCCCTCGCAGATCAGCGAATGTCGTTCGTGTGCTTGGTGGTTCGACTGCAAGCCACAGTTGGTGGCGGCCCGCGACGTCTCTCTCGTCGCATCGGGATCCCGAGCGGACGTGCTGCGCAGCGCTGGAGTGCGGACGATCGACGAGCTGGCGCAATGGACCGGTCCGGCTCCCGAGGAGTGGCCCTTCGGCAACTTCGACGACGCGGTGTCCGCGGCGCTGGCTTGGCGTGCCGACGTGCCGCTGCTGCGTCGATCGGAGACCGTGACGGTCCACCGCGCCGACGTGGAGGTGGACGTCGACATGGAGAGCTATCAGGAGCACGGCGCGTACCTGTGGGGCACGCTCCTCACCGAGGCAGGCGGACCGCCGTCGGAGTATCGCGGCTTCGTCACGTGGGATCCGCTGCCCACCGTCGACGAGGGACGCTCGTTCGCGGTGTTCTGGAACTGGTTGATGGACACGCGGGCCGATGCCGCGGCTCGCGGCAAAACGTTTGCAGCGTATTGCTATTCGAGACAAGCCGAGGACAAATGGCTACTCGACTCGGCCCGACGCTTCGCCGACGTCCCCGGAGTGCCCACCGAGGCGCAGATACGCGAATTCATCGACAGCGAGCAGTGGGTGGATATCTATCAGGCCGTCAGTGACCAGTTCATCTGCCCGAACGGCAAGGGGCTGAAGAAGATTGCCCCGGTGGCTGGATTCTCTTGGCGCGACGAGGAAGCCGGCGGCGAGGCGTCGATGGGCTGGTACCGCGAGGCCGTCGGATACGACGCCGATCCCGATCACACCCAGCGAGAACGGCTACTCGTCTACAACGAGGACGATGTGCTCGCCACCAAAGTGTTGCGCGAGTGGATGTCCGACCGCGCCGAGCACGAGATCCCGACCGTGGCGGACCTGCGCGCTCGCGTGTGACCCCGCGCCCGAGAAGTCGGGGCCACACGCGAAAGGACTTCTAGCGCGGTGCCATCCGGATCGCGCCGTCCATGCGGATCGTCTCGCCGTTCAGGTAGTCGTGCTCGGCGATCATCTGCACCAGCTGGGCGTACTCGCTGGGCTGCGCGAGACGCGACGGGAAGGGCACGGACGCCTCGAGGCCCTGACGGTATTCCTCGGTGACACCGGCGAGCATCGGGGTGTCGACGATGCCGGGGGCGATGGTGTTCACGCGGATGCCGACCTGGGCCAGGTCACGGGCCGCGGTGATGGTCATCGCGTGCACGCCGCCCTTGGAGGCGGTGTAGGCGATCTGGCCGATCTGACCCTCGAATGCGGCGACCGATGCGGTGTTGATGACAACGCCGCGCTGGCCGGCGTCGTCGACGGTGGACTGCGACTGAATGCGGTTGGCGGCCAGCCGCATCACGTTGAACGTGCCGAGCAGGTTGATGGTGATGACCGTGCGGAACAGCTCGAGATCGTGCGGTCCCTTCTTGGACAGGATGCGACCCGCCCAGCCCACGCCTGCACAGTTGACGACGATGCGCAGCGGCACACCGGACTCGACGATGGTGTCCAGTGCGGCCTCGACCTCGGCCTCACTGGTGACGTCGGCGGGAATGAGGGTCACGCCGTCCGGGACACTGTCTCCGGCGCGCTCGATGGACTGCGGCAGATCGAGACCGAACACCGTGACGCCGGCGCCTGCCAGACGTGCTGCGGTTGCTGCTCCGAGGCCCGACGCGCCACCGGTGACGAGTGCTGCTGTTCCTGAAATCTCCACGTCGTACGATCCCCTTCGTTAGCGGTGTCGGGTCGCGGCACAGGCAGCGACCACGCTGTGTTCTGCACCATAACCGGCGGGGGACCTCACCCCACTCCCAGGCACCCCGCTCTCCCGCACCCGACTCTCCCGCACCGAGGGGTCGGTCGGCCTACCGCCCTTCGAGTGACGGTGATACTCCCTAAGAATTCGTGAGTCCATGCTCGTTGTCACTTCTGCGCTCGTCGTCACTTCTGCGGCGAAATGTACGAAGCCCGGTCAGGATTGCGGCCGCAGCAAACAAACAAGTAGCCACCCAGGACCAGATCGAAAACTCACCGTCCTGAGTTCGACTCACGGAAACAACGGCCCACAGCAGCGTCAGTGCCGACCAGAAGAAGACCCACCTTGTCCCGATCGGAACATTCATCGCCAACTCCTTGCATCCCGACGGGAGCCCGTGCCCCGTTGACACTGAATCGTGGTCGTTCCATCACATGCAGCCAACGTTATCGCCTCGGTCGGCTGCGACGGGCCGGACTCGACGAAACCGCATCCGGCCAGGAGTAGTAGGACGGCGGCCGATGAGGGTCGGCTCCGGCCCCACACCAGGCAGGACGGAACCTCACTCCTGTGCCCGCCGATCAGGGCAGAATGCGGCCGGAGTCGTCGTACTCGACTCGCTGGGCACCGTCACCGAAGTCGTCGAGCAGGATCGTCGCCGCGGCCGGTCGGCCCGGAGGCAGCAAGCGAACCGTCACCGATCCCGTCACGGCACCGTCCAGACTGCTCGACGCCCCCGCCGCGATGTCGTTGCGGACCTTCTCGCTCAGTGCCGTGGGGCTTCGGTCGTCGAGCATCGTGACCTCGACGCCACGGGCGCGAGCCGAGCGTGCCGCTCTGGCCAACTCGGGCAGTACGAGCCCGCGAGCCCGCAGGGTGTCGCGGAGCTCGGCTTCGAGGAGTCGGCACGCCAGGACTTCCTCGTCGGTGAGATCGGGGCCGTCCGCGATGCGCTGCAGGAGCGGGCGGGCGAGCGTATCGAGACTGGCCAGGCGGGCGTCACGTTCTTCGAGTACCGCCGCAGCGGCGGCCTGGGCGGCGATGCGGATGGTGGATTGTTCACGGAGCTCGAAGATCGCTGCACCGAGGGGTCGGATGGTGAAGGCGAAGAACGTCGCCATCAACAACGGAGCAATATTGATGGCACTGAACGACAACCCGAACAGTGCGCCTTGACCCGTCCAGGCTGCCCAACCGACGACGACAGACATGGTGAGCGCGAGTCCGAACCACGCGGCCGGCGTGCGGCCACGGACACACATGAACGTGTAGATCACGACGGACATACCCAGAGGCCAGGACTGCAGACTGCCGGTCAGCGGCACCGGCACCACGGCGAAGACGAACGACGCGGCCACCGGCCCCGACGCGGTGAGCAACGCCGTCGACCGTGGGCTCAGCGGATCCCCCGGCGCTCTGAGCAGCAGGATGACCGCGGCCGAGAACACCAGCACCGAGACGAACGGCGGCCACATCGCGGACATACCCTTCAGCGTCGCCGACGCACACACGGCGCACGCGAGGATGTAGAAGCCGGCGACGGCGTACGCGGCCCCCGACTTCATCGACAGCAGGTCGCGAACATCCTCGCCGTTCATCGCGCCCAGCTCAATCGCACAGTGGTTCCGCGGCGGGAGGTGTCGATCTCGGCCGAACCGCCGTCGAGCTGACGCATCCGCCCCTCGATGCTGACGGCGACGCCGAGTCGGTGCGGAGGCACCGAGCGTCGATCGAAGCCGATACCGTTGTCTCGCACGATGACTCGCAGTGCCGACGGGGCCAGCTCGACCGTCACCGATCTGGTCGACGCCTGAGCGTGAACGACGCTGTTGCGCAGTGCTTCTGCTAGTGCGCCCGCGATCGACCGGACCGCATCGGCAGGGTAGTTCGCAGGGGAATCGGCGGGGTCCTCGGCGACCCTGAAATCGATCGACTCGTCGACTGTCGATGCGGAGGCCCGCATCAGAGCGATCGTGTCGTCGACGGTGAAATCGTGTGTCGCAGTGTCGGTGTGCAGTCCGTCCAGATGGGCCAATGCCGAACGTGCTTGACGGGCCAGGCTGGCAGTGCGGCCCTGGCGAGCGACTGCCAGCAGCGATGACATGACCTCGTCGTGGATGAGGGCGTCGAACCGTTCCCGTTCGACTTCGCGTGCATTCGCCGCAGCCGCCCGTGCGGCATCGCCGTGGGTGGCGCTGATGGTGGCATCGAGAATGCGACCGGTACGCAGTGCGGCCAGAGTCGCCGCGACGAACACCGTGCAGAACATCAGCCCGAAGAATATTTCGGCGATGATGTTGCTGCGAGGAAACGGCTCTCGCACAGCTTGATTGATCAGTTGCACGATCACCACCGAGACGGCCGTGTGCACGAATGCCGGGATGGGTCGCCACACGGTCGCGGCCGCGAGTGAGGCCAGGCCGGGGAATGCGGACAGGAACATTCCGCTCCGATCGAAGGTGGTCCCGTCCCAGGCCACCCACCACAGCAGGGCCATGACCGGGAATGCCAACGCTGCGATCGAACCCGCAACCTGGCTGACCCTGATGCTCGGGTGAAAGGTGAAGGCTCCGAACGCGAGACCGGTACCGAACACGACGATCACGGCGGCCGGGGTCCACCACCCGGGGACGGTGACGCTGCTGCGTGCGATGTCGGGAACGAGCAGCAGTAGATATGCCGCGTAGCCGGTACCGACGAACCGGCCGAAGATCCTGATGAGCCGATCGGTCGAACGGTGTGCCGCGTCGCTACCCGTCGCCTGCAGGTTGTCGTTCATTCACCCCTCCGCGAGGAGTGTAAACCAAGGTCAGACGTCTTCGGTGGTGCTGCGCTTCTCCACTTCCTGCGGTGCGTCGCTGCGGGAGCGTCGGACGAACGCAGCGGCGACGACGAGGGCCGAGATCGCCACCACGACTGCGGCCGCCACGTACGGAGCCGACGTACCCGGCATCAGGCCCTCGAAGAACAGGACCGCGCCGAAGACGAAGAACAGAATGGCCGCACCGTACTGAATCATCCGTTCCGGCAAGTGCTTTCCGAGAACGGCACCCAGCACGATAGCGAGGGCGTCGGCGGCGACCATGCCCACCGTCGAGCCGATCCACACTCCGACCCAATCGTTGTCGGCGGCCAGAGTGACGGTGGCCAGCATCGTCTTGTCGCCCAGTTCGGCGAGGAAGAACGCGGACGCGATGGCCAGGAAGGCCGACTTGGTGACTCGCGACGCCTTGGCACCCTCGTCGTCGGACAGCGAATCTCCGCGCAGGGTCCACAGACCGAACACGACGAACGCGAGCCCGCCGACGATCGAGATGGCTTCGGTGGGGATGGACACACCGAGGAAATGGCCGACGGCGACCGAGACCAGATGCACGACGGTCGTGGCCACCGTGATGCCGCCGATGACGACGTACCACTTGTAGCGCAAGGCAAACGTCATGGCCATCAGCTGGGATTTGTCACCCAGCTCGGCCACGAAAATGACAGCGAAACTCAACAGTAGAGCGGACAGCACAGCAGACTCCTCGGTCGTCGAACGGACCGAAGGTCTCGCCCACCGGAAGTACCGGTTCAGGTGCCGGGTCGTGGAAAACGACCAGTATGTCGACACGTTGATTGGGGGCTACTCCCCTTCGCTGCAGACGACTTTAAGTGCCGTTTCTCCAATTGTCCAATGCGCCAATAAGTTTGGGGACCCGAAAAATCGTGTACGGGGAGCGGTCAGGATGCGAGGAGCATCGCCAAAACTGCGGTGTCGGGATCGCTGATCGGATCGAGGCCGACCCGACTGATCATCGACGTCACGGTGCCGTCGGATTCTGCCTCCACCCACGCGGCCCGGTGATCGAGGCCCAGATGCGGAAGACCGGGCAGCAGAACGCAACCCGAGGCCGCGCCTGCACACTCCGGCAGAGAAGGCGTCGTCTCCGACGGTGGGTGCAGCATCAGCAATGCGGCCGGCTGATGGTCCGAGAACCGTCCGGGAGCCAACGCGAAATCGCCGATCACCGGTCCCTCGGCCAACACCAGGCCGACCGTCCCCGGCTCCGGATCCTCGGGCAGCTCCTCCCGCACCCCGAACACCGTCGACGTCGCCAACAGACCCGGCATCGACGCGACCCGGACGGCCAGCGCCAGGAATTGAGCCCACTCCTTGGTGGTGTCCGGCCAACGACCGGAGATCACGAACCCGCGCAGTAGACCGGCGGCGTGAAAAGGCGAGACACCGATGAGATCTCGATCGTCCATTGCGCATCCCTCCCAGACAGGTACGAGGCAGAAGCCGGGTACACGACGTTGGGTAAGGAGAAGAATGACCCGAAAACGGCTGGCACACAAGATGGGGAGAGTGCCAGCCGAAAACGTAGCCGGCCCACTGCGGCTCGGCAGCCGATACGCTGCTGCGGTGAAAAACAGAGGATCCGCCCGGCGAACCGTCGTCTCGTTGCTGTCCATGGCGCTACTGCTGAGTGTCGCCGCATGCAGTCGGGAAGCATCGACCCCGGGCGAGACCGGCGGCGAGGTCCGCACCGCGCAGCATGCATTCGGTGAGACGAGTGTTCCCGTCGATCCACAGCGCGTGGCCGTGCTCGACGGCGACCGCACGTTGGAAGCCGTCGTCGCGTTGGGCATCCAGCCCGTCGCGGCGGTGAAGCCGCCGCTCACCGGTGACTACGCACCCGTCGTCCGGGATCGGCTCACCACCGAACCGATCGACATCGGATCCGTCGACGCCGACGTTGACATCGAGGCTCTGACGGCTGCCGCACCGGACCTGATCGTCATGCGAACGACGGGTGAGGACAACCGAGCGCTGTACGACCGGGTCGCCCCGATCGCGCCGACCGTCGTCGTGGAATACACCCCGGCCTCGTGGCAGAACACCTTGCAGCAGCTGGCGGGAATCTTCGATCGGCAGGAGATCGCCGACGGTTTGCTGGCGGACTATCGACAGGCGGTCGACGAATCCGAGTCACGCTCACCTCGGGAAAACAGCACGTTGACCGTCGCGCGAGTGCGCACCGACTCGTTGCGGTACATGACGCAGGACGGATCGTTTCCTTACGCCGTCCTGTCCGATCTGGGCTACCGCGCGCCCGCACAGCAGGATCGCGGATCCGACGCGGTGCAGACGGTCGACGTCAGCCCGGAACTGATCGACGTGCTGGCGGCCGACGACATCCTTCTGCTCACCGATGCCGGGACGGAGGACGCCGTGGCGCAACTGCGACAGAACCCGCTCTTCACCGGTCTCGGAGCTCGGGTGACCGAGCTGCCGTCCAAGGATTTTCTCTTCGGCAACGTGCTGACCGCCCAGGCCCTGGTCGAGACCGCGACCGAAATCGGGGGCTGACGTGCCGGCATCCGAACGCTGGGTCGGCTGCGCTGCAGTGGCGCGCGAGAACGACGAATCGCTGCGCGGGACAGCTGCACGGGCACACGGCTGGGTGTTGATCGAGCACCGAGGCCCGTGGGGGCGCGAACCGTGGGGGCCGGACGGTCCGCTGGGTGGAATCGGCACCGAACTCTCGCGTCGCTGCAAGGCCGTCGGGGTACGCCCGCAACTGGTGCGAGAAACGCACGGCAGGCGTGAACCCACCGAGACGCGACAGGTGTTTCTTGCGCACTCGGGTCGCCGCGGCCCGTGGCTGGAGAGATACACGGTCGACACCGTCGAGCAGATTCTCGAACTACCGATCGAAGCCGCTGCGGCGGGCACCCCACCTGGTATCGGGACTCGCGTCGACCAGCGGCTCTACCTCGTCTGCACGCACGGAAAGAAGGATCCGTGCTGCGCGGTGCTCGGTCGGCCGGTGGCGGCGGCCCTCGCCGGACCCAGCGGGCGGGTATGGGAATCGACGCACCTGGGCGGCGATCGATACGCAGCGGGCATGGTGGCCCTGCCCGACGGCAGCTACTACGGCAACCTCGAACCGACCAACGCGCAGGCCGTCGTGGACGACCACGACCGCGGGCACCTCACGCTGCGCCACTACCGAGGCCGCTGCACCGACGACACCGTCGCCCAGATCGCCGAACACGCAGTACGAACCGAATACGGGCTCACCGGAATCGACGACGTCCACCCGTCCGATGTCACGTCATCCGATGCCGCGTCGGATGTTGTCGCGTCGGATGTTGTGGTGGTGACGACGTCGGGAAGCGTGCAGGTACACGTGACACCCGATCCCGAGCCCCCGCGCCGAACGACCTGCCGTTCCGAGGACGTCGCGAGACCGGACCACGGCGTCGCAACCATCGGGTCGGTGCCCGCCGCCGGGAGGGCGTGACCTTCGAAATGCGACAGGGCCACCGCGTCGAACGCGGTGGCCCTGTCTGCGATTGCGCGTCGTGCGGCAATCTCGAAACCTACGGGAAGATCAGGCCCGGGGTCTTCGACGTGGCAGCCTCGAAACGAGCCTGGACGTCGGCCCAGTTGACGACGTTCCAGAACGCCTTCACGTAATCGGCCTTGACGTTCTTGTACTGCAGGTAGAAGGCGTGCTCCCACATGTCGACCTGCAGCAGCGGAATGATGCCCAGCGGCACGTTGGCCTGCTGATCGTAGAGCTGGAAGGTGAGGAGCTTCTTGCCCAGCGAGTCGTAGCCGAGCACTGCCCAGCCGGAGCCCTGCAGGCCGTTGGCAGCAGCGGTGAACTGTGCGCGGAACTTGTCGAACGAACCGAACTGGTCGTCGATCGCGGCACCGAGTTCGCCTTCGGGCTTGTCGCCACCGTTGGGCGAGAGGTTCTTCCACCAGATGGAGTGGTTGACGTGGCCACCGAGGTGGAACGCGAGGTTCTTCTCCAGCAGGAAGATGCTGCCGTGATCCTCGGCCTCGCGGGCTGCAGCCAGCTTCTCGAGCGCGGTGTTGGCACCGGCGACGTAGGTGGCGTGATGCTTGGAGTGGTGGAGCTCGTTGATCTCGCCCGAGATGTGCGGCTCGAGGGCGGAGTAATCGAAATCAAGGTCGGGCAAGGTGTACTCGGACACGTGGTTCCCTTCTCTAACGACGCCGTGCCCATCGCGTGATGCGGGCACGTTCGTCCTACTGCGGATCTTTCGTAGGGTTCAACCCAATCTCATTCCTACCCCTTGTGCAACCGTTGTAACCGAGATGCTTTTCTCGGAATAAATCCACGTGAACAAGACAGTCGAATTCCTGGGCTGCGAAAACCTGCGATTGTCACGAAATAGTTGCGTAACAGCGCCGAATTGGTCCACACCATGAACGGAACCTAAACTCGAGGGTGTGAAAGGGGACCGTCCGAACCGAAATTCGGTCGACGAGTCCGCCGCCGCACCGGCCGTGACCGCGCCCCGCGTCCAGATGAACGGTGCCGATCTCCTGCGCGTCATCGCCGTCTGCGCCGTCCTCTACTCGCACATCTCGTTCTACCTGCTCGACGACGTCGGCGGCGACTGGTGGATGCTCGACATCGTCAACCTCGTCCTCATCGACGACGTAGGCCTCAACCTCCACCTCTCCTTCGTGGGCGTGAGCATGTTCATGCTGCTCACGGGACTGCTCATCACCCGATCCGCCATGCGGCAATCGCGTCGGGACTTCATGGTCGCGCGGCTCGCCCGACTCGTGCCCGCCCTCTGGTTCGCCATCGCCCTGGCCGTCGTACTCGTCAAACTCGGCGTCAACGGCATGTTCAGTGGACAACCCGGAATCAGCAACGGAGAGGCCGTACTCAGCTTCTTCCTCGGCGGCTTCTTCCTCCGACCCGAGGTCGCCGTACTGGGCGTCACCTGGACACTCGTCGTGCAAATCGTGTTCTACCTCTACTGCGTCGCAATGCGCTCGGCACTACGCGCAAGTCCGATCACCGTGCCCCTCATCGGAGCCGCACTCTGCACACTGGTGATCCTCTGGAACCTCTACCTGCCCCAGCCGTACACCATCCCGTTCCTCACCAAAGTCGCCGGAGTACTGCCCACCCTGTTCCTCGGCCAGATCTTCTACCTCGGCTGGGCGAAACTCGTCACCTGGCGCTGGATCGTCATCGGCGTCGTCGCACAAATCGAAGTGATCCGCCTCGCCATCGACGTCCACACCTTCTGGATGGGCGAGACCTACCTGTGGTCACTGCTCGTCGTCACCGGCACCGTGCTCATCCTCGCCCGATACGACGGACCCATCACCCGCTGGCCCATCATCGGCTGGATCGGCACCCGCAGCTACGCCATCTACCTGATCCACACACTCGTGCTCTACCGCATCTACGCAGCCGTGGAACCGCACTTCGGACCCACCGCCGCCGTCCTGGCCTTCCTGACCGGCACCGCCGCACTCGCCGAAATCATCTACCGCTGGATCGAACTGCCCGCAGCACGACACATCAGCACGCGATACCGACAACTTCGCACCCGATCTGCCCCCTGACCCCAGCCCGCTGGGTAGTCACCCCCCGCTGGGTAGTCAATGTGACATTTGGTGGCCTTTTCGGGGGTGAATGTCACGTTGAGTGGACTGGGGTGGCACGACTGCGCTCGATCTCCCGCCGACCCGACTTCTCCGGTCGACCGACATCACCCGAGTGTCGGCCTCGCCGGCTACTCGCCCCTGCTGGGTAGTCAATGTGACATGTGGTGGCCTTTTCGGGGGTCAATGTCACGTTGAGTGGACAAGGGCGGATGGGAGGCGGGGGAGATCAGAGCTGCGGGATGACCTCGGAGGCGACCAGTTCGAGGTGATCGAGATCGGTGAGGTCGAGGGTCTGCAGGTACACGCGAGTCGCGCCGATGGCCCCGAAGCGGCCGATTTTGTCGACCAGTTCGGCGGGACTTCCCGCGGCCCCGTTCTCGCGGAGTTCGGAGACGTCGCGGCCGATGGCGGCGGCGCGTCGGGCGATGTCCTCCTCGGTGCGACCACAGCACAGGACGAGTGCGTTGGAGTAGACGAGGGAATCGGGGTCACGGTCGGCGGCAGTGCAGGCGGCGCGGACGCGTCCGAACTGGGTTTCGGTGTCGGCCAGCGAGGCGAAGGGGATGTTGAATTCGTCCGCGTATTTCGCGGCCAGGGCCGGGGTGCGCTTCTTGCCTCCGCCGCCGATGAGGATGGGTGGACGCGGCGATTGGACGGGCTTGGGGAGGGCGGGGGAATCGGTGACAGGGTAGTGGGTTCCCGGGTGCGAGAACGTCTCGCCGGTCGGTGTTTCCCACAACCCGGTGATGACGGCGAGGGACTCTTCCAGTCGGTCGAAGCGCTCACCGAGCACCGGGAACGGCAGGCCGTACGCCTTGTGCTCGTCCTCGAACCAGCCGGCACCCAACCCCAGGTCGACGCGGCCACCGCTCATGGCGTCGACCTGCGCGACGCTGATGGCGAGGGGGCCGGGGTAGCGGAATGTGGCGGAGGTGACGAGCGTGCCGAGCCGGATGGTCGACGTCTCACGAGCCAGGCCGGCCAGGGTGATCCACGCGTCGGTGGGGCCGGGCAACCCGTCGCCGCTCATTGCGAGGTAATGGTCGGATCGGAAGAAGGCACCGTAGCCGAATTCCTCCGCGGCTGTGGCGACCCGGAGGAGGTCGTCGTAGGTGGCGCCCTGTTGCGGTTCGGTGAAGACGCGTAGCTCGACCGAGGAGTGAGAAGTCATGTTTGCCAGGGTAATCAGCTTGGATAAACGACCGCAGACAACAGCTGTGTCAAATCACGATCGATCCACAGCCTTCGTTGGTACTCGATACACCGGCAATCAGTTGTGAGGCCGTGACCTGTGGATAGAAACCGGCACGGGCCCCGATTCTGTGCATCAACCTGTGGATACTGTGGATAACTTTCGTGAGCAAAAGTGACGTAGGTCATAGCTGGGGCCGTCCATCGTCAGGCGGGCACGAGTGGCAGTCGCGATCGCACCCGTGACAAGATCGAGAGGTGTCTCACCCCGAGCAGTCGCCCGCCGTCACCGTAGACCGCCTTCCGGTGCCGTTCCCGGAAGCGGCAGTGCTGCTCGACGTCCGAGAAGACGACGAGTGGCAGGCCGGACACGCACCCGGTGCCGTGCACATCCCGATGGGCGACATTCCGTCCAGAGCAGGCGAAATCGACAACCAATCCGAGATCTACGTCGTCTGCAAAGCCGGCGGGCGCTCGGCTCGGGTCGTCGAATACCTCAATCGCGTGGGCTACGAGGCCATCAACGTCGAGGGCGGGATGCTCGACTGGCACGCCGCCGGTAGGCCGATCCAGCGCGACGACGATTCGGACGAAGCGAGAATCATCTAGATGTCGGCACCGCAGGGGCGCGCACAGGCGTTCCAGGTCTGCGCCCGCTGCAGCACTCGCTGGGCGGTCGGCGCACGGCCGGGTACGTGGTGCCCCCGCTGCCACGGCGTGCTGCTCTCGCCGGTGTCCGCTCGGGCACCGGCACAGGGCCGCCGCAATTTTCGGTGGGTTGCGCGGCCTGCGTCGTCGAAGGGCAAAGCCGTCGGTCCCGCCCGGGTCGCGGCACCGACCCCCACTCCGCGGTACGACTCGACGCCCACGTGGGGGCTGCGCGACACCCCACGCGACCCCTCAGCACACACGCCCGCCGGCCGCGTCGAGCAGTACGCAGCCAACGCGCAGACGTTCGTCTGGATCACGGCGCTGCTGCTCGGGCTGGCGGCGTTCGCCGAGCTGTTTCGCTACGGAATTCTGCTGTACAACCGCACCCGACTGCTGTCGCCGATCACACTGGCAATTTCCGATGCGCTGGTCTATTTCGCACAGGTCGGCGCGCTCATCGTCGGTCTGCTCGCGCTGATCACGACGTCCTGCTGGCTGATTCGGCAACGCCGGCTGGCCTACGCATCGGTCGGGGCGACCGAGCCGCGGTCGGTGCGATGGATGCTGCTGCTCTCGATGCTGCCTCTGGTTCGGATCGTCATGCCCGTGGTGTACCTGACGGAGATCGTGCGCCTCCGAGCCGAAGCCGACGGCGACGTGTACCGCGAGCTCACCTTGATCCGGATCTGGTGGGCCGTCTGGGTGACGAGCAACGCGCTGGTCGTCGTGCAGGTGCTGTGGAGTCTGCGCAACACACTGCAAGCCCGCGCCGACGGCGTTCTGCTCGCCGCCGTCGTGGCGCTCGTGGCCGCAGTTTCCGCGGTGCTGACTCTGGCCGTCATGCGCCGACTCGAGGGCCGCACCCTGCGCGGTTCGGCGCTGTCTCGTCCCACCCGCTGGGTCATCGCACCCAGCATCGAGCGAAAGACCACGGAGTCCGAGACCGAGCAGACCGAGACCGAGCAGACCGAGACCGAGCAGACCGAGACCGAGCAGACCGAGCCGGCCGACGCAGCTCATGCGGACTCCGGGGCCGAGAAGGACGACCGGGCGGTGACGGTCTCGTGAGCCCGGACCGACGCGGCCCTTTGGTCGTCGCGCACCGAGGAGCATCTGCGGCGAAGAAGGAACACACGCTCGCCGCCTACGATCTCGCGTTGCGGGAGGGAGCGGACGGCGTCGAATGCGACGTCCGGCTCACGAAGGACGGCCGCATCGTGTGTGTGCACGACCGCCGCGTCGACCGAACCTCGAACGGCACCGGAATCGTCAGCGAGATGACCTTCGACGAGCTCGCCCGGTTGAACTACGGCGATGCTGACGAACCCGCCGAACTTCTGACGCTGCACGACCTGATCGCGCTGATTCTGGATTGGACCAGCAAGCCGGTCAAGCTCTTCATCGAAACCAAGCATCCGGTGCGCTACGGCTCGCTGATCGAGGCCTCGGTGCTGGCCGAGCTGCACCACTTCGGCATCGGCGCGCCTGCCTCGGCGGATCATTCGCGGGCGGTCATCATGTCTTTCGCGCCCTCGGCCGTGTGGCGAGTGCGCCGCTCGGCACCGATGCTTCCGACGGTCCTCCTCGGCGACAGCTCGCATTATCTGGGCGGCGGAGCAGCGACGACCGTCGGTGCCACCGCGGTCGGTCCGTCGATCCGGGCGTTGCGTGAGCACCCGACGCTCGTCGATCGAGCAGCCGCGTCGGGCCGTGCCAGTTACGTGTGGACGGTCGACGAGAAGGAGGACGTGGACCTGTGCCGCGAACTCGGTGTCGGGTGGATCGCGACCAACCATCCCGGACGAACGCGCGCCTGGCTGGAATCGAAGAACGTGTAGGTTTTCTGGCGTGGGTAAGAGCAAAAGAAACAGCGGACCGAAGCAGGACAGCAACCGGGCGGCCAAGCTCGCACAGCGTGAGGCCGAGCGCGCCAGCCTCGAGTCGGGGACGACGCGGCCGTTCGAGGGCCTGGCCGCAGAATGCGACCTGGTAGCGCTGCGCGAATTCGTGCCGTCGGCCACCGCCACCGCGCCGATCACCTCCGGCGGCCGCACCGTCACTCTGGCAACGGTATTGCCGGGAGCCGTCGCCGCTCTGGTACGCGAAGAGGCGGGCACTGTAGAAGGATTCGTCGGCCTGCAGGTTCAGACGCAGTCGAAAGACGTTGCAGCAGATATCAGTAGCGCGTTGGGCTGGGTCGCCGCCGCCCCAGCAGGTGAGTCGCTCGAAGCCTCGACGGTGGACGAGAACACCCCCGCATTGACCGATGTCCTCGACCCGTCCGCACTCCTCGAGATCACCGTGCATCAGGATTTCAATTGGTGGATCCCGGAAAGTGCCACTCCCGCAGCCGATGTGGCCGCAACCGTGGAGCGCGCGAATCAGGCGATCATGCCCTCGGCGCGGATCGAGGCGGACGGTGTCGTTGCAGCATGGTGGGTCGATGCCGGCGACAAGGCGCACATCCGGTGGGTTCGCCCGGAGAGCGAGGACGACGTCATGCTCGCCCTCGCGCGGTTGCACGCTGCCGGAGACCTGAATCTCGGTGAGGGCTCGCGGTATGCAGGCTCGTTCCGTACGCACGGGTTGCTGGTGCCGGTGTTCGATCTCGATCCGGAGATGCATCCCACCGAATGGGCTGCTCCGACAAAGGAATTCGGGGAGAAGCTGAACGAGGCTCTTGCCGTCGACGCCCCGCTCACGGGAGCGCAGCTGCGCTCGCGGGACGGCCTTCGTGGCCGTCAGGTCACCCTGCGCTGAGCAGTCGAGCCCAACTGAGAGGTGCGGCGGCCCGAAAGTTGGTGCACCGAAACGCACGTCGGGTGGCCGTCGGACAAGGGGCTGCTTGTCCGACGACCACCCGTATGAGCGCGAGATCTCTCGCGTTACTCGTCGATGCGTGTCGCGTGGAGCGAAATTACAGCGATCCGCCGGCGACGGTGGGTGCGCCTGCATCGGCGACGACGCTGGTGTTCATCTCGCGGGCAACGAACTGCTCGAGGTCGAACAGGTTGTGGCCGGCGCGGTCTGCGATGTTGAGCAAGGTCTTCATGCTGGCAACTTCCTCGACCTGCTCCTTGAGGAACCACTGCATGAACTGCTCGCCGAGGTAGTCGCCCTCTTCGCGGGCGGTGCTCGCCAGAGCGATGATCTGCTCGGTGACCGTCTCTTCCTGTGCCAGTGCGAGGGCGATGGCCTCACGCGGGTCCGTGAACACGGACTTCGACGCGTCGACACCGGTCAGTTCGACGGTGATGTCGCGATCGAGGAAGTACTGGACGATCATCATCGCGTGGTTACGCTCTTCGACCGACTGCGCGTAGAAGTGCTTGGCCAGCTGCGGCAGGTCGACATTGGCGAAGTAGACGGCGGTGGCGATGTACTGCTGCGAGGCGTTGAACTCGTTGCGGATCTGGTCGCGAAGAAGTGCGTGGAACTTGGTGTGGTTCGTTTCTTTGATGTCTGCGCTCATGGTGAGGACAATATGCCTGGTCAGAGGGCATTGTCATCCAAGTCGAGCCTTATTGAGGCGAACGTAGCCTAATACAGTCAATCCTAAATGTCGGCTCTGAGCAGGGCGTAAGTTACGCGCTTCCGGCCTCTTTGGGTGCATTGGTGGCGCGGGTCACCGAGCCGAGCTCGCGTGCCACGTACTGCTCGATGTCGAACAGATCCGAACCTGCTCGCCGCACGATGTTGAGCAGGCTCTGCATCGCGGCTACTTCCTCGACCTGTTCGGTGAGGAACCAGTGCATGAATTGCTCCCCGATGTAATCGCCCTCGGCTCTGGCCGCCTGTGCGAGCGCGGTGACCCGATCGGTGACCGCCACCTCCTGCGCCAACGCCAACTCCACCGGTTCGGCGACCGAATCGAACGCGGTCACCACGTCGTCGATGCCCGACGCGTCCACCTCGAGTCGGTTGTCGATGAGGAACCGAATCATCATCATGGCGTGCCGACGCTCTTCGGCCGACTGGGCGTAGAAGCGGTGCGCCAACTGCGGAAGATCGTTGCGGTCGAACCAGATCGCGATGGCGACGTACTGCTGCGAGGCGGTGAACTCGTACCGAACCTGGGCGCGCAGTAGATCGTGAAACGAGGTGGTGGGCTCATGCGACGGCAATGTCATGATCCACAACGTACCGGCCGCACGTCCCCCGTCAGGGGCCGCCGGTCAGCAGATCTGCCGGAATTTCCCGATCCTGAGCGATGGCTTCGAAGAATGCCGGTGCCCTGGTGTCGTCCCACACGAGGACGTTGCCGACATCGGAGTCCTGGAAGCCGCCGACCGGCACGGTCGTCGTCACCGGCCCACCGCGCATCGCCCAGGCCAACCCGGCCAGGTTCCAGATGTGGTCTCCGTCGTCGACACTCAACGACGACGCGGTATCGGACACCAACGGCCACAGTTTCAAAGGATTGAGGAAAGTGGAAGCGCTGGTTGCCTTGTCGAGCAGAGCGGACATGAAGGCCCGCTGGTTGTTCATCCGGTCGAGGTCGGCCAATGCGGTCGCGCGGGATCGCACGAAGCCGAGTGCCTCGGAACCGTCGAGATCCTGACAGCCCGCGGGAATGTTGATGCCCGCCAACGGATCGTCGATCGCGTTCTGCACACACACGTTGACTCCACCGACGGCGTCGACGATTCCGGCGAAACCACCGAAGCCGATCTCGGCGTAGTGATCGATGTGTACTCCCGTCGCACCCTCGACCGTCTGCACCAGCAGGGACGGCCCGCCGAATGCGAACGCCGCGTTGAGCTTGTCCTCGCCGTTGCCGGGAATCGGCACGTACGAATCGCGGGGCAGGCTGACCATCGTCGTCGCCCCGCCGCCCTCGGGGATGTGGATCATGATGATGGTGTCGGTCCGGCTGGGGCCCACCTCGCCGCCGGTCGCGAGAGATGCTTCCTGCTCCGGCGTCAGACCTGCTCGTGAATCCGATCCGACGAGAAGCCAATTGGTGCCCGGGGTGTCGCCGATCCTCCCGGGGTACGAGGTCAGAGCGTCGACTCGCGTGAGCGAACTGTCGACGTAGTAGACGATGCCGCCGATGCCCAGAACGAGGACGAGGAGAACGATCAGGAAGCGACGGCCCCAGCGCCGACGCTTGCGCGGCTTCGCAACCTTGGGGGGACGTGAATCACGTTGTGGCCGAGCTGGTTCCGGTCGTCGTAAGGCGCGCTGCGGAGAAGCCGGTGGCTGCCTGCGCTCGTCGACGTACGGTTCCGGCTGTTGGCGCGGTGCGTACCCGGTGCGCCCGGCCTCGTCCTCGGCAGCGCGGGAGTACTGGCGCGTCGAGTTCGGCGGAACGGAACCGGCAGGGCCGGGTTCGGGTGCCTGCGACCACGCCTGTTGCGGTGGCACCGGGGCACCGTGACGAGGTGCGGCCGGGCGACCGTCGCGCCTGATGAATTCGGTGCCCTCGGGTGCGGGCCCCGGACGGCGAGGGGACCCTCGCTCCGCGGGAGGTTCCGGGTTGTACCGACGGGGGTTCGGAACCGGCGGCGGACCGGGTCGGTACTGACGTGGTGGCGGCGGTGGCTGTCCAGGGGCTCCACCGGCGCGCCGAGGCGGGGGAGGGGGCTGCTGGCCGGGTGGTCGACGCGGTGGCGGCGGCTGGCTCGGCGGCGGGGTACGCCGATTCGGCGCGCCGTGCCGTCCGTAGCGATCGTCGTCGTTCACGAATCGACTGTACCCATCACGGCAACCACGCCAGGTGTTCGCGCAGCAGGGCGTAACCGACGAACGCGACGATGTCGATGAGTGCGTGCGCGATCAGCAGTGGCCACAGCCTCCCGGTGCGCTGCCAGTATCGGCCGAACACCAGGCCCATCAGGAAGTTGCCGACTCCGCCGCCCACCCCCTGATAGAAGTGATAACTCCCGCGCAGCAGCGAGGAGCACAGCAAGGACTTGTTCTCGCTCAGGCCGAGTCGGCGGAGTCGAGAGATCAGGTAGGCGACGACGATGATCTCCTCGGCACCGGAGTTGGCCAGCGCATACAGAATCAGGGCGGGCACTCGCCACCAGTGGTCGTCGAGCGCGCTGGGGACGACGTTCAGATTGAATCCCAGGGCGTTGCCGACCAGGTAGAGCGCGAGACCCGGCAGCCCGATGAGTGCAGCCAGCCCGACGCCGTGGCCGAGATCGATCTTCAGGCGCGGTTTCGCCAGTCCGATCGCACGCGGTGCCAGATCTGCTCGCCACAGCAGGTACAGCCCCAATGCTCCCCATGCGCACAGGCGCAGGATGCTCAGCAGCTGGAACAGCAGGTCGATGACGCTGAAGCTCGATCGCGAGGAGTTCAGTGCGACCGTCTGGTCGGACAGCGCTGCGGTCTGCAGGGCATCCTCGACCAACGAGAGAATGCTGCTCATGCCACTGAGGCCGAACGTCACCAGCAGCACGATCGCGATCTCGACCTTGATGGTCGTGCGTTCGCGCGCACCGGGCGGTGGCGCAGTGCTCTCCGGCGGCGGTGGCGTCAACCAATTCCTGAAGTCGATCACGGCACGAGTGTGCCCTGTCGAGCCTGGCGGCGACGTCAGCCCCGGGCGCGCAGGCCGTTGAGGAACGGGCAACCGGCGAGAACCCGGAGGGCCCGGCTCAGGGAGATCGTGTCGTCGACGGGCGCGGCGAAGCCCAACCGGACGTCGTTGTCGCCGCACTCGCCCTCGATACGCAGACGAATGCCGTAGCGGTCGATGCCCAGCGGACGCACGCGTCCCTGCCGCAGCGACGGTGGGAGGCGTCGGGACAGCTGCGCGAGGAGGTCGGGATGATCGGAGTCGAGGTGCTCGAGCCAGCTCGTTTCCATCTCCCAGAACGGATCGGGCTCGGCTGCCAGCAGCGAGTCGACGTCGACCGGCTCGGCTCCGGTGCTGTCCGCCACCACTGCGGAGCCGACGATCAGACGTACCAGGGAGGTGGTGTGGCCGACGTCGAGCAGGGCCGAGTGGGGATGCTCGGCGGCCACCGCGCCGGCCATCGGGCGCATCAGCGATTCCGGCACCGGACGCAGTTCTCCGCGCAGCCACACCAGTGACCGCACCGGTTCGCGCAGTGCCAGAGGTGCGTGATCGGTGAGCTCGACGACGGCGGGAACGCCGGCGCGGGAGGACTGCCAGGTGATCGCGTCGTCGATGGAATCGGTGGGGACGGCAAGAATCATCTCGCCGTTGGGTCGCAGGTGGTGCAGGGACGTCACGACGGGGTCGCTGCCGTCGATCACGAGAGCTGCGCCCTCGGCACGCATGCAGGCGCTGCGCACGCGTTCGGCGGTGGTCGGTCCGGTGGTGGTGGTTGCGCCGAGCATGGGCTCCTCCGATGCGATCGGTACAGTTGAATGGCCAGTAGGTGAGGCATACCTAAGTAATGTGCCCCTAAGTTAGCCGGATGTGGCGGGTATCGCAAGGGCAAGCTGGGACTACCGTGAAGACGTGCCGATTCCGTTGACCCTCGGTGTGCCGCACCGACCAGATCCGAACGCGCTCGTCGCCGGACTGCTGCAGCCGTTCTGCGCCGATGCCCCTGCCGTGCAGGCCGCTCCACGCGCCGCCGAGTACGGCCCGCCCGTCGTGCTGGCCTCGACACTGCTGACGCTGCCGCCCACCGTGAACCTCGGGCGCATCGTCGTGCGACTCGACATCGACCCGGACAAGCTCCGCGCCTCGAGCGCAGGCAACTACGAAGCCGTCAGATTCGAGGTCGACGCAGTCTCCGAGCATCTCGCCGACGCGCTCGGGTTGCGACTGCCCTCGCCCCTCGTCGTCTTCCCGGTGTTCGACGCGATCGACGTGGCCGAGACCGCAGTGACCATCGTTACCGCTCATCGAACCCCCGGCATCGGTGTCGGCGACACGGCGAGGCGTATCGCCGACGTGCTCGCCGTCGTCTCGCATGCCGATGTCGGTCTGGTCGCCCGCGCCGACACCGGAGACGAGGTGATCGCGATCCTCGCGGCGACGGTGGCGTCGCTGCGCGGAGACGACATCGCGTCGGCTCTGGCCGCGCCGAATGTCGACGCTCTGCGCAAGCTCGTACCCGAGGCCGCCGAGGCCGTGCGGGAGGTACTGCTGGGGGTCGAGATCGCCGACGTCGTCGCCGCCCGCGCCCGGCTGGTCGATGTCGGTTTGATCGCTTCGGGGACGTCGACAACGTAACCTCGAGACGTGCCTCGCATCGCTTACTTCGGCCCATCGGGAACGTTCACGGAGATGGCGCTGGCGCAGTTCGAAACGCTCGGCGCATTCGATGGGGTCGGCCTGGTTGGGGACGTCCAGAGGGTGTCGGCCGCGAGCCCGCCCGCGGCGCTCGAGGCCGTTCGATCCGGTGCCGCCGACGCCGCAGTGGTTCCCATCGAAAGTTCCATCGAGGGGGCCGTGCCGCCGACGCTCGACGCATTGTCCGAAGGACGGCGATTGCAGATCGTCGCCGAGACCGAGATCGAGGTCGCGTTCACCATCGTCGGCGGGCCCGGTGTCACGCTCGACTCGGCCCGCACGATCAGCGCGTACCCCATCGCCCTCAGCCAGGTCCGGCAGTGGTTGCAGGCCACGATGCCCGACGCCGTCGTGCAGTCTGCGACCTCGAATGCCGGTGCAGCAGAAGATGTTGCCGCCGGCGTGGTCGACGCCGCTGTCTCGACACGGTTGGCCGGGGAGCGATTGTCTCTGCCGACGCTGGCCGACGGCATCATCGACGTCGAGGGTGCGCGCACCCGCTTCGTGCTGGTGACTCCGCCGCAGCCGGTGCCCGCCCGCACCGGTGCCGACCGCACCTCGGTGGTGCTGAAGCCGCCGAACGACCCGGGTACGCTGCCGGCAGCGTTGGCGGAATTCGGAATTCGCAACATCGATCTGACGTTCATCGAATCACGCCCTACCCGTTCGCAATTGGGCACCTACATGTTCTTCGTCGATTGCGCCGGGCATGTGGACGATCCCCTCGTCGCCGAGGCGCTGACCGCGTTCCACCGGAAGATGCCGCTACGGTTCCTCGGATCATGGCCCACAGCAACGACATCGGGAGGTTCGGTGCCGCAACCGATCGACGAGCACGTGCAGTGGTTGTCCGAAATTCGTTCCGGTCGGGGTGATCTGTGATGGGCAAGCTCATTCTCGTTCGGCACGGGCAGACCGTCTCCAACGTCGCGAAGAAGCTGGACACAGCGCCGCCGGGAGCCGAACTCACCGAGCTCGGGCACCGGCAAGCCGAGGCGTACGCGCAGACGCGGCTGGGTAATCCCCCCGCCGTGTTGGTCTCGTCGATTGCGTTGCGCGCCAAGCAGACTGCGGGCTACGTCGAGCGCGGCACCGGAGTGCCCCTCGTCGTGACCGACGGTATCCAGGAGACGTCCGCCGGAGAGCTGGAAGATCGAGACGATCCCGAGGCGCACCGACTGTTCACCGAAATCTTCTACCGGTGGCATACCGGAGATCTGGATGCGGCCGCGCCGGGTGGCGAGAGCGGGCGCGCAGTGTTGGCGCGCTACGTCCCGGTGCTCGACGAGCTGCGTGGACAGTACCTGGGTGACGACACCGCCGGAGACGTCGTCGTCGTGAGCCACGGAGCCGCAATTCGACTGGTCGCGGCGGCCCTCACCGGTGTCGACGGCACCTTCGCCGCCGACAACCATCTCGACAACACCCAGACAATCGAGCTGTTGCCGCTACCCGACGGTGGCTGGGCATGCGCCAAGTGGGGCACGTTCCTGCCGCCGTTCGAGGGCAAGGGCAGCGACAAGGCAGACAACCCGATCAGCTGATCGCTGGATTGCCGATCGCTGGGTTCGTGGTCGCTGGGTCCTTGGCCGACGAGATCAGCTCTGTCAGAGCCGCGGTCACCCGGTGATCCGACGCGCCGGTCAACGAGCTCCACGAACGACCGTCCGCGGCGACAGTGGAGGTGGCGACGATCCGTCCGGCGCGGGTGTCGAACAGGGCCACCGGACGCCCGGCCCCGCGCCGAGTCCCATGCCTGCGGGTCACGGCCGTGATCTCGGTCCTGCCCGCGCACGTGGCCATCGCCGAGGCCAGAGTGAGGGCCCGGTCGTCGGCGATTCCGATGCTACGCAGACGGGAAGCGGTGCCGCCCACGTCGGACGGTGCCGCGTCCAGTGCCTCGGCCAGTAGGTCGGTGGGCGCGTTGACGCTGCCGGGATCGAACGGCGGTGCCGATCCCAGCGACGAGACGAGATCGCGAGCCGTATCCCCGGCGATGACGCGCAGAGTGATGACGTTCTCTCGCCGTACCGCCGACACCGCGATGGTGTCGTCGGATGCGATGCAGATCCGAGTCACGGGAACGGTGTCGCCCTCGAACTGTCGCGCCGAGACGTACCAGCGGGGTTGTTCCAGGACCCGCAGCCAGTGGCGAACGTCCTCGTGGACCGCGGTGCCGTCCCACAGTCCTGCCGCCGCGAGGGCCTGACGGCCGCGGTCGACAGCACGGTCGCGGGCTTTCGCGTCGTCGAAGCGTGGGAAGACGTCGAGCACGACGGGTAGTTCGGCAATCGAGAGTTCGTCGACCAGGAAATCCATCTCGTCGATACCGAGTGCGGCACTCGGCAGTGTGTGGCCCACCGGCACGGTTCCCAAGTCGATCACCGGCCGTTCTCACTGATGTTGTCGAGGGCTGGGTTGTCGAGGGCTGGGTCTGCTCCGATGACCGACGGTGCCACCGTGCGGCCGTCGGCGAAGTGCTCGAACTGTTTGAGGTATTCCGGGGTGTCGTGTTCGTCGTCGTCCTGCGCCCGTGTTCCCGACGCGGGCGCAGCACCAGTTCCGGTTCCGCGCTGAGCGAGACCACCCTCGGCTGCGGTCGGTGCGCCGACCGTGGAAGCAGGACTGCTCTGTACTGCACCCGTGAGTGCCGATCCAGCGCCGAGGGGACTCGACGCCGAACCGGGCATTCCCGGTCCGCCGCCGATGCTGCCGCTGCTTCCGCCCAGTCCGCCGTACGCCACTGGACGGGTGGATGCCGGCCCGACGGCGGGAGATGCCGAACCGCCGGCTGCGAAGGAGTGGCCGATGCCGGTACCGGGTCCACTCGGCGGCGGCGTCGAGACCAGGTTGGATGCCGCGGTGGCCACCGTGGACACGCCCGTTCCGGCGATCGAGGTGGCGGCACTGCCGAGCTGCCCGGCTGCGGCTGCGACGCCGGGGTTCTGCGTCGCGGCCATCAAACTGCCGACCGCAGCCTGAACAGGTGACGTCATCAGCGCACCGTTGGCGAATTTGCCGAGACCACTGCCGGATTCGGACACGATGGCGGGTGCATGATCGAACGTCGTCTTCGCGATCAGGTGCGAGGAGACCAGCTCGAATCCCTCCATGACCATGGCTGCGCGGATGTCGAGCAATCGATCTGCGACCTCGGCTGCCTCGTAACTTCCGTTCAGTGCGCCGCCGGTCGACGCAGCCGTCACCTTGGCAGCTTGCACGGCACCGATCTCGACGAGCGACGGCATGGTGGCCAGTGCGACGCCGTACGAGGTTCCCGCGGCGGGGGCTTCGATCGACAGTGCCGCTGCCTTCAGTGCGGTGGCTCCGGTCCACGTGGTGAACCGGGCGAGGGCGGCCTGCGCGAGGAGGGCCGACTCACCCTCCCAGCCCGCGGTCAGGGCTGTCGTGATGGCGGCGATGCTCACCGAGGCCTCGGTGAAGGCCGCGGCCACCGAACCCCAGGCCCCGCCGGCGACATGTAGAGGCACCGGTCCGGGCCCCAACAGTCGCGTCGAATTCCCTGTCGCAGTTCGTGGTAGCCACACCACACCTGTCACACCGAGCGTCATTGTCCAGCCCCCATGATGTTCGAGCCCCCGTGTCGTTTTCGAAACCGTTGCCGGTCGATGAGTGCGTCAGATGCCGGCGAGCCCCGGCAGGCCTCCGGCGGTGTCGTCGTCGGTCGCCAGGTAGTCCGCGGCCTGTTTGCGCAGTTCCTCGGCGGCCCGGTGTAGCTCCGAAATGCCTTGTGCTGCAGCAGGGCCGAAGGTATCGGCCGCGGTGGCGAAGAAGCGATCGGTCAAGAGCGACACCTCGTCGGTGCCCGGCGGTAGCGGCCGAACAGGAAGAGCCGTCGCAGTGACGGCGGCCTGCAATCGGGCAGCGACCGCATCGAGTTCCGAGGCAGCGAGCTGCAGAGCCACCGGATCGACTTTGATGACGGTCATGAGCACGCTCCCTGCGATCGACGAACTGGGCTGTCGGTAGGTAGGACGCCGCCGTGCCCGGATCGGTTCCATCGATGCCGGAAAGAATTCAGAGAGACTTTTGTGCCACCGAATCCGTCGTCCACAGCGAGCCTCGGCGATGGATCGAGGTGCGCGTCAACGGTGCGACGTCGACCCGCCAGAACGAGCTGACCGGTGCCGCCAGCACCAGCACGACCGCGGCCCTGATCACCGCGGGTGCGGTCACGGCCAGCGTGCGGCCCGGCGTCGAACCGACCTCGTCGAGCCACGTCCGGACGCGAGCGAACAACGCCTCCAGAGATTCACCGCCCGGCGGTGTGAATGCCGGGTCGCCGAGCCAGGCCATCGCGTCGGCGTCGGGCAGATCGGTCATCTCGAGACCGGACCACCGGCCGTACGCGACGTCGGCCAACGCGGGTTCGACGGCGACGTCGCTGCCGAAGATGTCGGCAGTGGATCGGGACCGCGGCTCCGGGCCGCACACCACTCGGTCGGCACGCGGAAAGTCGGTCACCTCGGCGAGTGCGCGCACACCCGCCTCGTCGAGTGGCTCGTCGGCAGGAAAGCGGCCCGAGCGCATCGCATCGGTCCTTGCGTGGCTCACCAACGTCAGGCGGGTCGTAGGCGCAGTCACCGCGTCATTGTGGCATCGGACTGTGTTCTCTCGAGGACAGTGATTGACAGAGAGTCGAACGCGGTGCCACAGTGCGCAGGTAAGACGCGATGTACGCAGGTAATCCGGTGAAAATCCGGAACGGTTGCGCCACTGTGATCGACGTCGGGCAGATGTCCGAATTCGAGAGCCAGAAAACTCGTACATCACATGGCCGTCCCTTCATCTCCGAAGGGACTACGGGACGCACAATCCCAGGAGGACACCCCCATGGCAATACTTCATGCACCCAGCAACACGACGGAATCGGCGGCCCTCGCCGTCATCGTCGCCGCGACGATACTGCTCGCATTCGTTGTGCTCTACCTCGTCGGATTCGACCAGGGCGCGATCTCGCGTAGTGGCATGTACATGCACGAACTGATGCACGACGGCCGCCACCTGCTGGGCCTGCCATGCCACTGACCGGGACGTTCGTTCAACTGCTGGTGCGAGGTCTGCTCGCCGGTCTCGTCGCGGGACTGCTCGCCGGCGGAGTTGCCTTCGTCATCGGTGAGCCGCACGTCGATTCGGCCATCTCCATCGAAGAAGCAGCAGGCGAGGCACACCACGCCGACTCCGATGCGACTGCTGCGCACTCGCACGGAGACGAGGACGCCCTCGTCAGTCGCGACGGGCAACGCGTCGGACTGTTCCTCGCCACCGGACTCGCCGGACTCGCACTCGGCGCGATCTTCGCCTCGGTACTGCACTATGCCCGACGGTTCAGCTCGCTTCCGGGCTCGATCCTCGCGCTCCTCGGAGCCGGGGCCGGATGGCTGGCAATCGAAGCGGTGCCGTTCTTCAAGTATCCGGCCAACCCACCGGCCGTCGGGGACCCGGAGACGATCACCCAGCGCACCTGGCTGTGGTTGGCGTCGGTGATTCTCGGTCTGCTGGCCGTGGGAGTCGCGATCTACGTGGCGAAGGCGGTGGCGTCGCAGTCGTCGGTGGCGGTTCGCGTCGGTGCTCCGACAGTGGCGTTCCTCGTGATCGTCGGTGTGGGTTATGCACTTCTACCGGGTGTGAACGAAGTGGGTTCGGACTTCCCGGCGACCCTGCTGTGGGAATTCCGACTCTCGTCACTGGCCACGCAGGCAACCCTGTGGCTGGCTCTGGGACTGGGATTCGCGTTCCTGACCGACCGCGCGGTGCGGCCGGTTCGTCGAGAGGCTGTCTCGGCTTAACCCTGTTTTGCCCGCCCCCCCAGGTTGGGATCAATGCGCCTTTGTTGCAGTCTGACCGACTGAAACCCACATTGATCCCAACCGGGGGTGGCATTACGGGGGTGGGGGTGGCGATCGGGGGCGAGCGCGATCAGCCGAATCCCAGTTGATGCAGGCGTTCGTCGTCGATGCCGAAGTGATGGCCGATTTCGTGCGCGACGGTGATGGCGATTTCGCGTCGGGCCTCGTGTTCGTCGTCGACCATGTCGAGGATCGGTTTGCGGTAGATCGTGATGACGTCGGGCAAGTGTCCGCTGTATTCGTAGCGTTCGGTCAACGCGATTCCCTCGTACAACCCGAGGATGTCCTCGGTGGGGTGTTCTTCCTCGACGAGGACGACCACGTTGTTCATGAAGTCGGTGAGTTCTCGCGGCAGGGTGTCGAGAGCGTCGGACACCGCTTCTTCGAAATCGACGCGGGTCATGTGCGTGGGGATGTCAGCCTCCGGTGGTGATCGGAGCGGCACCGGGCAGCGGAGTCGGGAGGGCGCGGCCGTCGGGGGCTGCGGGCGGCGGTACGGGCGCGGCACCGTTGATGAGGATGTCGCCCTTCGCGCTGCCGACGATGGTCGCGAATCCACCGGAGTCGAGTTCCTTGCCCACCGAGCAGGTCACCTGACGGCTACCGGCGAGCCAGCTCGAGACGTCGATCGTGTCCCAGAACAACGTCAACGTCTTGTCCCGCAGCGCGTTCTCCGAGCCGAGGTATCCGTTGACGGCGTCGGTGCAGGTCTTCTCCAGGTACGCGTCCTGGTCGCCTTCCGACGGATGCCCGCCGGGGAACTGCTGCGTGAGGTTGATCACCGAGGCAACCTCGAACGCGTGGGGAGTCGAGCAGTCCACCGGGTCGGCAGGCACGTTCTGGTTGATTCCGATGCACGTGCCCGTCGGCCACACCTTGGACTGGTCCTGGTCGAGGATCGAGCCGGTCATCTCGAGCAGCGCACCGGTGTTCGACGGCATCTGCACACCGCACCGCAGCGTGCGCTCGCCCTTGGCCCATCCGGCCTGGCTGGGGAACATCAGGCCGACGCCGTAGCGGCCGTTCGGGTCGAACTTGGCACCGACGTAGCCGTCGACGGCGGCGGTGCAGTGCTCGTCGCGCAGTTCGCCGAAGCGCAGCGCTCCCGGGTACGGCGCGCCAGGGCCGAATTCGATGCCGGGGTAGACGCTCATGTCGATGTCGCGGGCCACCTCGAAGCGGTGGGCGTCGGCGCACGGCACTTCGCTGAGGTCCTGACGATCGGTTTCGGGATCGTCGGTGGGCGTCCACTGCAGGCATACGCCCGGGTCGGCGGCACCGAAGGACTTCGCGGACACCGGACCTGCGGTGGCGGGGCCACTGGCCGTCGAATGCGTGGTGATCTTCTCGGGAGTCGAGAATCCGCCGGACAGGAACACTGTTGCCCCCGCGGCCAGGACTGCACCGACGGCCACCATGGCGAGGCCGCGTCGAGCAGTGGTGGCCGAGAGAGTTCTCCGACTCTCGCTCGTCGTGGGGTCTGGTTCTGTAGCGGACATCGCCCTCCATCATGCCCGAGTATGTTCGGTCGACATGAGCGACCCAACGGGTGACGACGACCTCAGTGAGCTGGCCGGTCGACTGTTCGCAATGGCACGTACCGGTGACGCCGTCGGTCTGGCGAGTTACGTCGACGCCGGAGTTCCGGTGAATCTGCACAACGAGTCGGGGGACACCCTGCTCATGTTGGCCGCCTATCACGGTCACGCCGATGCGGTACGGGTGCTGGTCGAACGCGGTGCCGATGTGAACAAGGCCAACGACAAGGGTCAGAGCCCACTCGCGGGCGCTGTGTTCAAAGGCGAGGACGAGGTGGTGCGGCTGCTCGTCGACGGCGGAGCCGACCCACACGGCGGCCACCCCTCGGCGATCGACGCAGCCACGATGTTCGGACGCGAGGACTACCTGGGCTTGCTCGGCAAGTAAGGTTTGCTCTCGTGATCGACCTGAAATTGCTTCGCGAGAACCCCGACGCAGTGCGCGCCTCGCAGCGCACCCGAGGCGAGGACCCCGCTCTCGTCGACGCACTTCTGGATGCCGACGCATCCCGCCGGGCCGCGGTTCTGGCCGGCGATCAGCTGCGTGCCGAGCAGAAGGCGCTGGGAAAGCAGGTCGGTAAGGCCTCCGCCGAGGACCGCCCCGCGCTACTCGCCGGCGCATCGGAACTCGCCGCGAAGGTCAAGGCCGCCCAGGCCGCCGAAGCCGAGGCCGACGCAGCCCTCGACGCGGCCCATCGCGCGATTTCCAACATCGTCCAGGACGGCACGCCCGCAGGCGGCGAGGACGACTTCGTCCTTCTCGAGACCGTCGGGCAGATCCCGGAGTTCGATTTCGAGCCGAAGGACCACCTCGAACTCGGCGAGTCGCTGAACCTGATCGACATGGAACGCGGTGCCAAGGTCTCGGGCTCGCGCTTCTACTTCATGACCGGCTACGGCGCGTTGCTGCAGCAGGGGCTGCTTCAGCTCGCCGCGCAGAAGGCCGTCAAGAACGGGTTCACCATGATGATCCCGCCGGTTCTCGTGCGGCCGGAGATCATGTCGGGAACCGGCTTCCTCGGCGCACACGCAGACGAGATCTACCGCCTCGAAGCCGACGACCTCTACCTCGTCGGAACCTCCGAAGTTGCTCTCGCCGGCTACCACTCGGGCGAGATCATCGACCTCGCCGACGGCCCGAAGCGCTACGCAGGCTGGTCGTCGTGCTTCCGTCGTGAAGCGGGCAGCTACGGCAAGGACACCCGCGGCATCATCCGCGTCCATCAGTTCGACAAGATCGAGATGTTCTCGTACATCAAGCCCGAGGACGCGGCGGCCGAGCACCGGAAGCTGCTGCAGTACGAGAAGGAAATGCTCGCCGCAGTCGAATTGCCCTACCGCGTCATCGATACCGCAGGCGGAGACCTCGGGTCCTCGGCCGCGCGCAAGTTCGACTGCGAAGCATGGGTCCCCACGCAGAAGGCATACCGCGAGCTCACCTCGACCTCGAACTGCACGACCTTCCAGGCCCGACGCCTCGGCGTGCGATACCGCGACGAGAACGGCAAGCCTCAGACCGCCGCCACCCTGAACGGCACCCTCGCCACCACGCGGTGGATTGTGGCGATCCTCGAAAACCACCAGCAGGCCGACGGCACCGTCCGGGTTCCGGAAGCCCTCGTGCCCTTCGTCGGGACCGATGTCCTGAAGTAATGCAGGATCAGGCGATGTCGCCGATGCAGTAGCCCTCGCCGCCGATCGCCAGCAGGAACGTGCGGTTCTGGTAGACCCCCGAGGCGTCGATGATGTCTGCATTGACCTGCGTGTAGACGCCGTTCTGAGCCGTCACGAACACACTGTCGGGATCGAACGAGGTGATGCTCGGCAGAATTGCCGGGTTCTCGGCTAGAGGTGGGGCAGTAGGAGACCCGGTGCCGTTCGGATCCCACGTGCCGCGGCTGTC
Organism: Rhodococcus sp. NPDC077669; assembly: GCF_040686915.1. NCBI lineage: Bacteria > Bacillati > Actinomycetota > Actinomycetes > Mycobacteriales > Nocardiaceae > Rhodococcus > Rhodococcus sp. NPDC077669. The sequence goes on along the minus strand of NZ_JBFBMD010000005.1, from coordinate 292,863 downwards.
GCACACCAGCGGGTAGCTCTCTTCGACGTCGCCCCGATTGACGGGGATACCGGCGATGCGTCCCAGATAGCGATCGACGGTGTAGACCGCGTCCGTCGCGTCGAACACCGGCGTCGTGCCGGTGGGATAGACGGTAGGGCAGGCGTAGCCCGACGCGATCTCGCTGCGTTTGATGGCGACCGTTGCCGCGGGTCCGGTCCACGTCACCGCGTACTGACCGTCGACCGCGGGAGCCGCCACCGCTGCGAGGATGGCGCCGGTGTCGAAGTACATCGTCGGAATGTCGGTCGGCGGCACAGTCCAGCACCTCGCGGTGACGACACCTATTCCGCCGCCGGTGAGATCGTTGACGAACGGCCGTAGTGCCGCGGCGGCCGCAGGATTTCCGGGGGCTTCGCCGACGGGCGGACCCGGTGGGATGGGCGGCGGTGCCGGGGTGGTGGTGGGCTCTGGGGTGCTCGACCCGGCGGCATTCGCGGACTCGGCGGTGGACCCTGCACTGCTGCTGGACGGGGCTGCGGCCTGATCGGATGGGATCCCGACCGCGGAATCGCAGGCACCGACCAGCGCAATCATCGCTATCAGCGGCAGCGCGGTTCGGCAGACCCGGCTGCGCCGCGGTGAAGCCGCTCTGTTCTTCACGTGAATTCTCTCCCCCGTAGCTTCTCGAACTGCGCACGACCCGACCGCGCTCCTGGCCGGACCTTTCTCCGACCCCGTCCACCGACTACGCTAACCGACTGTGGAACCCGTCTACCGATCAGTCATCGGCATCGCTCGCACAGTGTTCGCGTTCGAGGGCCTGAAGTTCGAGGTCGAGGGCGAGGAGCACATCCCTGCTACCGGTGGAGCGGTCATCGCCGTCAACCACACCGGATACATGGACTTCACCTACGCCGGGTTGCCGCCGCGGCGAGTGAAGCGCTACATCCGCTTCATGGCCAAGAAGGAAGTCTTCGACAACAAGATCTCCGGCCCCATCATGCGCGCACTCAAGCACATCCCCGTCGACCGCGGTGCCGGTGCGCAGTCGTACAAGGCGGCCGTCGACAGTCTGCGTAAGGGCGAACTCGTCGGCGTGTATCCCGAAGCCACCATCAGCCGGAGCTTCGAGATCAAGGAATTCAAGTCCGGTGCAGCGCGTATGGCCATCGAGGCCGGCGTCCCCATCATCCCGACGGTCATCTGGGGTGCGCAGCGAGTGTGGACCAAGGGCTACCCGAAGCGATTGGGCCGCACCAACACTCCGATCTCCATTGCCGTCGGTGAACTGATTGCGCCGGTCGGGCCGCCGAACGAACTGACCGACAAGCTGCGGTCGGTCATGCAGAAGATGCTGCTCGAGCTTCAGGAGGGCTACCACCACGAGCCCGGCGCGTACTGGGTTCCGGCCCGACTCGGTGGCAGTGCCCCGACCCTGGAGGAAGCCGACAAGCTCGACGCCCAGGATCTGGCGGCACGCGCGGCCAAGCGCGTCGAGTAGTCGGCGGGCATGAACCTCCGCGGTGAACGGGTCGTGTTGCGGCCGATCACCGCCGAGGACGTGCCGGAGCTACGCCGAATACTGCACACCCCCGAGGTGCATGCGCGGTGGGGTGACGAGCACGCCGACGAGAACTGGCCGTTCGACAACCCTGAAGAGATCCGCCTGGTTGTCGAATTAAGCTCCGCGACAGTCGGTTTGATCCAGTACGGCGAAGAGACCGACCCGATGTACCGGCACGCGTCGATCGACATCTTCCTCGATCCGGCGGTACACGGCCGCGGCATCGGAAAGGACGCGGTAGGCACGCTGGTGCGCTACCTGACAGTCGATCTCGGTCATCACCGCCTGGTGATCGATCCCGCCGCCGACAACGCGGCAGCGATAGCCTGTTACAGCGCAGTCGGTTTCGAGCCGGTCGGGATCATGCGCAAGTACGAGAAGGGACCGGACGGCTGGCACGACAGCCTGCTGATGGACTTGATCGTCGAATAGCCGACATGTTCGGGGTTTCAGTGCTTCAGGTGTTCACGCGTTCAGGGGGAGAGTCAGCCGGAATCGCGCGCCCGAAGGCCCTGCGAGGCAGACGAGTTCGCCGCCGTGGGCGCGCGCCAGTGTTCGAGCGATCGACAGCCCCAGCCCGACGCCGCCGGACGCTCGGTCACGGGCGGAGTTCAGCCTGACGAGCCGTTCGAAGATGCGCTCACGGTCTGCCTCCGCGACACCCGGTCCTTCGTCGTCCACGGTGATGAATGCGTGGGTGTCCCTGCCGACCGCTACCCGAATCGTGCCGCCGGACGGGGTGAAGCGACCGGCATTGTCGAGTACGTTCGACAGGATCTGTTCGATGCGTCCGACGTCCACTCGAACCGGAACCGGTTGCGTCGCATCGACATCGAACCGAATGTCCGGCATCAGTAGCGCTGCTCGCTCCACTGTGCGCCGGGTGATGTCGACCAGATCGATATCGGTTGCATCGAGATCCGACGTGCTCTCCGCACGAACGGAATCGAGCATGTCGCCCACCAATCGTGACGCCCTGCTCGATTCCCCGACCAGCAGCTCGCTCCAGCGCGCGACTCGATCGGGGCGATGTTCGGCGTCGCGCTGCAGCGACTGCGCCAACGCCGAGATGCCGGCGACGGGAGTGCGCAGCTCGTGTGCGGCGTCGGCCAGAAAGCGCCGCATGTCCTCCTCGGCGAGGCGGGCTGTGCGCGCCGCTGCTGCCTCGCGGCGCTCGGCGTCCTCGAGGGCGTCGAGCATCTCGTCCACGGCCGAGGCAGTACGGCCGAGGTCGGTGTTCGGTTTGGTGGGAAGCAGCCGTCTACCCCTGTCGCCGTTGGTTATTCGGCGCGCGACCGATGTCATCGAGTCCAGCGGGGACAGTGCTCGCCGCACGGCAAAGGTCAGCGCAGCGGCGGCCAGTAGCAGCGTCACAGCACCCGCTACCAGCATGAGGATGCGCAGTTGTCGCCGCACATCGGCTATGGCGGTGGTATCGCCGAGGAGAGACAGCGTCGAACCGTCGGGCAATGGTTCGGTGATCTCGAACGAATCGGACGGGGGCACAGGAGGATCGGGCGGACCAGGGGGACTGGGAGTTCGCGACTGGCCCGCAGGCGGAGCCGGGGTGGCAGGCCGGATGTCCGGGCCAGGCGGTCCGCTGCCGGGAGCGCCGTACACCGTGCCGTCCGCAGCGGTGACCCGAACTCGGATGGCGTCGCCCTGCAGGGCCTGCACCAGATCCCCGGGCCCGACGCCGCTCTCCACGAGCTCGACAGCCCGAGTTGCCCGATCCGACAACCGCGCCTCCAGATCACGCCGAAGCTGTTGACCCAGAACGACATCCACCGACGATCCGATAATCACCAGCAGTGCCGCGAACAACACGACGACGGTGGCGACCACCCGCATCCGAAGCGACGGGGTCGGCGTCCGCTTCACTGCGGAGCCCGCAATGCATAACCCAAGCCGCGGACGGTATGGATCAACCGCGGCCCATGCGCTTCCATCTTGCGACGCAACGCACTGATGTGAACTTCCACCAGGTTACCGTCGTACGCGCCGTAGCCCCAGACCGATTCCAGGATAGAGGTTTTGGAGACGGTACGTCCGCGTTGTGCGACGAGGAACGTGGCCAAGCGGAGCTCCGTCGCCGTCAGATCGAGAACCTGACCTGCCCGAGTGACCACTCCGGCGGGCTCGTCGACCAGTAGATCACCGACCTGGACCGCGTCGGAAGAACGACCACGACGCCGCAGCACGGATTTGGCGCGGGCGACCACCTCGTCGAGCTGGAAGGGCTTGACCACGTAGTCGTCAGCGCCGTCGCCCAGGCCCCGCAACCGGTCGGCCAGCTGATCTTTCGCGGTGACCATGATGATGCCTGCGTCGCTGCTCTGCCGGACGACGTCGATGAGATAGAACCCGTCCCGTGCACCGGGCAGCATGACGTCGAGGATCACCACATCCGGACGGAAGCCTGCCATCGTGGTTTCGAAGTCGTCGCCGTCGGGCAGGGACACGGCGGTGAAACCCGCGTCCTCGAACGCGGCCACGAGCGCTTCCCTGATGGGTAACGAATCCTCCACCACCATCACCCGGGGAGCGGAACTGTATGTCATGCCTCGATTGTCACCCACCAGCTGAAGTGATCCTGAAGATGCGCTCGGCTTCAGGGTGACTTCAGCTAGCGGCGGCAGTGTCGGTGACAGACCGAAACGAACGACGCAGTCCGAACAAGGAGTGAACGTGAACGATCAGACCCAACCGATTCCCGCCGCATCGAACCCCGAGCCCGGCACCGCTCGGGAGAGCAAGCCGAAGCGGTGGAAGGGACGGGTGCCGCTGGCCGCGACCGCAGCAGCGGGTCTCGCCGTCGGAGCCCTGGTGACCGCGGCTGTGTTCGCAGCCACCGGACCCGACGCCTCGCCTGGCGTGTCGACCGTGGTGTCGTCGTCTGCCCTCGGACAGCGAACCGATGGCGGCGGCGGGTCGGACGTGCCTGCTGTTCCGGCAAGCCCCGAGGCGACGGATTCCGGCGACGGATCTACGGTCCCCGCGGTTCCGACGCCACCGGGACCCGCGGACGGAACAACTCCGGCCGTGCCGGATAACGGCGCAACTCCGCCTGCCCCGCCCGCGGGTGGTCCGGGCAAGGGCGGACCGGCCGATGGTGGTCCGGGTAAGGGTGGGCCGGGCGCAGGTGGCCCGGGAGCGGTGTGCGCACCAGAAGACGGAGCGACGCCGCCCGCGCCGCCGGCACCGGCCGATGGCGCAACTCCGCCTGCACCGCCCGCTCCGGCTGACGGTGCGACGCCTCCCGCACCGCCGGCAGCGCCGTCCGGTTCCTGAACGCAAGCTCGGTCGGTCCCCGCACCGGATCGGTGCGGGGATCGGTGTGGGTGGAGGCGCGACTTCCGAACGCGCCCAGGGTCTTATCTCCCGCGGTACGCGGACGCCAGCGCGGCGTACTCGTCGAGGATTTTCAACGATTCGTCGTGCGGCGCGGTGGGCAGCATGAGCGCAAGCTGCCCGAATCCCAACTCTTCGCAGGCTTGCCAGTACTCGGGATCCGCGGGGGTGCCGAACTGTAGCAACGGAACGTCGTGCCCGAGTCCTTCGCGCATCGCATCGATGCGCGCGGACATGACATCGACGGGCTGTGGGTTGGCTATCCACCCGGCGTCGTGCCGGATGACGCGCTTCACCGTCGCATCGGAGGCACCGCCGATGAATATCGGGGGGTGCGGTGTCTGCACCGGCTTGGGACGGAGGTAGGAGGGTTCGATATCGACGTGCTTGCCGTGATACTCGGCCGGCTCGTTCGTCCACAGGGCTTTGATTGCTTCGATCTGCTCGTCCAACAGTGCACCCCGTGTCTTCGGGTCGGTGCCGTGGTTGCGGATCTCCTCGAGGATCCAACCCGCTCCCACGCCGAATACGAACCGGCCCCGTGAGATCAGGTCGATACTGGCGGATTCTTTTGCAGTGGTGATGGGATCACGCTGGATGAGCAAGGTGATACCGGTGACCAGCTCGATCTTCGATGTCACCGCTGCGGCCGCTGCCAGAGTGACGAAGGGGTCGAGCGTCCGATAGTAGAAGTCGGGCATCTCTTCGCCGGTGGGAAACGCCGTCTCCCTACTGGCTGGGATGTGAGTGTGCTCGGCAACAACCAGCGAGTCGAATCCACGCTCCTCGATGGCGCGAGCCAGCGACACCGGGTCGATCCCGTCGTCGGTGACAAAGGTGGAGATTCCGATCTTCAAGGCTGTTCCTAACGTCGGGTGTCGCCCGTGCACGGGGCGTGAAGTGGGATCACAGCCGGGGTTACTCCAGGATGAAGACGGGGAGTTGCCGGTCTGTCTGGGACTGGAATTCGGCGTACTGAGCGAAGGACTCGACGGCTAGCGTCCACCATTTCTCGCGCTCGGCCCCGTCGAGCTCGCGGGCCTGGAGGGTGAGAACCTTCGTCCCGTCTTGCACCGTGACGGTGGGGTTTGCCTTGATGTTGTAGTACCACGACGGGTTCGTGGCACCGGCACCGTTGGAACCGACCATGGCGTACTTGCCGTCGGCTTCGACGCGCATCAAGGGCACGTACCGCTTCTTGCCGGACTTCGCCCCGGTGATCGTGAACAGCACGACAGGCAGACCCTGATACTCGGCCCCCTCGGTGGTGCCCTGCTCGAGAATCTGCTCGGTCAGCTCGCGGACCCGGGACTTGGGGCTCAGCTCGGTTTCGGTGGCGGTCTCGTTGTTAAGCACGTGGGCGCCGACAATCGCCATGGCCGGAAATTCCTGACACGTCTCGCTCACCGAAACTTTGCCCCTCTCCTGGTAATTCCACCCCCTTCCACACCGGGGATCGTGGCATCGATGCGTGGGCAACGCGTGGTTGGCCGCGGGCGCAGATTATTGCCGAAGACATTTTGGGGTACATCCGTGTCGGACGTGCATCCGATGCGCGATCGGGCAGGCTGGGGTCTTCGCTTCGATAGCAGGGGCGACACCGGTATCGAAGCTGCGCTCCGGGAAGGCCGTGAGAATCGAGAAAAAGAACGGTAGACGGACAGTGATCACTGCCCGGGATTTCCGCGCAGGCTGTCGTCGCGCTGAATCGGGTCATCGATCGCGGTTGGACAGGTACACCGCGAAAATAGCCGTCGAGCCGAAAATAGCTCAGTCGGCGGGACGGGCTTGATCAGCCTCTAGAGCAACGGTTTCCAACTCGGATCGGTACTGTGCCCACCATGCTGCGTCGCCGTCGGCCATGTTCTCGTTGCCGAGGCGCAGTCCGACGGAGTTGTCGATCAATTCGCGCAGTATGTCTGCGTGTCCGGCATGTCGATTCGTTTCGATGCACAGATGCACCAGTACGCGATGCAACGTCACTTCTTGTTTGTCCGCAGGCCAGTGCAGGACGCGTCCCGCTGCATCCAGGTCGAGTGAATCGATGGTCTTGTCGGCATACGTCCACGCCTCGCGGTACAGGGCGACAATGGATTCCGACGATTCTTCGGCGGTGGCCCACATGTCGGAATTCAGCCGGGCCATGCCCTCTGCTTCCAATTCCGCGAAACGAGCTGGAAACTCACGACCGAACGTGAGGCCGAAGTAGCCGTATTCGACGATGGCGAGGTGTTTGACCAACCCCAAGAGGTTGGTTCCCGTCGGCGTCATCGGTCGTCGCTTCTGGTATTCGGTGAGGCCGTCGAGCTTCCACAGCATGTTCTGGCGAGCGATCCGAAGGTATTGGTGCAGCTCGTCTTTCATGTCGCTCAGCTCGTCGATGCGTGCCACACGAGGGCTGCGGCCAGTGCGCCGAGTCCGTTCAACGACCAGTGCAGGGCGATGGGTGCGATGAGACTCCCGCTTCGGCTGCGCAGCCAGGTGAAGACGACCCCGGCTGCTGCGGTCGCGACGACTGCGAGCGCGATCCCGACGATTTGCCCGAACAGCCCGCCGCCGAGAAATCCGCTGAGTCCCACGTTCCCTGCGGTCAGGCCGAGCGAGGACGCGATGTGCCACAGACCGAAGAGCAGGGACCCTGCCGCGAAGACTCCGCGTGCACCGTAGATGCGGCCCAACGTGCCGTGCAGCACTCCACGGAACGCGAGTTCTTCCGGGATGACCGTTTGCAGCGGGATGACGATCATCGAGGCGACCAGCGCCGCGGAGATGGTGGCATAGCGATCGGCCATGAAGAAGGGCCGCGTCATCGGCAGCAATGCACCGATGGCGATGACGGTCAGGACGATGCCGACGGCACCGAGTGCGTAGAGCGAACCCGTCTTCCATTGCTTGGGCGACAGTCCCAGCTCGGCCCATCCGAGTCCGCGACGGTTCGACAGGATCACCAGGAGAACGGCGGCGATCGGAACCGTCGCGATACTCGCCCACACCGTGGTGAAGTGTGCGATGAGGTTGGTGCCCACGAGCACGAGAACGACGATGGCGACGTCGAGGTAAGCGCGGACGGCCCGTCGAGGTGCGACGCTCCCGGCTGGGTTGACAGCAAGCATTGGATCGAGTGTACCGGCGTCAGCTGATGACACCCGGAGAATCGAGGCTTCTGTCGAGGCCCTTGCGGTCGTAGAGAAGGGTGAATACCAGGCCGAACACGAGCCCGATGAGCAGTCCGAGGGACGTCATACCCACCGAATGCAGCAGGCCGGCGTCGGGCGAGGCGTTGAAGTACAGGATCGATCGGGTGCCGAGGAAGATCTGATGCATCGGCTCGAACTGGGCCAGCCACGTGAAAATCGGCGGGCTCGCCTCGAGAGGAATCGTGCCACCCGAGGACGGCAGGGCCAGGATGATGAAGACGGCCAAGTTGACCAGCAACCCTGCTGTGCCGAATGCGGACATCACCGCCAGCGCCGTGAATCCGACGGCGGTGATCGCGAACGCGCCGTACATCCACAGGGTCCACGCATGGGTGATGGGCATGCTCAGCAAGTGGCTGATCAGTAGGTACAGGGCGGATACGAGCATGGCCAGAACGAACATCACCAGCCACTTGACCAACAGCGTCTGGAACCGGCTGATCCGGGTGGGTCCGCGGTGGATGTACTTCGGGCCGATTTCGGTGGGAGTGAACCCCAATAAGCCGTCGACGAGGGTGCTGACGATGGTCGCACCGGTGAATCCCGCCAAGACGAGCAGTAGCGCGTAGTAGAACGCAGACAGGCCACCGCCGGTACCGTCGGGCAGTGGATCGTGCTGGGCAACAATCACATTGATCGGCTGCGCCAACGTCAGTGCGCTCGCGCCGGCCAGTGGAGTGTCGCCGAGCTGCTGGCGAACCTGATCGGTGATCTGTTGGCCCACGGTCTGATTCACCGATTCGAAGGCAGGAGTGGCCACTCCGGTCACGAGCGACATCCCGAAGCTACCCGCCCGCGGATTGGTGTAGACGGTGATGATCGGCTTCTCGATATCACCGGGAATGATGCTGCCCTCGGCCAGGATTCCCATTCTCTTGGTGAAATCACTGGGGATGACGATGGAGCCGTAGACCTCGGCCGTGGACAACAACGATTCGGCCTGCGCAGGGCCGACCTCGCGGAACGCGACCTTCTCGGAATCGACGTTCTGAATCAATCCGTCGACGATGTCGTTGCCGATATTGCGTTGCTCACCCGCAAGGGTGTCGCCCTCGTCCTGGTTGACGATCGCAATGGGCAGATCGTGCAAGTTGCCCCGTGGATCGAGAACGCCGCCCAGATACAGGGCCGCGAGAAACGACATGAGGGTCGAGACGACAAGGATCGGAGCGAGCCAGAAGCGCGGCGAACGAAGGACGTCGGCCATCGACCGTGGGGTTCTGTCGGGTGTCACCGGATCAGTGTCGCAAGTTCGGCTTCCATGTGCGCGGTAGTTCTACCTGTGGACCGTCGGCCGTCCGGAATGGGCGTTACGCCTACCCATGTGCACGGAACTTCGTAGCAGGCTACGAAGTTCCATGCACATGCGGCGCAGCCGCTCCTAGGCGGTTGCGCGACGCGGCAGCTTCCAGTCCGGGCGAACCCAGTGGCAGGTGTAGCCCTCGGGGTACTTCTGCAGGTAGTCCTGGTGCTCGGGCTCGGCTTCCCAGAAATCTCCTGCCGGGGTCACCTCGGTGACGACCTTGCCCGGCCACAGGCCCGACGCGTCGACATCGGCGATCGTGTCCTCGGCCAGGCGCTTCTGCTCGTCGTTCAGGTAGAAGATGGCCGAGCGGTAGCTGGCTCCGATGTCGTTGCCCTGACGATTCTTCGTGGTGGGATCGTGGATCTGGAAGAAGAACTCCAGCAGATCCCGGTACGACGTCTGGGTGGGGTCGTAGACCACTTCGAGGCCTTCGGCATGGTTGCCGTGGTTGCGGTACGTCGCGTTGGGGATTTCACCGCCGGTGTAGCCGACGCGAGTGGAGACCACCCCGGGCAGCTTGCGGACGAGCTCTTCGGCTCCCCAGAAGCATCCTCCGGCGAGAATGGCGGTTTCGGTGGCTGCAGACATGTGCTCTCCTAGTTCTCTATCGAGCGATACGTGGGGTTCAACGAACGAGTCGTCCTCATAATTCCGAATCGTGGGTACGTTCGCCGACCTCGAGGACGAGTTTGCCGGTATTGGCACCGTCGAACAACAGGTTGAGCGTCGATCCGAACGCCGTGATTCCGCCGATCTCGATCTGCTCGCGCGCGGTCATCTTGCCGCTGGTGAGCAGCTCCGACAGAGCGTCGACGCCTTCCTGGTAGCGGTCGAGATAGTCGAAGATGATGAACCCGGTCATCGACGCACGGTTGATCAGCAGGGACAGGTAGTGCGCGGGTCCGGGCTGCGGTTCGGTGGCGTTGTAGCCGGAGATGGCCCCGCACAACACCACTCGCGCACCCTTACGCAGGCGCGAGAGCGCCGCATCGAGAATCTCGCCGCCGACGTTGTCGAAATAGACGTCGATGCCCTTCGGTGCGGCGGCCTTCAGGGCCTTGTACACCGACTCGTTCTTGTAGTCGATCGCCGCGTCGAAGCCCAGCTCCTCGGTGAGCCAGGCGCACTTCTCGGGTCCGCCGGCAATCCCGATCACGGTGGCTCCCTTGGCTTTCGCGATCTGACCCGCGATGCTGCCGACGGCGCCAGCCGCCCCGGAGATGACGACGGTGTCGCCCTCGGCCAGCTTGCCGACGTCCATCAACCCGAAGTAGGCCGTCAATCCCGGGAAGCCGAGGGCACCGAGCCAGGTGGGTGCCGGTGCGATCGATTCGTCGACCTTCTGCACTCCCGACCCGTCCGAGATCGCATGCTCGGTGACGCCGAACGAGCCCGAAACGACTTCGCCGACAGCGTAATCCGGATGCCGGGACTCGAGGACGCGGCCGACGGCATGAGCACGCATCACCTCACCGATGCCGACGGGAGGCACGTACGAGCGCGCATCGTTGAGCCAACCGCGCATGGCGGGATCGAGGGAGACGTAGTCGACGGTGACGACGAATTCCCCGTCGCCCGGGGTGGGGATGGGTTCCTCGGTGAGATCCCACGTCGACTCGTCGGGACGCCCCACGGGCCGCTGAGCCAAGCGGATCTGACGGTTCACGGATGTCATCTACCGTTCCTTCCACATCGAAGACGTGCATGTCGAAAACAGGGTCCTTCGACACTAGGGCAGAATGACGTCACGATGACCAACGCGCCGAACACCACCCGCCTCGCCCCTCGCCTCGTCGCCAGCGATGTCGACGGGACCCTGCTCGACCAGCACGAACGTGTCAGTGAACGCACCAAGCGAGCTGTCGCAGCCGTCGTAGCGGACGGAGTGCCGTTCGTGCTGTCCACCGGCAGGCCGCCGCGGTGGATCCACCCCGTCGTCGACGGTCTCGGATACGCGCCGATGTCGGTGTGCGCCAACGGTGCGGTCATCTACGACGCGGCCACCGATCGCGTGCTCAGTGCGGAGACCCTCGATGTCGAGACGTTGCAGTGGCTGGCCGACGTCGCGTACCGCGCGCTACCCGGCTGCGGTCTCGCGGCCGAGCGCGTCGGTCGATCGGCGCACGACGCGGCGACGCCGCAGTTCGTCAGCTCGCCCGGCTACGAGCACGCGTGGCTCAATCCCGACAACGTCGAGATGTCCGAGGACGACGTCGTCGACGTCCCCGCGGTGAAGCTGCTGATACGTCTGTCGGGATCGACCAGCGGCCATATGGCAAACATTCTCTCGCCGCTGATCTCCGGCCGCGCCGACCTGACCTTCTCCACCGACAACGGGCTCATCGAACTGTCGGCGCCGGGCGTCACGAAGGCGTCGGGCCTGGCGAAGGTCGCCGAGACGCTGTCCGTGGACGTCGCCGATATCGTCGCCTTCGGGGACATGCCCAACGACGTCCCGATGCTGTCGATGGTCGGCCTGGGCGTCGCCATGGGCAACGCGCATCCGGCCGCCGTCGCCGCCGCGGACGAAGTGACCGTCACCAACGCAGACGACGGAGTGGCGCAGGTACTCGAACGCTGGTGGTGATTCGCTGATAGAGCGGCGCATCGAACACGACAAGGGCCGAGTCACCACGGTGACTCGGCCCTTGTCGACTGTCTGAACTCAGCCCGCGGGTGCGGGCTCCGGTGCCGGAGCGGGCTCGGCAACAGGTGCCGGCTCCACCGGCGCGGCGACCGGCTTCTGCATTTCTGCGTTGTAGGTGTCGTTGTACGTCTTGATGACCGTGGTCACGATGCCGGTGAGCTCGTTGAAGATGAGCGAACCGTTCTCGAAGTCCGTTCGGAAGCCCTCCGGCACCTTGAACTCGTCGGTGAGCGGCAGACCGAGGACGCCGTCGACACCGCCCTGCTGCAGGTACTGCTGGAAGATCTTGCCGATGACGGCCACGGCCTGGCCGGCCATGTTGGTGATGATCTCGCCGTTCTGGAACTGCGCCTTCTCGCGGCCGCCGCTGACCTGAACCAGGCCGCTGACCGGTACGCCGAGAGCGCCGGTTTCGCCGCCCGAGGACAACCACTTCTGCGCGACGGGGCTCGTCGACGCCAGGCGCTGCAATTCTGCGACCAGGGCCGGGATGTTCTCGCCCAGAGTCGAACTGACGTCCGTGCCCGGGCGTGACGGTGCCGGGTCGGTCACCGCGGTATCCGGTGCGGTGGCATCGGGCGCGGTCTCGGGTGCTGCCGGTGTGACATCGCCGCCACCGCCGAGGTTCGCGGCCGCGATGTCGCGGATCTCCCCGAGCCTGGCGTATCCGGCGTCACCGGGGCATTCGGTGTTGCCGACGTCGCGGTGACCGAAGATCACCGGCAGGTCGACGGTCTTGCCTTTGCCGATGAACGTGAAATCCGTTCCCTCGGAGGTCATCGTCGTGGTCCCCTTGGGATCCAGACCGGCCTTGCCGAGTCGCCAGCCGAGGAACTTGCCGACCGAATCGACGGTCTCCTGCGACGGATCCTGAGTGGAGTAGTCGCCCATCATGGCCACTCCGACGGTGTTCTCGTTGAATCCACCGGCGTGCGCACCCTGGACCGGCTTGTCCAAGCCGCCGGCGCGACCCTCGAAGATCTGGCCGTACTTGTCGACGAGTGCGTTGTAGCCGATGTCGCACCAGCCCAGAGTCTGCGCGTGGTACGCGTAGATGGCGCGGACGATCTCGGCCGACTCGGACTTCGAGTAGTCGTTGCTGCCCGCGGTGTGGTGCACGGTGGCACCGCCGATGAAATCGTCGATTGTCGGGTTGGCGCAACGGATCGACTCGTCGGCACCCCACTGGGCGCGGGTGATGACGTTGGGACCTGCATCGCCCGCCACCGGAGTAGCGAGGTCGCTCAACGCCGAATCGGCGGGGGACGTGCCGGGGGTGATGAGCACGGCGCTGATGTCGCTCACTGCCGACGCCAACTGCTCGGCCGACACCTCAGGAGCGGCTTCGGGCGCAGCAGGCTCTGTCGGTGCCGGATCCTGTTGGCGCAGCGGCTTGCTCGACGACGCGGGTGTGTAGCCCAAAGGCTGCTCCGCAACGGCGGGAGCAGGTGCAGTGGCATCGGAAGGCAGCGGAACAACCGGGACCTCCGGAACCGGCGGCGTTGCAAAGCTTTCGGGAGCAGCGCTGCTCGTCAGCGGAGTCAACAGCACCTGCACGGCCTTGGTGAGCCCCACGAAGATCGGTTCGGTGCCCTGCTTTTCCGCAGCGGGAACGGCGTCGCTCGCAGTGGTATCCACCGGTGCGGTCTGCAGCCACGGGCCCCAGGATCCGTCCTCGAGCTGACGTCGAACCTGTGCGCTCGCGCCGTTCAGCTGCTCGGAGGTCAACGCCACCATGCTGAACGGGGTGTCCTGCGAGATCTCCTTGACTGCCGCTCCGAGCGGCGGCCCGGTGGGGTCGGCAGCTTCAGGATTGACCGGTGCCGAGGCGTCCACCCTGGGGATCGGGGCCTGCGCGGTTGCGCCACCCGGAGCCGGCGTCGTGAGACCCGGGATGTCGGGAATCTCGATCGGCGGGATCACGATGGAGTCCGGCAGCGGCAGGTATTTCAGATCGGAGAGCCGCAGATCGGGCAGCGGCAGGCCGGTGAGCTCCTGCAGCGGAATGACGATGTCCGGTGCTGCGCTCAGCGCGGTCTCGACGATCTTCGTCGGCACGGTGACCGGGGTTGTCTCGTTGGCCGGTCGAACTCCGGTGGTCGTGCTGTCTGTCAGCCCAGCGACCGCAAACGGGGTCGCGACGGCGAGTAGTGCGACAGCACCGAGAACGATCGACGGCTTCGTTCGACGGTTCGGCAAGGCGGTACTCCCTGGTTGGTGGTAGGTACGCGTCGTAGGATCTCCCACTGCTGAACAATATGAATCACATCAGCAACATGAGTCCCATCAGACACAAGGCTAAACCTTAGCTTGACAGTTAGCCACAGCCGGGAAGTTCCAATGGCGCGGCGCGTCGGGGCTTGCATTCCTGGGTCATTCCGCAGGCTCCACTCCCGCCTTCATGGGTCATTCCGCAGGCTCCACTCCCGCCCCCTACGCTTTCCACCTGTGACTGTGCACTTCATCGGAGCCGGACCCGGAGCGGCAGACCTGCTCACGCTGCGGGCCGTCGGGTTCCTGCGATCCAGTCCGGTGTGTGTCTACGCCGGTACCTACATCGACGACGCGATCCTCGAACATTGCTCGGCCGGTACTCGCCTGGTCGACACCGCGAAGCTCGATCTCGATGCCATCACCGCCGAACTCGTCGCGGCCGACCAGCGCGGGGACGACGTCGCACGCCTGTGCTCGGGTGACCCTTCCCTCTACTCCGCGATCGCAGAACAGTCGGCTCGACTCGACGCCGCGGGTGTGCCGTGGGACGTCACCCCGGGAGTGCCCGCCTACGCGGCCGCTGCGGCCACGTTGGGCGTCGAGCTGACCGTTCCCGAGGTGACGCAATCGGTGGTCCTCACTCGCGCGCAGGCCCGCTCGACGGCGATGCCGGACACCGAGGCGCTGGCCAATTTCGCGGCCACTCGCGCGACGTTGGCTTTGCATCTGGCCATCACTCGCACCCGCATCATCGCCGACGAGTTGGCGCAGTTCTACGGCTCGGACTGCCCCGCCGCGGTCGTCTTCCATGCCAGCAAGCCCGACGAGATGGTTCTGCGCGGCACTCTGGCCGACATCGCCGACCAGGTCGAGGCCGCCGGCCTGCGTCAGGCCGCAGTGATCCTCGTCGGTCCTGCTCTCGCTCGTCGCGTCGTCGCCGAATCCCACCTGTACGACGCCTGCCGGGACCGCTCGTGAAAATCCATCTGATCGGCATCGGCGGTGGACATCCGGACCAGGTGACCGTCCAGGCCGTCGAGAAGCTGCGGGCCGTGGACGTGTTCATCGTGGCCGACAAGGGCGCGTCCGTCGGGGATCTGGCAGCAGCCAGGCAGGAGATCCTCGAGCGCCACCACGGTGGCAGCTACCGGGTCATCGAGGTGCCCGATCCCCCACGCGACCGGTCACCTCGGCAGTACGAGACCGCGGTCCTCGATTGGCACGACGCCCGCGCCCGGGCGTACGCCGACGTGCTCGACGGTCTCGCCGACGGCACCGTCGTCGGATTTCTCGTCTGGGGCGACCCGGCGCTCTACGACAGCACCATCCGCGTCGTCGAGCGGATCGCCGAACTGCGCGGCGACATCGAGTTCGATGTCACATCCGGCATCTCCAGCGTGTCCATGCTGGCGGCGAGTCATCGACTCGTGCTCAATCGCATCGGGGGCCCGATCGTCATCACCACCGGCAGGAACCTGGCCGGCGACGTCGCAGCCGGGCTGGACAACCTCGTCGTCATGCTCGACGGCAACCTGGCCTGCAGTGCGCTAACCGGCGCAGGGTGGGGCATCCACTGGGGAGCCAACCTGGGTACGACCGACGAGAAGCTCGTGGCCGGGCCGCTCGACGACGTGCTCGACGACATTCGCCGCGCCCGCGCCGAGGTCAAAGAGGCACACGGCTGGGTGATGGATACCTACCTGCTCCGACGCCTGCCGGGTTGACACCGGACCGGCCGGGCGATGCCTGGCGGGGTGGAGCCGTCACGATCGTCGGATACCCTGGTTGCCCGTGACTGCTGTAAGCCCCGAGACCACCTCTTCCGACGCCACCGCGACCGGCCGCTACGACCTCATCGTCGTCGGATCCGGGTTCTTCGGTCTGACCGTGGCAGAACGGGCGGCGTCCCAGCTGGGCAAGCGTGTTCTCGTTCTCGACCGGCGGCACCACCTGGGCGGCAACGCGTACTCGGAAGCCGAGCCCGAGACGGGTATCGAGATTCACAAGTACGGTGCGCACCTGTTCCACACGTCCAACAAGCGCGTGTGGGACTACGTCAACCAGTTCACCGACTTCACCGGCTACCAGCACCGCGTCTTCGCGCTGCACAACGGTCAGTCGTACCAGTTCCCGATGGGCCTGGGGCTGATCTCGCAGTTCTTCGGAAAGTTCTTCTCCCCGGCCGAGGCGCGGGCCCTGATCGAGGATCAGTCCAGTGAGTTCGACTCCAAGGACGCGCAGAACTTCGAGGAGAAGGCGATCTCGTTGATCGGACGTCCGCTCTACGAGGCGTTCATCCGGGACTACACGGCCAAGCAGTGGCAGACCGATCCGAAGGAACTGCCCGCGGGCAACATCACCCGGTTGCCGGTGCGCTACACCTTCGACAACCGCTACTTCAACGACACCTACGAGGGGCTGCCGGTCGACGGCTACACCGCGTGGCTCGAGAACATGACACGCGACGAGAAGATCGACGTCCGCCTGAACACCGACTGGTTCGATGTTCGCGACGAGTTGGTCGCCGAGAGCCCGAACGCCCCGATCGTCTACACCGGGCCGCTGGACCGCTACTTCGACTACTCCGAGGGCGAATTGGGCTGGCGCACCATCGATTTCGAGACCGAGGTGCTCCCGGTCGGCGATTTCCAGGGAACGCCGGTGATGAACTACAACGACGGCGACGTGCCGTTCATTCGGATCCACGAGTTCCGCCACTTCCATCCCGAGCGTGAGTACCCGACCGACAAGACGGTCATCATGCGCGAGTTCTCACGTTTCGCCGAGAGCGGCGACGAGCCGTACTACCCCATCAACACCCCCGACGATCGGCAGAAGCTCGAGGCGTACCGCAACCGCGCGAAGGCCGAGACGGCCTCCAACGGTGTGCTGTTCGGTGGTCGACTCGGCACGTACCAGTACCTCGACATGCACATGGCCATCGCGAGCGCACTGAACATGTACGACAACACCCTGGCCCCGCACTTCGAGACCGGCACCGCCCTGGCGGGGGACAAATGACCGCCAAGCACCTGCTCGAGGACGGGGTGGCAGACGTCGCGCCGGTCCTCGGAAAATCGCTGTTGCAGCGAGTACTGCTGCCCCGGTCGGGTGAGCCGCTCGACGTGCGCACGCTGTACCTCGAAGAAGCGACCACCAATGCCAAACGCGCGCACTCGCTCTCGCGTACCTCGCTCACCATCGGCGGCGAGTCCGAGGTGTCGTTCTGCACCTACTTCAACGCATTCCCGGCGAGTTACTGGCGGCGCTACAGCATCCTGAAGTCCGTGGTGTTGCGCGTCGAGGTGTCCGGCCACTGCCGAATCGACGTCTACCGGTCCAAGGCCGATGCGTCGCGCATCCACGTCGAGGGCCGCGAGGCCGTGGACGGCGATGCGGCGCAAGAGTTTCTGATCGACCTCGGCCCGTTCGAGGACGGCGGGTGGATCTGGTTCGACATCACCTCCGATTCCGAGGTGGTCCTCGAGAGTGCCGGTTGGTACGCGCCGATCGACGCTCCCGGCGAGGCGACCGTCGCCGTGGGTATCCCCACGTTCAACCGACCGACCGACGCCGTCAAAGCGCTTGTCGCCCTTGGCTCGGACCCGTTGGTGCTCGACGTGATCCAGGCCGTGATCATGCCGGATCAGGGCACCCGCAAGGCGAAGGACGAGCCCGGCTTCGACGAGGCCGCAGCTGCGCTCGGTGGCCGTCTCGCGATCCACGATCAGGCAAACCTCGGTGGGTCCGGCGGCTACAGCCGGATCATGTACGAGGCGCTGAACAACACTGCCTGCCAACACATTCTGTTCATGGACGACGACATCGAGATCGAACCCGATTCGATTCTGCGGGCGTTGGCGATGTCGCGATTCGCCAAGGTGCCCACGCTCGTCGGCGGCCAGATGCTGAATCTGCAGGCGCGTAGTCACCTGCACGTCATGGGTGAAGTGATCGACCGCGGGAACTTCATGTGGACCGGCGCGCAGAACGTCGAATACGACCACGACTTCTCCGAGGATCCGCTGCGCACCAGCAAGCTGCTGCACCGCCGCATCGACGTCGATTACAACGGCTGGTGGATGTGCATGATCCCGCGCGTCGTCGCCGAGGAACTCGGGCAGCCGTTGCCACTGTTCATCAAGTGGGACGACGCCGAATACGGCTTGCGTGCACGCGAAGCCGGCTACCCGACGGTGACGCTGCCGGGTGCCGCGATCTGGCACATGGCGTGGAGCGACAAGGACGACGCCATCGACTGGCAGGCGTACTTCCACCTGCGCAACCGTCTCGTTGTTGCGTCGCTGCACATGCCGGGCGACGGCAAGGGCCTGGTGCTCGACACGATCAAGGCCACCGTCAAGCACTTGCTGTGCCTCGAGTACTCGACGGTCGCCATCCAGAACCTCGCGATTCGTGACTTCCTGGCCGGTCCCGAGCACATCCTCGAGATCCTGCCCACGGCATTGCCGACGGTGCACGCACTGCGCAAGGAATTCCCCGACGCCGTCGTTGTCGGCAGTTCCACGGAGTTGCCGCTCGCATCGGGTGAGGAAGTCGGAGCCGTCGGCCTGCCGACCAACCCGATTTCCAAGGTCCGTCGTCTGGCCAAGGGCTTGCTGCACAACGTCAAGCCTGCGCACGAGCAGCACCACGAGCGTCCTCAGCTCAACGTGCCGACTCTCGACGCACGCTGGTTCCTGCTGTCCCAGGTCGACGGCGTCACCGTCACCACCGCCGACGGCCGAGGCGTCGTCTACCGCAAGCGCGACCGCGCGCAGGCCGCGGCGTTGCTGAAGGAAGCGCTGTCGTTGCGCAAACAGTTGGCAGCCGAATTCCCTGCTCTCAAGGCCCGCTACCGTGATGCCGTGCCGCACCTGACCAGTAAGGAAACGTGGGAACGTGTCTTTCGTTACCAGGCGTAAAGGCCAGACCGAGGTGCCGACCGAAGTGCGCATCCTCGAGAAGGTGCAGGCCACGGTCGGTAGCGCCCCCGGTGCGATCACCGTTGCGCGCGGGATGTCGCACTTCGGCGAACATGCCCTCGGCTGGGTGGCGATCGCAGGTATCGGCGCTGCTCTGGACGCGCCGCGGCGACGCCAGTGGGCGTCGGTGGCCGTCGGTGCCGTCGGATCGCATGCCGCGTCCATCGTCATCAAGCGCATCGTGCGCAGGCCACGTCCCCACGATCCGGCCGTCCGGATCAATGTCTCGACGCCGAGCAAGCTGAGTTTCCCGTCGTCACATGCGACATCCACCACAGCGGCTGCGGTTCTCCTCGGCCGCGTGACCGGGCTACCGTTACCGGCGGTCCTCGTCCCACCCATGTTGCTCTCGCGCTTGGTGCTCGGAGTCCATTACCCCACCGACGTGCTGGCCGGATCTGCACTCGGCGCGTTGACGGCTGCTGCCGTCGTGAAGTTCGAAGGAGACAAATGAGCGAGGATGCCGCACCCGTAGGCGCACCGCCGAAGAATCTGGCGGACGGCATCGTCAAGGCGCTTCGCCCGCGTCAGTGGGTCAAGAACGTGCTGGTCCTGGCCGCGCCGTTGGCGGCAGGCTCGGTCACCGATCGCGACGTGCTGCTGTCCGTCGCGCTCGCGTTCATCGTGTTCTGCTTCGCCGCCTCCGGTGTCTACCTGGTCAACGACGCCATGGACGTCGAGGCCGACCGCGCGCACCCCACCAAGCGGTTCCGGCCGATCGCTGCAGGAGTCCTGCCCGTCACGATCGCCTACGCGATGGCCGTGGTGTCGCTCGGACTCGCGGTCGGCCTGTCGTTCTTCGCGAACTGGAAGCTCGCGCTGGTCATCGGCGTCTACATCGTCATCCAGCTGGCGTACTGCTTCGGCCTCAAGCACCAGGCCGTGCTCGACATCTGCATCGTCTCCTCTGGCTTCCTGCTCCGCGCGATCGCCGGTGGCGTCGCTGCCTCGATCCCGCTCTCGCAGTGGTTCCTGCTGATCATGGCGTTCGGCTCGCTGTTCATGGCGGCGGGCAAGCGCTACGCCGAGCTGCAACTGGCCGAACGCACCGGGGCGAAGATCCGTAAGTCGCTCGAGAACTACACCACGACATATCTGCGCTTCGTGTGGACGCTGTCCGCGACGGCCGTCGTCATCTGCTACGGCCTGTGGGCTTTTCAACAGGACGCCGAAACGGACTCCAACTGGTTCGCCATCTCGATGATTCCGTTTACTATCGCAATCCTGCGATACGCAGTGGACGTAGACGGCGGCGAGGCAGGCGAACCCGAAGAGATCGCGTTGGGAGACAGGGTTCTCCAGCTACTCGCCATAGCGTGGATCGGAGTGGTTGGTGTCGCTGTCTACCTCGCCTGACCAGCGAGACACGCGAGAAGACACCCCGGCACCGGCGGTCTCGACCAGGGCGGTCTTCTGGGTCGGGACCGTCGTCACCGGTGCCCTGTTTCTGTGGGGTGCCTGGGAACGTCGCTGGATCGCCGACGACGGCCTGATCGTCCTGCGCACCGTCCGCAACCTGTTGGCCGGCAACGGCCCGGTGTTCAACGCGGGCGAGCGGGTCGAGACCAACACGAGCACCATCTGGACGTACCTCGTCTACGCGGGTAGCTGGCTCAGCGACGGCCGGCTCGAGTACGTGGTCCTGACGATCGCGCTCGTGCTGTCCACAGCGGCCGTCGTCATCGCGATGATCGGCACATTCGCCCTGCGTGGTCGCACTGCGTCACGCACTCTCTTCCTCCCCGCGGGCGTCCTGGTGTACATCGCGGTACCGCCGGCCCGTGACTTCGCGACGTCCGGGCTGGAGACCTGCCTGGTCATCTTCTGGCTGGCGGTTTTGTGGCTGCTGATGGTGCGGTGGGGGCAACGCCGCGGCGGTGGCGTCGAACTGCTGCTGCTGGCCTTCTTCGCGGGCCTGGGCCCGCTGGTGCGCCCCGAGTTGTCCATCGTGTCGGTTCTGGCACTGGCGATGCTTTTCCTCGCCCCACAGACGTGGTTGTCGAGGCTGCGCGTGTTCGCATTCGCCGGCGCGGTTCCCGTGCTGTACCAAATTTGGCGTATGGGCTACTACGGCCTTCCGTACCCCAACACCGCAGTGTCCAAGGACGCCGGCGGTGCCAAGTGGTCGCAAGGGTGGGCGTATCTGACCAACCTGATGGGACCGTACCTACTGTGGCTCCCGCTGGTGCTGCTCCTGCTCGGTGCCGCCCTGTCGGTGACACGAGTGCGCCCGACGCTTCCCAGATCAGTGGGCGGCCTGCTCGCCGCGTTGCGCACGCCGACCGCTGTCGTCGTATTCGTGCTCGTCAGTGGATTGTTGCTCGCGGTCTACGCAATTCGAGTCGGTGGCGATTTCATGCACGGGCGAACATTGTTGCCCGCCCTGTTCACGCTGCTGTTGCCCATTTCGATATTGCCCGTCGCGCTCCCGCAACGATGGTCCGGTAATCGTGCGACTGCTGTTTTCGTCGCAGATGTATTCGTCTGGGGTGGGATCGTCGTCTGGGCTGTGATTGCGGCGAACACGACGGGAATGCCCCAGGGCTCGATCGTCGGACGAAGCGGAATCGTCGACGAACGAGCGTTCTATTCGCTCAACACCGGGCACGCTCATCCGATCCTGGCGTCGGACTATCTCGACTATCCGCGGATGCGGGCGATGGTTCAGGCGATCGACGACACCCCGGACGGCGGATTGCTGCTGCCGTCCGCGCAGTTCACCTACTGGGATGTCGTCCCGCCGCCCCTCCCGATCCCCGAGGGTGGATTCGGTCACACCGTCTACTTCCTCAACCTGGGGATGACGAGCATGAACGTCGGCCTCGACGTGCGGGTCATCGATCAGATGGGGCTGGCGTACCCGTTGGCATCGCACACCGAACGCCTCGAGAACGGCCGCATCGGTCACGACAAGAACCTCTACCCGGACTGGGTCGTCGCCGATCTGGGGCTGGTCGGCATCCATCCGTACCTGCCCTGGTACATGGACGAGGACTGGGTGACCGAAGCTCAGGTGGCGTTGACCTGCCCGGACACCCAAGAAATGCTGACGTCCTACCGAGCACCGTTGACGAAGGATCTGTTCGTCCGGAATGTGAAACGTTCGTTGTTCTATGCCGGTTATCGATTCGATCGGGTGCCGAAATACGAAATACAGCGATGTGATCTTCCGGCACCTGTATTGAAGGCCGATAATTAGCCGACAGAACACGAGAAGATCACCGGGTTGCGCCGATTCGGTCTCGACGCGAAGATGAGCTGTCTCGATCCTGTAACGGACGACGTACTTCGTGCGATAAGTGCGGAGGATATGTATGCGCCAGACCCTGGGTCGGGCGCGTACATGATGAACTTGCGAGATCAATCGTTGATTGCGTAACCGATGTGACGAAGCTGCTGAGAGGTCGAGTGCATGCTGGGTAGATGGAAGAGCCGGTCCGGGGACAAGCGAGCGGGCTCCTGGGGACGCCGCGCCGCAACATCCATGCTGATGGCAGTGGTGCTACCACTGGGCTTGGCCGTGGCGGGCGGTGGCGCAACTGCCAACGCAGCGTTCGACGGCAACGCCATCGACGTCTGGACGGACTCGAGCATGGGCCCGATCAAGAGCCGGGTGTGGCGGGCAGCGGACGGTAACACCAACCGCGTCGTCTACCTGCTCGACGGCCTCCGCGCCACGACCGACATCTCGGGCTGGGAGCACGAGACCGACGCCGGAGCAGTTCTCGCCTCGTGGAACATCAACGTCGTCGAGCCGGTCGGTGGACAGTCGAGCTTCTACTCCGACTGGTACGCACCGTCCAACTTCAACGGTCAGAAGACCACCTACAAGTGGGAAACCTTCCTGACGCAGAACCTCCGCGAGAACCTGCGCGCGAACTACGGCTTCAACCCGAACCGCAACGGTGTCATCGGCATCTCGATGGGCGGCTCCGCAGCCCTCACGCTGGCTGCGTACCACCCGGACCAGTTCAGCTACGCCGGTTCGCTGTCGGGCTACCTGAACATCTCCGCGCCCGGCATGCGCGAGGCGATGCGCCTGGCTCTGCTGGACTCCGGCCGCTACAACATCGACGCGATGTGGGGCCCGCCGTGGGATCCGGCATGGCTGCGCAACGACCCGTTCGTCTTCGCGCCTCGCTTGCGTGACAACGGCACGCGCGTGTGGGTCTTCGCAGGCAGCGGTCTGCCCGGCGGTCTCGATCGCCCACAGAGCTTCATCGATTACTACAACACCGCGAACGGTATGGGCCTCGAGGCCATCGCCCTGGCGAACAGCCGTGCTTTCCAGATCCGCATGGCGAGCATCGGTGCCAACAACGTCACGTATGCGTTCCCGGCCGTCGGTACCCACCAGTGGGGCTACTGGGGCGAGCAGATCCGCGTCATGGCACCGGACCTGAGCGCCAACATCGGTAACTGATCCACCCGGCAGCGTTTACTGTCGCAGTCCCCGCTTTCGGCCCTGTAGTGATATTTCACGACTTTTCAGGGCTGTTCAGCGGGGACCGCGCAGGATTGTCTCCTGTTTCAGAAACTTGCAGAGGCGAAACTGGGACGCTGATCACAGTTTTGCCTTGGAACCGCTCGATGGAATAACCTCCATCGAGCGGTTCGCCTGTTATGCAGCAGAACCTCAACTTTTCGACACACCACAGCTTCACCCCGGCCTCATGGGCCGTCAGTCAGCCCTGTTCGATTGCCGGGGGCCGCTACGACAGCGGAGACCGCGTAGATGAGAGAGAGCACGATTCATGCGATTTGCCGGCCTCAGCAGTAACCCGAAGGCGTCATCACGCTGGCGTCAGCGCCTGCTCGGCGTGGGTGCTGCCGCACTCGTTCTGCCGATCGCAGCCGGTGTCGTCGGCGGCGCAGTCGCAGTCGCTGCCCCCACTGCCGTCGTCCATCAGACCCCGGCCGGTGGCCGCGAGGACCTGATCGTCCCGTCCGAGATGGGTCCGATCAAGGTCCAGGTCCAGTGGGCGGCGCGCGGCGGAAACGCTGCTCTCTACCTGCTCGACGGCCTGCGTGCCCGCGACGATCGCAACGCCTGGACCTTCGAGACCAACGCGCAGGATCAGTTCGCCAACGACGACGTGACGCTGGTCATGCCCGTCGGTGGACAGTCCAGCTTCTACAGCGACTGGTACACCTCGTCGAACTTCAACGGCCAGGAAGTCACCTACAAGTGGGAGACGTTCCTGACGCAGGAGCTCCCGGCGTTCCTGGAGAACTACGGCGTCTCGCGCAACAACAACGGTGTTCTCGGACTGTCGATGGGTGGTTCGGCTGCCCTGACGCTCGCCGCGTACCACCGCGACCAGTTCAAGTTCGCTGGCTCGCTCTCGGGTTACCTGAACATCTCGGCCCCGGGCATGCGTGAGGCGATTCGTATCGCGATGCTCGATGCCGGTCGCTTCAACGTCGACTCCATGTGGGGACCGCCCTGGAACCCGGCGTGGCTGCGCAACGACCCGTTCGTCTTCGCACCCAGGTTGCAGGGTCTGTCGCTGTACATCTCCGCAGCCAGTGGCCTGCCCGGCCAGTTCGACCGCCCGGCCGCGCCGATCGATTTCTACAACACCGCCAACGGCATGGCGCTCGAGGCACTCTCGCTCGCCAACACCCGTGCATTCCAGATCCGCATGGGCACCCTCGGTATCCCGGCGACCTACAGCTTCCCGGCCAACGGAATCCACGCCTGGCCGTACTGGGGTGCCGAGCTGTGGAAGGCACGCACCCAGATCCTGGACGCGCTGAACGCCTGATTCGGTTCCGTAACGTGCTCTCCGACAATGCCGCCCCACGCTCTCGCGTCGGGCGGCATTGTCGGTTCAAGCGCAGGCTCTTCGAGCCTCCCCAATTCACATTCGCACCACCAGTCACAGCGAGTCTGCTGTTCGTGGCCATCGGGCACGTGTAGAAAGACATACGAAGCATGTCTCGAGACGAGACCTTCGGTCGTCACAGGAAAGAGAGTCACCATCATGCGCACTGAGCTTGTTCGGTTCGGTCGTACCCCATCGGCCGGCACACGGGCTCGGCGAGCGGCAGCAGCAGTGACTGTCGCCTCCGCGCTGATGATTCCCTTCGCGACGACGACGCTGGCCACTGCAGCCCCGGTTGCTCATGCCGCCCCGATGGCGCAGACCGGCCCCGCCTACACCCAGACCGGTGGAGCAACCGTCACCTCGGTGGACTGGCTCTCCGATCGCCGCGTCGCGCTGTGGATCCAGTCGCCCTCGATGGGAACGCCCATCCAGGTGCAGCTGCTGCTCGCGCGTGACTGGAACATCAACCCGCAGGCCACGTTCCCGCAGGTGTACATGTTGGACGGCCTCCGGGCGACCGACCAGGAGAACGGCTGGACGGCCGAGACCGACGCCGAGGCCTACTTCGCCGACAAGAACGTCAACGTCGTGCTGCCGATCGGCGGACAGTCCAGCTTCTACTCCGACTGGGTCGATCAGGACAACGGCAAGAACTACCAGTGGGAGACGTTCCTGACCAAGGAGCTGCCGCCCATCCTGGCCAAGGACTGGCGCAGCACCGACAACCGTGGCGTCGTCGGGTTGTCGATGGGTGGCACGTCCGCGATGTTCCTCGCGGCCCGCAACCCCGGCTTCTTCAAGTTCGCCGGTTCGCTGTCGGGCATCCTGACCACCACCTCGCTCGGCATGCCGCAGGCCATCCAGTACGCGATGACCGACGCCGGCGGCTACAACTCCAAGGCCATGTGGGGCGCACCGTCCAACTCGCTGTGGGCTCAGCACGATCCGTACCTGCTGGCCGACAAGCTGAAGGGCGTCAGCCTCTACATCTCGAGTGGCAACGGCTCGACCGGCCCGTACGATCAGCCGTCGCCGATTCCGGGCGTCAGCACCAACTACGCGGGTATGGGGCTCGAGATCCTCTCGCGACTCACTTCCCAGACCTTCGCCACCAAGCTCAACCAGCTCGGAATCCCCGCGCAGGTCAACTACCGCCCGTCGGGCACGCACTCGTGGCCGTACTGGCAGTTCGAGTTGCACCAGCTGTGGCCGCAGCTCGCCACGGCACTCGGCGTCGAGGTCGACAAGCCCGCCTGCAGTGTCGCGGGCATGATCGGCAATGCGAGCGGCGCGAACTCGTGGCTGGGTCCCTGCCTCACCGCGGAGTACAACGTCGCAGGCGGACGAGCTCAGGACTTCACCTTCGGTCGGGTCTTCTTCGCGCCTGACACCGGGGCGCAGGTGGTTGCCGGCGCTATCGGCGGTATCTACCAGGGCAACAAGGGCCCCGAGGGTGCGCTCGGCTTCCCGAAGACCGGCGAGATCGCCACTCCCGACGGCCGCGGTCGCTTCAACGCCTTCCAGAACGGCATGGTCTACTTCACGCCGCAGACCGGAGCCCATGTGGTCAAGGGTGCCGTGCTCGACGAGTGGGCAGCCCAGGGGTACGAGGGCGGTCCTCTGGGATACCCGGTGCTCGACGAGGTGGCAACACCCAACAAGCCCGGCTCGGTGCAGGGCTTCGAGATCGGCGCGATCTACACCTCGCCCGACGCGGGCGTGCATTCTGTGCAGGGCATGATTCTCGGTAAGTACGGTGAATTGGGTTGGGAGAGTGGACCTCTCGGGTTCCCCAAGTCCAACGAGATCGGCCCCATCCGGGACGGCGGACGGTTCAATCAGTTCGAGACCGGCAACATCTACTGGAGCCCGGTCAGCGGAGCCTGGTCCTTGCCGTACGGCCCGATCTTCGACGCCTGGGGATCGGTGGGCTACGAAGGTGGCCGCCTCGGCTACCCCACCAGCGATCAGTTCGACATCGACGGTGGCGGTAAGCAACAGAACTTCCAGTTCGGCATCATCACCGTCAAGGACGGCAAGGCCACGATCGCTCCGTGACCGGAGGCAGTCACGGCTTCAGAGTTCTCTCAGAGCGTGGCTGTACTCTCGCCTGCGACCCGACGACCGAAGGATTTCGATCGATGACGCGTAATTCTCTGGCCAGAACTCTGTCACTCGGCGTGCTCGCCGTGGCGGCGAGCTCGATGCTGGCGGCGTGTGGAAGTGACGACTCGACGGCCACCGGCGCGCCGACCAGCACCACCACGGCAGCTGCGACGACGACCGAGGCGAGTTCGTCGACGTCGGCGGCCGAGAGCACCACCACTACTGTCGCTCCGACCACCAGCCCGGGCGAGGCGGCGACGGCACCGCCGGAGCAACCCCAGGCCGTGCCGGACGACTTCCCGGGGCCGACGGAGAGCCAGATCGACAACCGTGGCCAGCGTTTCCTCGACGAGCTGAAGAGCAAGGGCGTCACCCCGGCGGGCAACGGCGACATCGCGGTGTCGACGGCCAACTACATCTGTGCCGCGCAGGCGCAGGGCGTCGCAGCCGACGAAATCACGACCTACGTCACCGCGAACGTCGGCGTCGAGGCGAGTGCAGCCGGAACGCAGATGAACGAGACGCAGGCCCAGCAGGCTGCCCAGACCTACATCGCCGCCGCGCAGGCGACGTACTGCACGCCGTAGTTCGCGCTGATGGCCAAACGTAAACGCAGAGTTCTGCCGGTGATCGCCTTCGCGGTGATCATCGGGCTCGTCATCGTGGCCCTGTGGTACCTCCTCGCCGGGCGTCTCGGACCCGGACCGGGACCGGTACCGCCGCCGGGGCCCGAGCAGCCGACCTCGCAACCGGCGGACTGCCCGGACGTCCAGGTCATTGCCATCCCCGGTACGTGGGAGTCGTCGTCGACCGACGACCCGTACAACCCGACCGCCAATCCGGTGTCGCTGATGCTCAACGTCACCCGGCCGCTGCAGGAGCAGTTCCCCGGATCTCGCGCGGACGTCTACACGGTTCCCTACGTCGCACAGTTCTCGAACCCCATCGCGCTGCCGCCGGACGGCCAACAGTCGTACAACAACAGCCGTACCGAGGGCAAAAACGTTGCGGTGCAGAAGATGTCGGACGTCGCAGCGCGATGCCCACTGACCAACTTCGTCATGGCCGGCTTCTCTCAGGGAGCAGTCATCTCCGGCGACATCGCGGCCGACATCGGCGCGGGTAACGGACCCATCTCCGCCGATCGTGTCCTCGGCGTCACCCTCATCGCCGACGGCCGCCGCGACGGAGTGTCGGGTACCGACGTGCCGGGACCGCTCGACGGTGTCGGAGCCGAGGTCGCCCTGGGGGGACTCGACCTCCCCGGCATCACCATGACGGGGCGTCGGGACGGCGGATTCGGCGCGCTCGACGACCGGACCAATCAGATCTGTGCACCCGGCGACCTGATCTGTGCGTCCCCGTCGGATGGACTGTCGCTGCGCAACATTCCGCAGAGCATCCAAATTCTGATCGGGGCGGCGGGCAATCCGGTGCACGCGTCGTACAACAGTTTCGTCGTCGACGGTTCCGGCACGACGGCCACCCAGTGGACGGCGGCGTGGGCGGCCGATCTGATCGAGAATGCGCCGACGCCTCCGCACTCGTGATCGGGTGGTGTGGACGACGGCGTGATCGGGGTCGTGGGTAGCGCAGTGACCGGTGTCATGGATAACGGACAGGTCACAACGCGGCGTGTCGCCAACTGGTGCAGGGCACAAACCTGTGGTCTGCGACCCCCAGTCGGTGGGATCCGCTCCCGCGAGCGGCTAGAGTGACGCCTTGGACCTGCGCGGATCGGCCCCGGCCGACTGCCCGCACGGTGTGCCCAGACCCCCGGTGCCGACCACCTCAGACCCCAGGTGCCGGCCGCTCCAGACCCCAGAGGAGAGCAATAGATGAGTTCCGCCGAGGCCGCGACCCCCGGGCCGCGCAAATTCCGCTTCGCTGCAGGCGGAGAGGGAAACGCGGAGGAGGGCGGGGCTCGGAAGTTCATCAAGCTGGCTCAGCAGGCCGAGGAACTGGGTTACGACAGCTTCATGATTCCCGATCATCTCGGTAATCAGGTCGGGCCGATCGCGGCGCTCGGAGCTCTCGCCGTTGCCACCGACAAGATTCGGCTCGGCACGGCGGTGCTCGCCAACGGCTTCCGCCATCCCGCGGTGCTCGCCAAGGACGCGGCAACCATCGATGTGCTCTCCGGCGGACGGCTCGAACTCGGACTCGGCGCGGGCTGGATGCGCGAGGAATACGACAAGGCCGGCATCACCTACGACCGTCCCGGCGTCCGCATCGAAAAGCTCGCAGAGACCCTCGACATTCTCGACGTGTTGCTGCGCGGTCAGGAATGCAACTACGAGGGCAAGCACTACACGATCACCGGTCTCAAGGGCAGCCCTCGTCCGCGTCAGGGACCGCGTCCGCCGATCTGCATCGGCGGCGGCGGCCCCAAGATGCTCGCGCTGGCGGCCAAGCACGCCGACATCATCTCCGTGGTGCCGAGCACCTCGAAGGAAGGCAAGTTGCTGCTGTCGGGCATGACCATCGAGAAGACTCTCGAGCGCGTCGAGCTCATCCGGGCTGCCGCAGGGGATCGGTTCGACGACATCGAGCTGAACTGGGCGATCACCACCATCGTGGTCACCGACGATCGCGAGCAGATGGCCGAGATGGCGTTGGCCGCGCTGGACAACGGTTATCCGCCCAACGTGGACGTCGACGTCAAGCTCACGGTCGAGGACATTCTGTCGTCGCCGTACCTCGCCTTCGGAACGTACGAGGAAATCGCCGATCAGATCCGTAACGTTCGCGCGCGGACGACGATGTCCTATGTCGGGGTTTTCCCCACACAAATGGAAGCATTCGCTCCGGTTGTCGACTTGCTGAAAGGCGAGTGACGCAGGCGCGTGTCGGTAGCATGGAGTCGGCCTCGAGGTCGACCGAAACCGCCACCGCTGGAGTTACCACTTAGTAACATAAAACGCTGTTCGGGGTCTGCATCGATGAACGTCGTCAATGCAAGGCCAGGTCACGCACGATGTGTGGCAGCGATTCGTGTCGGAGGAGATTGAAGCAAATGAGCCACACGTTCGATGATTTCATCGATGAGAACGGCCACATCACCATCGGTGAAGGGCAGACACTCGTCCGCCACGTCGAGGCGAATGTCGAAGAGAACGCCGACACGCTCGCGTACCGGTTCATGGACTACTCCCGGGAACGGGACGGTGAAGCGCACGAGTTGACCTGGTCACAGTTCGGCAAGCGGCTGCGCGCTGTCGCCGCCCGTCTGCAGCAGGTCACCGAGCCCGGTGACCGCGTGGCGATCCTCGCTCCCCAGGGCCTCGAGTACGTCATCGCGTTCTTCGGTGCGATCTACGCGGGCACCATCGCGGTGCCGTTGTTCGATCCCGACGAGCCCGGCCACACCGACCGCCTGCATGCCGTCCTCGGCGACTGCAAGCCCAGCGCGATCCTCACCGCCAGCAACTCCGCGGCGGGCGTTCGGGCGTTCTTCCGCGCGCTCCCCGCTGCCGAGCGGCCCCGCATCATCGCCGTCGACGCCGTTCCCGACAGCGTCGGCGAGACGTGGGTCGAGCCCAATGCAGGGTTGGACGACATCGCCTACCTGCAGTACACGTCCGGTTCGACGCGAACCCCGGCCGGCGTCGAGATCACGCACCGCGCGGTCGGCGTCAACGCGCTGCAGATGGTCGACAGCATGGAGATCAACTACGACTCGCGCGGCGTCACCTGGCTGCCGATGTTCCACGACATGGGTCTGCTCACCGTCATCCTCCCGGCCCTCGGTGGCAAATACATCACGATCATGAGCCCGCGCGCGTTCGTGCAGCGGCCGTGGCGCTGGATCAAGGAACTCGCCGCGGTCTCCGACGGAGCAGGCACGTTCGCCGCGGCACCGAACTTCGCGTTCGAGCACGCCGCCCAGCGCGGACTGCCCAAGAACGGTGAAAGTCTCGACCTGTCGAACGTCATCGGCCTGATCAACGGCAGCGAGCCCGTCACCACGTCGTCGATGAAGAAGTTCAACGAGGCCTTCGGCCCGTACGGTTTGCCGAAGTCCGCGATCAAGCCGTCGTACGGCATGGCCGAGGCCACGCTGTTCGTCTCGACGAGCAAGCACGCCGACGAGGCCAAGGTCGTCTACGTCGACCGTGTCGAGCTGAACGCAGGCAATTTCGTCGTCGTCGCACCCGACGCTCCCGGAGCCATCCCGCAGGTATCGACCGGAACCGTCGCCCGGAGTCAGTGGGCCGCGATCGTCGACTCCGAAACCGCCACCGAGGTGCCCGACGAACACGTCGGCGAGATCTGGCTGCACGGCGAGAACATCGGCAAGGGCTACTGGGGTCGCGAGACCGAGACCAGCGAAACCTTCCACAACAAGCTCGTCCACCGCGTCGCCGACGGGTCGCACGCCACGGGTGCCCCCGAGGGTGCCAACTGGATGCGCACCGGAGACTTCGGCGTCTATCACGACGGCGAGCTCTACATCACCGGCCGCGTGAAGGACCTCGTCATCGTCGACGGCCGCAATCACTACCCCCAGGACATCGAGTTCTCGGCGCAGGAAGCAAGCAAGGCTTTGCGGCCGGGCTTCGTGGCGGCGTTCGCGGTGCCGCTCAACCAGCTGCCCGACGTCGTGTTCGAGTTCAGTGGTGCCGCGTTGACCAAGGATTCGGACGACAGCTCCGAACAGCTCGTCATCGTTGCCGAGCGCGCTCCCGGCTCGGGCAAGGCAGACCCGGCTCCGATCGCCGACGAGGTGCGCACCGCAGTCTCGGCGCGGCACGGCGTCACGGTCCGCGACGTCCTGCTCGTCCCGGCCGGTTCCATCCCGCGCACGTCGAGCGGCAAGATCGCCCGACGCGCGTGCAAGGCCGCCTACATCGAGGGCACCCTGCGCGGCGGTTACCAGCAGACGGCATTCCCGGACGCCGAACTACCCGACTGATCTCTGGGCCTCCCGTTCCTTCGATACATAGCTTGGTGAGTAATGGCTGAACAAGAGACAGACAAGATTCAGAGTGCCGACGGGACGGACCTCACGGTCGCCCAACTGCGGGATTGGCTACGCAACTGGGTTGCGGACGCGACGGGTCAACCCGCGTCGGCCATCTCCGACGACCGTCCGATGGAGGAATTCGGTCTGTCCTCTCGCGATGCCGTCGCACTGAGCGGTGAGATCGAGGAGCTGGTGGGGGTCACGCTGACCGCGACCGTCGTCTACCAGCACCCCACCATCGCGTCTCTGGCCAAGATCATCATCGAGGGCGAACCCGACGAGCCGGTGGGTACCGTCGACGACGCGTTCTACACCAGCGGAGTGCAGTCGGGCGACGCCCACGACATCGCGATCGTCGGACTGTCGTCGCGCTTCCCCGGCACCGGTCACACCCCCGAGGAGATGTGGTCGCTGCTCATCGAGGGCCGCGACGGCATCACCGACCTGCCCGAGGGCCGGTGGAAGGAATTCACCTCCGATCCCGTCATCGCCGCAGCCGTCGATGCGACGGTCACCAAGGGTGGCTACCTCGACGACGTCAAGACCTTCGACGCCGAGTTCTTCGCGATGTCGCCCAACGAGGTCGTCAATGTCGACCCGCAGCAGCGCCTCGCGCTGGAACTGACCTGGGAAGCGCTCGAGCACGCGCACATCCCGGCCAGCTCGGTCAAGGGCCGCCAGGTCGGCGTCTTCATCGGCAGCTCGTCCAACGACTACCAGCTCATCGCCGTCAGCGATCCGGCCGTGCACCCCTACGCACTCACCGGCACCTCCACCGCCATCGTCGCCAACCGCGTGTCGTACTTCTACGACTTCCGCGGGCCGTCGATCGCCGTCGACACTGCCTGCTCGTCGTCCCTCGTGGCCGTCCACCAGGCAGTGCGCAGCCTGCGCACCGGCGAATCCGATCTCGCCGTCGCAGGCGGGGTCAACATGCTGCTCGCCCCGCCGATCACCGTGGGCTTCGGTCAGACCGGTGTCCTCGCTCCCGACGGCCGGATCAAGGCCTTCTCCTCCGACGCCAACGGCATGATTCGCTCCGAGGGCGGCGGCCTCGTCGTGCTCAAGCGACTCGAGGACGCCGAGCGAGACGGCGATCAGGTGCTCGCTGTCATCGCCGGATCCGCCATCAACCAGGACGGCCGCTCCAACGGACTCCTCGCGCCGAACCCCGATGCACAGGCCGACGCACTGCGATTCGCGTACCGCGACGCCGGCATCAACCCGTCGGGCGTGGACTACATCGAAGCGCACGGCACCGGAACCATCCTGGGCGATCCCATCGAGGCCGACGCGCTCGGCCGCGTGGTCGGCCGTGGCCGCGACGCGGACAAGCCGGCACTGCTCGGCTCGGCGAAGACCAACTTCGGACACCTCGAATCTGCCGCAGGCGCAGCAGGTTTGATCAAGGTCGTGCTGGCGATGCAGGAGAACAAACTCCCGGCGTCACTGAACTACGTGGGCCCCAACCCGTACATCGACTTCGACAAAGCACACCTGAAGGTCATCCCGGAGGCCACCGACTGGCCGCGGTACACCGGCAAGGCCGTCGCCGGCATCTCCGGTTTCGGCTTCGGCGGCACCAACGCCCACGTCGTCGTACGCGAGTACGTACCGGGTGAGACCTCGGCCGAATTCGACCCCGCTGCCGTGGATCCCGAAGCCGCGGTGGTGGAGGGCGTCTACGAGGAGCAGCTCGACGCCGAGACGACCAGCCCGGTCGCCGAGGCCGAGACCATCCTGGCGGAGTCCGACAGTGCGCCGGAGACAGTGATTCTCGCGGTATCGGCCGCGTTGCCGTCGCGTCGTAAGCGCGCGGCGTCGGAACTGGCCGACTGGCTCGAGACCGAAGAAGGCAGCACGACGCCTCTCGTCGATGTCGGCCGTACATTGGCTCGGCGTAACCACGGGCGTTCGCGCGCAGTGGTTCTCGCGTCCACCACGGCCGAGGCCATCGCCGGATTGCGCGCCATCGCGGCAGGCAAGCCCGGACCGGGCGTGTTCTCCGCGGACTCGCCTGCGTCCAACGGCGCAGTGTGGGTGTTCTCCGGATTCGGCTCGCAGCACCGCAAGATGGCATCGCGGCTGTACCGAACCAACGCCGTGTTCGCCGCCGAGGTGGACAAGGTGGACGAGCTGCTCGTCGACGAAGCCGGCTACTCCATCCGCGAGATCATCCTCGACGACTCGCAGACCTACGAGTTCGAGAACTCCCAGGTCGCTATCTTCGTCATCCAGATCGCCTTGGCCGCAACG
This sequence comes from Rhodococcus sp. NPDC077669, assembly GCF_040686915.1. Classification (NCBI taxonomy): domain Bacteria; kingdom Bacillati; phylum Actinomycetota; class Actinomycetes; order Mycobacteriales; family Nocardiaceae; genus Rhodococcus; species Rhodococcus sp. NPDC077669. Next base: position 258,458 of record NZ_JBFBMD010000005.1, on the reverse strand, counting down.
CTTCGCGCACACGGTGCGGAGCCGTCGGCCGTCATCGGCCACTCGATGGGTGAGGTCGCCGCCGCGTACGTTGCCGGAGGCCTGAACCTCGAAGACGCCGTCCGCATCATCTACGCCCGCTCGCGGCTGCTGGCCGAGGGCCAGGACGGCCTCGGTGCCGCCTCGCAGGGTGCCATGGCACTCGTCGAGTACACCCCCGACGAGGTCAAGACCCTCACCGATCAGTTCCCGAACGTGGAGCCCTGCGTGTACGCCGCGCCGACGCACACCACGGTCGGTGGACCCCGCGCCGAGGTCGAAGCCCTCGTCGAAAAGGCCGAGGCCGCAGGCAAAATGGCCCGTCTGCTCGACGTCAAGGGAGCAGGACACACCGCAGCCGTCGACGTACTGCTCGGTGAGCTCGCCGCCGAGCTCGCCGGAATCGAACCGAGCAAGCTCACCGCCGGGGTCTACTCCTCGGTCGATCGTGAGGCGCACTACCGCGTCGGACATGCGGCGATTCACGGCGTCGACTACTGGACCAAGGGAATGCGTCACCCGGTCTGGTTCACCCAGGCCGTCAATGTTGCTGTGGGAGACGGGCACACAACGTTCGTGGAGCTCGCCCCGAACCCCGTCGCGCTGATGTCGGTCGCTGCTACCGCGTGGGCTGCCGGCCTGGCCGACGCCACGTTGATTCCGACGCTCAAGCGCAAGGAAGACGAGGCAGACACGTTCCTCGCCGCGCTGGCGCAGCTGTACGTGCACGGTCATGCGCTGGAACTGGCGACGCTGTTCGAGTCGGGTCCGTACGCTGCAATCCCGCGAACTGCGTACTTGCGCAAGGAGTTCTGGCTCAACTCGCAGGTCAGCTCCAGCGGTAACTCTCGCGTTCCCGGTGCCCGGGTGGCACTGCCCGACGGCCGCCACGTCTGGGAAGTTCAGGCCTCGGCCGTCTCGGGATTCGATGCGTTGGTCACCGCCGCTGCGTCGCAGGTGTTCTCCGATGTGGCTCTGGGTGCTTCGGTCTCGCACGCATCGGTGCCCGCGGCCGGCACGGTCGTCACCACATTGACCTCGCACCTCGGTGGTGCGTCGGTCCAGGTCCATGCGCACGAGGGCTCGGCGTTCACCCTGCTGCACGAGGCTGTAGTCACCTCGGGCGATGTGCGGCCGGAACCCGTTGTGGCGGTGGAAGAGCGGTCCTCGTCTCCGATGGAAGAGTTGCCCGAGGTCGTCGAGACGTTCGGTGACCGCTGGGATCCCAACGGCAATCAGAAGCTCGAAGATCGGTTGGCGATCATCGTCGCCGAGTCGATGGGCTACGCACCCGAGGACTTGCCTCCCGAGGTGCCGCTGATCGAACTGGGGCTGGATTCGCTCAGCGCCGTTCGGATCAAGAACCGCGTCGAGTACGAATTCGACATCCCCACAGTGCAATTGCAGGCCGTGCGTGATGCGAACCTGCGCGAGGTGGAGAAGTACCTGCGCTACGCGATCGAGAACCGCGACGAGGTGCAGGCGCTGGCAGACAAGCAGGCCGCCGAAAAGGCTGCCGAGCAGGCTGCCGAGAGTGGCGCGACTGCACGCGACGAAGCGTTGGAGACGGCCGTCGCCGCACCGGAGACCGCGGTGCCGAGTGCGGAATACCAACCCGCACCGGTGGTCGCAGCGCAGACCGACCTGGGCGGCAAGGAAGCGTTCGCCGAGGCCGCCGGATCAGATGTGCCCCCACGTGACAACGCCGAGCGGATGACGTTCGCAACGTGGGCAGTGGTGACGAAGGAATCAGCCAAGGGCATCTTCAACACTCTGCCGATCCTCGACGACGAGACGGCCGAGAAGTTGGCCGCTCGCCTGACCGAGCGGGCCGGCGGCGAGATCACTTTCGACGACGTACTGGACTCGGAGACCATCGAGCAGCTCGCCGACAAGGTACGCCCGCATCTCGAGGACGGCGAGATCGACGGTGTCGTGCGCAATCTTCGGGCCCGTCCCGAGGGCTCTACGGCCACACCGGTATTCGCGTTCCACTCGGCCGGTAGCTCCACCGTCGCCTACGAGCCGTTGCTGCGGAAGTTGCCGGCAGACACGCCCATGTACGGCCTCGAGCGCGTCGAAGGGCCCATCGCCAAGCGCGCCGCGGAGTACGTGCCGTTGATCAAGGCGATCCAGCCCGAGGGACCGTACGTGTTCGTCGGATGGTCGCTCGGCGGCATCCTCGCCTACGAGGTGGCGCGTCAGATGGAAGAGGAAGGCATCGAGGTCGCCTACGTGGGGCTGCTCGATACCGTCATGCCCGGCACCAAGATTCCCGACACCAAGGACGAAGTCCGCAAGCGTTGGGAGCGGTACGCGGCGTTCGCCAAGAAGACGTACAACGTCGACTACCCGATCCCGTACGACAAGTTGGTCGACTCCGACGACGAGGGTCAGATTCGGATCATCACTGATCTGGTCAAGCTCAGCGGGGCAAAGATTCCCGGCGGCATCATCGAGCATCAGCGGACGTCGTGGCTCGACAATCGGGCTATCCAGACAGCCGAGCTCAAGGAGTACGGCGGGCACGTCACGCTGTACCTCGCCGATAAGTACCACGACGACGCGATCGCCCTCGAGCCCGCATACGCCACCCGCGAAGAGCACGGTGGTTGGGGACCGGTGGTCAAGGACCTCGAGATCGTCTACGTCGGAGGCGACCACCTCGCGGTCGTCGACGAGCCGTACATTGGAAAAATTGCGGCCCATCTGTCGAAGACGCTCGAGAACATCGAGTCTGCAAGAACCGGAGCGTAGATTTTGAGTGGCACCACTGCGGAGAAGCTGGCCGAGCTACGGGCGAGGCTGGAGCTGGCCAAGGAACCGGCCGGCGAGATCGGCATCGCCAAGCGCGCCAAGAAGGGCATACCCAGCGCCCGAGATCGCGTGAACTCGCTGCTCGACCCCGGCAGTTTCGTCGAGATCGGCGCGCTGGTAAAGGCCCCGAACGATCCGGGTGCCCTCTACAGCGACGGCGTCGTCACCGGGCACGGAACCGTCGACGGCCGTCCGATCGCAGTGTTCTCGCACGATCAGACCGTGTTCGGCGGAACCGTCGGCGAGATGTTCGGCCGCAAGGTCGCCGGCATCATGGACTTCGCGATCAAGATGGGCTGCCCGGTCGTCGGCATCAACGACTCCGGTGGAGCTCGCGTGCAGGACGCCGTCACCTCCCTCGCGTGGTACGCCGAACTGGGTCGACGCCATGAGGCGCTCTCCGGCCTGTGCCCGCAGATCTCTCTGATCCTCGGTAAATGCGCCGGTGGCGCGGTGTACGCACCGATCAACACCGACATCGTCGTCGCCACCGAAGAGGCGTACATGTTCGTCACCGGACCGGACGTCATCAAGTCCGTCACCGGCGAGGACGTCAGCCTCGACGAACTCGGTAGTGCCCGTGTCCAGGCCATCAACGGCAACGTGCACCACGTCGCTGCCGACGAGAAGGCCGCATTCGACTGGATTCGGAACTACCTGAGCTACCTGCCGTCGAGCTGCCAGGAAGAGGCGCCGGTGATCAACCCGGGGCTCGAGCCGGAGATCACCGAATCCGATCGCACGCTCGACTCGTTCATGCCCGACGCCGACAACGCCGGTTACGACATGCACGACATCATCCTGCGCATCTTCGACGACGGCGAGTTCCACGAGATCGCCGCCCAGACTGCACAGAACGTCATCACCGGCTTCGCCCGCGTCGACGGTCGGCCGGTGGGAATCGTCGCCAATCAGCCGATGCACCTGTCCGGGGCACTCGACGCCAAGGCAGCGGACAAATGTGCGCGGTTCATTCGCCTCAGCGACGCCTACAACATTCCGATCATCTTCCTCGTCGACACACCCGGCTTCCTGCCCGGCGTCGACCAGGAAACCCTCGGCGTCATCCATCGCGGTGGCCGCTTCATCTTCTCGTTCGTCGAAGCGACGGTGCCGAAACTGACTGTCGTCATTCGTAAGTCGTACGGCGGCGGATACGCGGTGATGGGCTCGAAGCAGCTCGGATCCGACATCAACCTCGCCTGGCCGACAGCCCGCATCGCCGTCATGGGTGCCGAGGGCGCCATCAACATCATGAGTCGCAAGCAACTCGCCGAGGCAGGCGAGAACGCTCCGGCGCTGCGGAAGCAGCTCATCAACTTCTACAACGAGCATGTCGCAACGCCGTGGATCGCTGCCGAACGTGGCTACATCGACGCCGTCATCGAGCCCTCGCAGACGCGCCTCGAAATTCGCAAGGCCTTGCACATCTTGAAAGACAAGGAAGTACACAAGAGTCCGCGTAAGCACTCTTTGCTGCCGATCTAGCCAAGCGCGCCGGTCCTGCGTCGGGGTCGCTTCGCTCCCTTTTGGGATCAATGTGGGTTTCAGTCGCTCTGACTGCAACAAAGCCACATTCATTCGTCTGTCTCCCCGAGCCAGAAGCGAATGAATGTGGCTTTGTTGCAGTTGGAGTGCTTGCAAGAGACATTCATCCGGTCGACGTCGCGCTCCGTCGAAGAACGAGGTTCGGACGGGGCCGCGCCAGAGCCTGTTGATAGCCGGCCCGAAGATCCGCGAGTACGCGCTGGGGGTCGTCCCGGATGTCCTGCGGCAGATGTGACACCACGATCGCGCCGTGGCGTTGCAGGAGAGCTCGGCGAGCCATCGTGTTCGCATGATCGATCGGCGAGAGGTGATGAGCGAGGGAGTCGATCTCCCACCCGAAGCAGACTGTGTCGAGGAAGCCGTCGGGGCTACCGAGGAATGTACCGTCCGAGGTGAACAGCCGGGCATTGTGAATCATTGGTGGGAGTCCGCTCGATCGGTAGAGCCGTTGAGCGTCCGCCTCGGCGACGGAGTGAGCGTTTCCTTCCAGATCCCTGATCGCCAACCGTGTCGATGCGCTGTAGCGTCTCGGCCCCTCCGCCAATTCGATTGCCAGCTCTTCGAGTGATGCCGCACCCCGTCTGATGATCTCCGCAATCAAAGCCGTGCACTGAGATCGTCCGCGTAGTGCGCGGGTCGCGTCGACGACACTCCGGGATACCGGAGCGCAGCGCGGACCGTGGTCGAACACCGTTTCGGGCATGCGCCAGGTGCGTTCGGATCGGACGAATTTGACGGATGCTCGCTGCATCTCGTTCGGGACGAGAATGTGAACTTCATTCGACGGTGGATTCGGCCCCAAGCCATGCACACTCAATGCCGCGTTCCCAGTGAGGATGCTGTGTGGACCGCCGTACGCCAGGGCAGCAGCCATTCGCTGTCGGTGAGATGGGAAGCCGTTGTGCAGCAGCACCACCCCTGGGAGCAAGTGCTGCCAAGGTCCGCCGGCTGCGCATCGGCCGGCTACCGTCCCGTCCGCGACACCGGCCGAGCGAAGCTGTGCCCTTGTCACGACGCCGTGATCGGCGACGTCCTCGAGCATCGATAGGTCTGTGGCCCAAACTCCCCGTTTCATGCCTCGACTGTCGAACGCGACACTGACACTTCGACGTCGAAAACGGCCGTTCAGGGGTTCCCTGTGGATGGTCGACGAGGTTGTGCACAAGTGCCTCGAGGGCGTGTCTTGTGCACCGAAGACTGTCGGGGGTCGGTGGTAAGCCCCCGATCCATCGATCGTGCGCCAAACCCCGCTCCATCGGCCGTACGCCAACCCCCGTCCGCATGAATGCGGGATTCAGTCAGTCAGAGTGCAACAAAGGGACATTGATCCCAAAAAGGAGCGGGCGACACCACGCGGAGGGGCGGGTGAGGCTGGGTGGACTATTTCTCGAAGACTCGCAGCTTTCCGTCCTCGTAGAATCCCGATCGCGTGGTTTCTCCGGTTTGCAGGTCGGCGGGCACGGCGCTGGGGTAGTACTGCTCGTAGCGCTCGAGTGAGCCCCAGTCCCTGGCCCAGTCGTTTTTGAGGTAGGTGGGGACGGCAACTGGCTTGGCGAGTAGTTCGGACCATCCGAGCGGTCCGCCGTTCTCGCCGGATTGCCAGGTGTCGGTGGAGCTGACGGCCAGTGGGCGGTCGGGGAGGATGCGGTAGCCCGGTACCTCGGCGACGCCGTAGCGGTGGTCGAACGGCCGTTGGCACGGGAACTGGAGTCCGACGGCCCAGTCGAGCAGAACGGGCTGCTCACTGCCGATCATGGTGTTCAGATTCTCCATCACCGGTACTCGCGGCGGGGTGAATGCGAGCCACTGGTCGCCGGTGAGGTTGGGGTCGTTGGCGACGATGCGGACGGCGTCGGCGTCGGGTGCGATGTCTGCCAACGGAACTCGCAGGTTGCGCCACGAGGGTGCGGGTCCGATGTCCCGAGGTAGGTAGGTGCCCTGCGCCTGGACGCTTCCGTCGGGCTGGCGCTTGCCGTATTCGAGCAGCAGCGACTGGCCGTAGGTGAGGGCACCGGTGTCGTCGTAGGACCAGATACGTCCGGCCGCGGAGAACACGACGAGTGGTGCGTCGTCGCTGCGGGCGGGTAGCTGGTACCAGCTCGAGGTGGCCTCGGCCGGTTCCTGGATTCCTTCTTGGTAGGAGCCGAGGACGGGTGTGGTGGCGGGGTCGAGTCCGAAGGGGAGGGCGGCGGTGGAGCCGTTGACGCCCAGTGCGCCGGTGCCTCCTGCTGTGCCCGAGCTCTGGCCTTCCTCGAAGGCGGGTCCGACGGCTTGTTGGTCGGTATTGCCCTGTCCTGGTTTGACTTCCACGGCGTCGGCGCTGAGGTCGCTGGGGATCCCGTTGGCGGTGAAGTTGCGCAGGGTGTCGCTGGCTCCGCCGAGGGGGCCTGCGACGGGATCGAATTCACCCGGCAGGGGGCTCAGCACATCAGCGTTGGGATCGGCTTCGACGAGCACGTCGTTGGCGAGTCCGCACGAATTACCCAGTACCGATTGCACATTGGAGCGCGCGAGCGAGTAGGCGGGATATTGGGAGACGGCACCCTTGACGAGGGAGAGGACCTCGAACAGCACCATGATTCCGGCGATGACGGTCAGTGGTGCGGCAGCGAACGTGCGAATGCGTCTACCGCGGGCCGACGTCGGTTTCGGTTGTGGCGGAGCGTATCCCTCACGTAGGTATTGGAATGCCGCGACGGCGAGAACCAGTCCGAAGAGGACGAGGAACAGCGAGCCGGATTCGTTGCCGCCGAGCGAGACCGTCTTGTCGAACCACGGCACGCCGTAGCTCGAGACGTACCAGTAGCCGTTGATGCCCGAGAACGACAGTGCCAGAACGAACATCAGGCCGGCCGTGAACAGGGATCGGTTTCGGCGTGAGCGCAGTGCACTGGCCGAGACGGCCACTGCGGTCAGTGCGGCGAGCCCACCGGCGATTCCGGCGTAGGAACCGAAGTGGTGAGTCCACTTGGTGGGGTTGAACATCATGAAGAAGATGGTTCCGAGGACGACGCCGAGCAGTCGCCAGGCAGGCCCGTTCGCGATGCCGGGAATGCGCCGGCGTCGCAGGAGCACGAACAGCGTGGTGAACAGGCACAGGAGCATCGCGAGGAACGCGAAGCGGCGGGCCACGGAACCGTCGACGGTCTGGACGAAGAGGTAGTAGTACCGCAGGAAGTCTTGGTACCACGCCTCGTTGGGGCCGATGATGGTGCGCACTCGGGTGGATTCGATGACCGTCGCGAAGGTCTGGTCGGCGAACACGACGACGAGGACGAGTACTCCGGCAGCAACCAACGGTGCCAGCATGGCGAGGGTGCCGACCTGACGGTGGCGTCGGACCACGATGCGAGCGATGGGCCGGGCTCCGGCGAGAAGCGCTGCCACACACATCAATCCGGTGGGTGCGGCGGCCAGGGTGAAGGCACCGATGAGGCAGGCGGCGGCTGCGGGAAGCAGTCTGCCGGTAGCGATGGAGCGTTCGATCGAGCACCAGGTCAGCAACGCGCCGAGGGCGACGATCGGCTCGGGACGCAGTCCGTTGTTGTACGGGAGCCAGAAGGCGAGGAACACCAATCCGCCGGTCCACAACGCCACGTTCGATTTGCGCACCGCACGTCCGAGTCGCGGCACCACCTCGCGGCTGATCACCATCCAGCACAGGACTCCGGCGATCAGGGCGGGCAGGCGCATCCACGGGCTTGCGGTCGAGATCTTGGCGAAGACGGCCAGGACGTCGTAGTACCAGCCGAACGGTGCCTCGGGGACGCCGAACCAGCGGAAGTAGTTGGCCATGTAGCCGGAATGTTCGGCCGCGCGGGCCATGGTGAGCAGGTAGCCGTCGTCGGAGGTGTTGGCGCCGACGAAGTGCCAGCCGACGAGGACTCCGAGAACCGTGACGTCGACGCCGGTGAACTTCCACCAGTGCGACGGGAAGAAGCGGCGGTGCGCGCGGCGATCGGTGCCGTCGAGCCGTGCGAGCGCGCCCATGGCCAGCAACGTGCAGGCGATCGCCAGCACCATGATCAACGACTTCAGGATGGTCGGAGTCGACGAGAAGCGGGAGTCGACGTCGACGGTGACCGACATGTCGGCCGGGGCCGCGCCACTGAGATCACTGAAGATGCCGACGACCTGCGGACGGAGGTCGCCGTCGAGCCGACCCTGGACGGGTTGGCCGCTCTCGTCGGTCAGCCCGGTGAAGGCTGCGGAGGTGTACTGGTCGTTCGAGGTGATCTCGATGGCGGCGCAGCGCGTGCTCTGGACGTCGGCGCGCGGTGCCGTCGCGACGACGACGTTGCGGTCGAGGACATCGACGTTCGACTCGCCGACGCGAACGAACAGGCTGTTGAGGGCTGCACCCTCACCTTGCGGGGGTGCGGTCGCCAGCAACAGCCCGCCCGACGCGGGTAGTGCGGCCACAGCAGAGCACGGGAGGGTTGCGGACAGTCGCAGGGGTGCCTGGGACACCAGCGGGGCGTCCACGTCCTGTAGGAGGCCGTTCTGCGGCCACTCGATACTCGCGGTGGTCTGCGTGACGGGTGCGAACGGAGTGATCAGTGCGAACAGCACGCCGAGTATGCCGGCCACCATCGCGATCAGCCGGGGAATCCGTACCTGAGCACGAAGTTCGTCCGAGGCTCCGAGCGGAGCGGGGACGGGGGGACCAGCTGATGAATCTGTCACGACGTCGGGCACGATTGTCGATGTTATGCGAGCGTGACTTCGAGGTCACACAGGCGCCGTCCCCGGATCCGATGGAGAAACAGGGAATCAGCCGGTCTTCATCGGGCCGTCGCTGGACAGTCCCGACCGAGACTGTTGCTCGACGGTGATCCGGGCGGTCGCGGCAGCCGGATCGAGTGGCGTGTATCTCTCGATCGACCCCCAATCGCGGGCGTAGTCGTCGGCCAGATACGACGGCAGAGTCTGGGCACCGAGCAGCAGTTCGGTCCACCCCAGCGGGCCGCCACCGAAAGAATCCTGCCAGGCGTTGGTGGATTCGGCTCCGGTTCGGTCGGGCAGGATGCGGTACTGCGGCACCTCGGCGACGCCGTAGCGATGATCGAACGGACGCTGGCACGGGAACGCCAGCCCGACCGCCCAGTCGAGCAGAACGGGGTCGGTGGACCCGACCAGAGAATTCAGCGTCTGAGTTTTCGGGACGCGTGGGGGAGTGACGGCGAGCCACTGATCTCCGGCCAGGTCGTTGTCCTCGGCGACGATGCGAACGGCGTTCGCGTCGGCGGGTAGGTCGTTCATCGGTACGCGCAGGTTGCGCCACGACGGTGCGGGGCCGATGTCGAGAGGCGTGACACGGCCGAGTGCCTGGACGTCGCCGCCGTCGCGGCGTCCGTATTCCAGTTCGACGCGTTGGCCCGGGGTGACGATGCCGTCCTTGTCCACCGAGCGAATTCGGCCTGCGGCGGCGATGGCGATCAGGTCGCCCTCTCCAGGCAGCGAATACCAACCGGAGGTCAGTGACGCGGGCTCGGTCGCTCCGAAGCTGCCGAGGACCGGGGTCGTTTCGGGGTTCAGTCCGAACGGCAGAGCGACTGTGCTGCCGTTGATTCCGACGTTCTCGTTGGTTCCGCCCGAGGTGCCTGCGGAGTTCGACGAGGTGGCCGACGCGCTCTCTTCGGAGTCCTCGGGGCGGATGGAGTTGGCACTGCCCTGGGCGGTGTCCTCGGAGTCGGCCGTGAGGTCTTCGGCGACGCCGTCCGGGGTGAATCCGGTGCTGCCACCTGCTCCCAGCGCGTCCGGGGCGGGGTCGATCGGCTGCAGGACGGACCCGTTGACGTCGGTCTCCACCTGCACGTCACCGGCGAGTCCGCACGAGTTGCCGGCGAGTGCGGAGAAGTTGGATCGCGCGATGGAGTACGCAGGGTATTGGGCCACAGCACCTTTGGCGAACGAGAGCACTTCGAATGCGACGACACCGCCTGCGACGATGGTCAACGCGGAGGGTGCGAAGCGTCGACGCGTGGTGGTTTCTGCTGTGCGATAAGGCAATCGGACATGTTGGTACGCGGCATACAGCAGGGTCAGCACGGTCAGGCCGAGCAGGATGGTCGAGAAGCCCTTGCCGGCAATGGACGGCGGCTTGTCGAACCACGGAATGCCGTAGCTCGAGACGTACCACCAGCCGTTCGAGCTGGTGAACGCCACGGCCGTCAGGAACAGCACTGCGGCGGTGAACAGCGTTCTGTTTCGCGGGGATCGGACGGTAGCCGCCGTGACGGCCACCGCTGCCAGTGCGCCGAGAGACGCGGCGAGACCGGCGTACACACCGAAGTGGTGGGTCCACTTGGTGGGGGTGAACATCATCAAAGCCAGTGCGCCCAAGACGATTCCGAGTATCCGACGCGATGGCCCGGTGGCGGTACCGGGGATGCGTCCGTTCTTGCGGAGCATCACCGCGATGCAGACGACGATGCAGAGCAGCATCGCGAACATGCCGAATCGTCGGGCGAGCGAGCCGTCGGGGGAGATGGTCATCAACGCGTCCCAGCGCACCCGTTCCTCGAACCAGGGCACGTTGGGTCCGAGAGCCGAGCGCACCCGGGTCGCTTCGAGCACGGTGCTCAGAGTTTGGTCGGCGAAGATCGCGATCACCACGGCCAGTCCCGACGCGATCAGCGGCGCGAGGACCGCGAGCAACCCCACTTGGCGGGCTCGTTTGACGATGATCATCACGATCGGGCGGAGTCCGGCGAGCAGCGCGGCGACGGCGATCAGTCCGGTGGGTCCGGCGGCGAGCGAGAAGGCGGCGATCAGTGTGCCGACCGCGGCGGGCAACAGTCGTCCGGTGGCGATCGCACGCTCGATCGAGCACCACGTGAGCAGCGCGCCCAGGGCGATGACGGGTTCCGGGCGCAGTCCGTTGTCGTAGGGCAGCCAGAAGGCGAGGAACACCAGGCCTGCGGTCCACAGCGCGACGCGGTTGGTCAGTACCGCGCGCCCGAGGCGGGGGATGACCTCGCGGCTGATGACGAGCCAGCACAGCAGTGCGGCGATGGTGGCAGGCAGGCGCATCCAGATGCTGGCGGTGCTGACTTTGGCGAGGGCGGCCAGCATGTCGTAGTACGGCATGCCGAACGGTGCTTCGGGAACGCCGAACCAGCGGAAGTAGTTGGCCATGTATCCGGCGTGCTCGGAGACGCGTGCCATGTTGAGCAGGTAGCCGTCGTCGGAGGTGTTGGCACCGATGAAGTGCCACAACACCAGCACCCCGACGACGACGGCGTCGACGCCGGTCACCGACTTCCAGCGTGACGGCAGGAAGCGGCGGTGACGCCGACCGTCCACGCTGTCGAGGCGATGCAATGCGAACAGGGAGGCGACGACGGCCAGCGCGCCGACGATCATCGCCAGCAGCTTGAACGTCGTCGGGGTCGAGGAGTAACGGGAGTCGATGTCCACGCGCACGTTCAGACCGTCGACCGACGCGGTGAGGTCGGTGAAGATGCCGACGACCTGAGGTCGGACGTCGCCGTCGACAGTGGTGGCCGCGCCGCCGAGGTCGACCACCGTGCGAGCGGCGTTCGAGGAGATCGTCAGCGCGCAATCGGAGGCCAGGTCGGATACGGGAGCCTCGGCGAGAACGCGATCGCCAAGCAGCACCTGCAGTCGATCGTCGTCGACCCGCACGGTCAGTGCTCGCTGCTCGGTTTTCGCCGCTGCGATCGGAGCGGTGGACATCACCGTGCCGCCGCCGTCGAGCCGAGTGGCAGTACTGCACGGGATCGTCGCGTCCAGATCGAGCGGGGAGTAGCTCACCAGCGGAGCGTTGACACTACCGAACGAGCTCTGCGGCCACGACAGCGTGGAGACGTCCTGCTGCACCGGCAGCAGCGGAGTGGCGATGGCCAGGACGGCACCGATGATGCCGGTGACGATCGCTATCAGCCGGGCAGTCGTGATGTTCGGAGCGGTCGCAGGCACACCGGCGATGCTATTGGACGAGCGAGCGCACATCCCACACCCATACGCCGCCGGTGTATTGCGGCTGGACGTCGAGCAGCTCGGTGACCGTGCTGCGCAGGGCGACGGTGTTCTTGCTCGGCGGAAGTACCACGACGTCGGCTTCCCAGAAGCTCATGTCCTGCGCCGCCTGGCTGCGCTGATCGGCGGTGATTTCCGGAACGGTGCCGGAGTCGTAGACCGAGCCGAGCAGCAGCGCCGTCGGGCGATCGACGGCACCGTACTTGGCGACCTTCTCTTCCTGATCGCTCGGTCCGACGAAGTATCCGGCGGCAAGCGTGAAGCCCATGTCCGCGTCCATCTGCCAACGCAGCGGCCGGGCGTCCTCGGGCCGTGGGAGAGGGACGGTGACGACGGAACCGTCGTCGACGTAGTTCTGCCAATCGCCGTCGGCGAAGAACCGAGGTGTGGGGGATTTGTCGACGGTGACCAGCGGCGTCGGGATCAGCGGAACGAGGGCGAGGGCGAGTCCGGCGATCCAGAATGCAGGCAACGGCCGTAGTCCGTTGCGGAACGTCCGATCGGTGGCCAGGACGAGCAACAGAGCGAGTGCGGGGACCGCGCCGAGGGCGAAGCGGGTCTCGAGGACGGATTCGACGAGTGGGTATTCGGCGAGTTTCGTCCACGGCAGGGTGATGCCGGTGTCGTTCTTGCCGATCATCAGCGTTGCGCCGAGCGAGAGCACGCTCATGACGATGGCCGTGGCAGCCGCGGCTCTGGCGCAGGCAACACGCCACATCCACACTGCCGCCACGAGGCACAGCACGAGCAGCGGCCAGCCGAAGTAGGCGTTCTCCTCGGTGGCGTTGATCCGTACGTTCTGACCTGGGGTGGCGACGCCACCGATGGATTGCGTCGGGAACTGGAACAGGGCTTTGGCGTCGTTGCCCATCGGGCCGTGTTCGAGGAAGGAGTACGACTGCGGTCCGAAGAACTGCCACCACAGCGGCAAGGCGACGATGGCCAGCGCGATGGTCGCCGACACCGCGAGCCGGGGTACGGCATTGCGTACGGCCCGCCACAGGGAACGCGGCCGGGACAGGTAGTAGACGACGGCGAAGATGGCGAACGACATCGCGAAGATCAGCAGCGGTTCTTCGCCGAGCAGGATCTGCAGCGCGACGATCAGGCCGAGCCCGACGGTGTTCTTGGTGGTTCCGCCGCCGTGTGCGATGCGGGTGACCAGCATCGCGATGACCGGGAGCAGGAACAGCACCACGAAGTTGGGGTGGCCGTTGGCATGGGAGATGGCACCGGGCGCGAACCCGCACAGTGCGCCGCCCATTGCGGCGGCACCCTTGGACGCGTTCAGCTGACGCGAGAACAGCCAGTACCAGGCGAACGAGGTGCCTGCGAGGCCGGCGGCGAGGGCGATTGCCCAGGTGACGGTGGGTCCGAACAACAGCGTGATCGGAGCGAGCGGGATGGAGATGCCGAACATCGCCGTGTTCGCCATCAGATTCACCCCGAGCGGGTAATTCTGCAGGTCACTGGACAGTGGATTGTCCAGATGCGCGACGGCATGGGCGGCGACGGAAAAGAACCACTCCCACATCGTCTGGTCCTGGCCGCTGTTGTAGAGGTAGCCGCCGTTCAGATTGCGCCACTGACCCTGTAGGACGTACACGGCGGCGATCAGAAATCCGACGGCCGCCACGAGGTCGCCTCGCCCGACGCCGGAGTGTCGAGCCGGTGCCGTGGTCGGCTGCCGCTCGAGAACTCTCTGGTCGTGGGTGGTCATCGCGTCGAGGTTACAGAAAGATCACGGTCGGCGAAAACTCGAACGTGCTGGGTCACACCGGCTGGAGTGCGACGCCGCCCCACCCCTATGTACGGATCAGTCACCGATCCAGGTGGTCACGTTCGTCACGTCTGCCCGTTCGGTTCGGAACGAGTTGATCGGGTGCTCCAGGTCCGCGTATCCGAACGAGATACCGAGCACGATGCGCCGGTGCTCCGGTATGTCGAAGTAATCGTGCAGAAAATCGGAGTACGACGCGAGGGCGGCCTGTGGGGCGGTTGCGATGCCGAGGCTGTGTGCGCTGAGCAAAAAGGTGTTGACGTACAGACCGCAGTCGATCGCTCCGTACTCGCCGAGATCGGCCTCGGTGGTGATCACGGCGACGTGTGGCGCATCGAAGAAGTCGAAGTTACGGAGCATCTGAGCAAGGGCGCGCGGATCCCCCTTCTCGATGCCGACACTGTCGTAGAGCTGCAGTCCGCACGCACGGCGACGGTCGCGATAGTCGCCGGCGTACTGGGTGGGGAAGGGGATGTCACTCTGCACGGGGCCGCCGCCGCGGACGTGGTCCTGGAGTGTCCGGCGGAAGCGGTCTGTCCCTTCCCCTTCCGTCACGATGACCTGCCACGGCTGGGTGTTGCACCACGACGGTGTGCGCTGGCTCAGGGCGAGCACACGCTCGATATCGCCGCGTGGCACTGCATCCGGCCGGAACTGTCTGCACGTCCAGCGTTCTTCGAGAATTCCGGCGAGTGCCGAGAATTGCTGCCCTCGATCGTCTGTCACAGCGTCCATGTACACCCCTGGTCTCATTTCGAGACTACAAAGTAGCAGCAATAGTCTCGTTTCGAGACTGCTGGGTAAGGTCGACGGTATGCGTCATGCGGAGCTGGCCGATGTGCCCTGCTCGATTTCGAGGTCTCTGTCCGTTCTGGGTGACCGGTGGACGCTGGTGATTCTGAAGTGGTCGTTCGCAGGGGTTCGCCGTTTCAACCACTTCCAGAGCGCCATGGGGATCTCACGAAGTCGGCTGCAGGATCGACTCGACCGCCTCGTCGAGCACGACATTCTCGCCAAGGTGCAGACCGATTCCACCTACGCGGAATACCGGCTGACCCGCAAGGGCCACGACATCTATCCGATTCTGATGGCCTTCAAAGACTGGGGCGACGCGTACATGGCACCCGACGGTGTCCCCGTGCACTACACGCACCGCGACTGTGGGGGCAACGCACACGTGAGGCTCGAGTGTGACTCGTGTGGCGATGAGATCACGGCTCGTCAGGTGCTGCCGGCGCCTGCCGCGGGTAACCCGCTTGTGCCGTGACGTACTCGGCCTGCGGCCGCGGTCTCGATCCGGCGCGCATGGCGTTTATGCAGTGCGCACCGCCAGTGCGAAGGGGCCGATATCGGTCACGGTGAAGCGTGGATCCTCGAACAGTGACTCGGGGAAGGTGACGGTGTAGCGCCGCACGTTCGGATCGTTCGGGTAGACGTCCTCCGCCAGTCTCAAGGTGTAGCCGTCGGCACCGCGGCGGAACAGGAAGGCGTCGGGGGCGCGCCACTGGCTGGTGTCGAGCGCCTCGATCATCTGGTCGGGGGTCTCGAGCTCGGTCCACCGCTCGATGGCGTCGGCCCGCTGATCGAACTGCGCCAGTGGATTGGCGTAGTGCGACGTCAGTCCTTGGAATCCGAAGTACGGGTAGTAGCTCAGGAACGAGGTGTCCGCAGTGAGCAAGACGGTTTCGTCGCGCGGTCGACCGGTCTGTTCGGTCAGGGCGTCGTCGACCTCGCGGTAGTACGAGACGGCGCTCGGCGGACGCATATCGGCACGGTTGCCATCACCGTCGGTGTCGGAGTACGCGACGGTGATCTCGCTCTGCAGTACCTGGGGGATGTTCTGCGCGAAGGCCATTGCGCCGATGGTCGCGACGACGACGGCAGCGATGCGGAACTTCGGTGGCTCGTTGATGGCCTGGTAGATCGCGTGGCTGCCTTCGAGGAATCCGAAAACGCCTGCGCTGCCGAGCAATACGATGAGAACCGCTTCGAGTCGGAACGAGAGCAGTGTGGTGCCCGCAGCCGTGGCCGCCATGGACAGCAACGTCCACAGGTAGACCGCGACGACGCCGACTCCGAGTGCCTGTGCTCGACGCGACGACGAGAAACGTACTGCGACCCATACCGTTCCGAAGAGGCACAGAATGCCCATCATCGAGAACTCGAACATCGGGAACGGAAGCGTTGCACCGGCCTCGGGCAGGTAGTGCAGTGCGGTGCCCGATGTGGACGGTGCGCCGCGGAGGAAGTCGACGAGATACGGCAGCCATACCGTCGCCGCTATGAGGCCCGAGATGACGGCGATCGCAGCCACTTTGAGTGCAATGGGAATCAGGGCCCGCCAGGTCTTGCGCTCGCGACAGGCGAGAACGGCGGCGAACAAGGCCATCAGCACGACGGTGAACGCGGCCAGACCCAGGTACAGGGTGTAGAACGTCGCGGCCAGACCGAGGAACAGGCCGGTACCGATCACCGCTCCCCAGCCGCCTGCTGCGCGTCCCCCAGTGGGGATGAATGTCCCATTCTTGCCGTCTGACCGACTGGATGCCGCATTCATCCCGACGGGGCGATGCAACGCGCCCCAGGCCAGGAGCAATGCCGGGGCGAACAGCAGCACGATGACGGCGCTGTAGGCCTCGGGCGAGGCGTAGGCGACAACCAATGCAGTCGTGACAGCGCTGACGGCGACAGCCCAGTCACTGCGGATCAGGGCCTTCCACAGTACGAAAGCGACCACCGACGTGACAGCAAGCAGTCCGATTGCGTACGGCTTGAACACTTCCCAGCCGTCCATACCCAGCAGGTTGCCGACCCGTCCACCGAGCCAGAACCAACCGGCGGGGTAGAACGGTGGGATGTCGGCGTACGTCATGTCGCGCAACGACGCCGAATCCGTCAGCCGCGTCAGGTATTCGGTCCGAAACTCCTGGTCGACGGAGATGCCGAACAGGTACAGCTTGGTTGCCGCCAAGGGCATTCCGAGGGTCACGGTAACGAAGCCGGACAGCCCGACCCACGCTGTGATTCGAGCGATCCACGGCCACTTACGGATTCGGTACAGGTAGATCGACGACGCGAACAGAGCCGCGGCTACCACCTGGCCCAGAGTTGTCAGAGCGCGAGTGACGTTGGACGAGTTGAACGCCGGCCACTGAACCAGTGAGAAGGCGTACAGCCCGACCGTCGCCACCACGACTGCGACGAGCGCACCGAGAACGATCTCCCCGACGGCAGAGGCGGTTCTGCGAGCCGGTGCAACCCCGTCAGTCATCGAGATCAGATGGGCAGCTTGCGGAAGATCGGCCGCGGCACGTGTCGCAGCACCATCATCACCAGACGCCACGGTGCGGGAGTCCAGATGAGCGGGGTGCCCTTGCGCGAAGCGTTCACCGCGAGCTTCGCGATGACCTCCTTGTCGACGGTCATCGGCGCTTCCTTGACGTGGGCGCTGAACTTGGTGCGCACCATGCCCGGACGAACGACCGTGACCCGAGGACCGAACTCGCGCAACGCTTCTCCGAGTCCGAGGTAGAAACCGTCGAGACCGGCCTTGGTGGAGCCGTAGACGAAGTTGGAGCGACGGACCCGCTCGCCTGCCACCGAGGACATGACGATGATGCGGCCGTACGCCTGCGCCTTCATCTTCTCGCCCAGCAGAACGCCGACCGACACGGATGCGGTGTAGTTGATGTTCGCGGCCAGGACGGCCTTGCGCTGGTCCTGCCAGAGCTGCTCGGCATCGAAGTCGACGGCGAAGGCAACGATCGCGACGTCGACGTCACCCTTGGCCCAGGCCGCGTCGATGACCTTCGGATGCGACGCGGTGTCGAGTGCGTCGAAGTCGATGACGTCCACGGACTTCGCGCCCTTGGCGGTGAGCTGTGCAACGGCACTCTCACGCAGCGGATCGTTGGGCAGCGCAGCGAGAACGACGCGTGCCGGAGACTTCGAGAGGTACTCCTCGGTGATCGCGAGACCGATCTCGCTGGTGCCACCCAGAACGAGAATCGTCTGTGGGTTACCTACGGCGTCTATCGTCACAGCAGTTCCAGCCTTCTAGCCATATCGGAGGCGAAAACGCCTGTGGGGTCAACGGATCGACGGACCTTGATCCATTCGTCGATCCGCGGGTACATCGAGTGGAACGTCTCGGCGTCGGTGCGCGAATCCTTCGCGGTGTACAGACGACCGCCGAACTCGAGCACACGCTTGTCGAGTTCGCGGACGAACTCGTTGAGGCCCGGCTTGATCGGGAAGTCCACGCAGATGTTCCAGCCTGGAATCGGAAAGCTCAGTGGCGCTTTGTTTCCCGGCCCGAACAGCTTGAACACGTTGAGGAACGAGTAGTGCCCGGACTTCTGGATGTCGACGATGATCTTCTTGAACTCGTCGACGGCCTCCGGCGGCACCACGAACTGGTACTGCAGAAATCCCTTGGAGCCGTAGGCGCGGTTCCACTCACTGAACATGTCGAGTGGGTGGTAGAACGCTGTCAGGGACTGAACCTTGTTCCGATAGTTGCCGGCCTTGCGGTACCAGGCCTCGCCGACGGCGGAGAACGTGTACTTGTTGGCGAGCCCGTTCGGAAAGATATCGGGGAACTTCACGAGCGGCTTGGCGTTGAAGCGCAGCGGATCTTTCTGCAGCTTCTCGGGAAGCTGGTCGAGGCGCGCCAACGATCCACGTGAGAGAGCTGCGCGGCCGAGCTTGGGGGGCGGAGCGACGGCGTCGAACCAGGCGCTCGAGTAGTCGTAGTTGTTCTCACTGCCGTCGCTGTGCAGGGCAATGGTCTCGTCGAGGGTGCTGGTGACGTCGCCGTCGGCGATGAAATAGGCCGTTTCCGTGGGCGTCATCTCGATCGTCGCGCGCAGGATGATGCCGGTCAGGCCGTTGCCGCCGACCGTCGCCCAGAAGAGCTTGGCGTTCTTGCCGGTCGGCGTCAGGTGGCGGATCTGACCGTCAGCGGTGAGGAGTTCCATCGAGCGGACGTGGTTGCCGAAGCTGCCCGCGCTGTGGTGGTTCTTGCCGTGGATGTCCGTGCCGATTGCTCCGCCGATGGTGACCTGACGGGTACCAGGAAGCACCGGAACCCACAGACCGAACGGCAGTGCAGCACGCATCAGTTGGTCGAGGTTGACGCCACCGTCGACGTCGACGATGCGCGTCGAGGCGTCGATGCTGTGAATGCCGTTGAGGGCATTCATGTCGATGACGAGTCCGCCGGAGTTCTGCGCGTTGTCGCCGTAGGAGCGGCCGAGGCCGCGGGCGATGACGCCGCGTCGGAGGTAAGCCGGCTTGGAGTCGTTCTGCTCGGCGACCTGCTTGACCGCGTTCGCGATGAGCTCGGGGTCGGAGGTCGAGAGCACCTCGCCGGTGGAGGGCGCAGTGCGGCCCCAACCAGTGAGTGTGCGGGTCTGCGTGGGTAGCGGCGCAGTGTTCCCGGCCTGTGGTTCCAGGGGGAAGAGTGCGTCGTCGGCTGTCGTGGACATCGCTCAAGAGGGTACCCGCATTGCGATAGCAGCTAATGTCAGTCCTCGTGTCCACCCCTGATCGCTCCATCGAAGACGGCTCCGGGAACGACGACTGGTCGCCCGAGGACGACGAGCTGCAGCATCACGTCCCGCTGCCCGTCGAGCTGCCACTGACCGAGAACATCGCCGACGCGGCCCTCGATCTCAAGACGCAGGTAGTGCGGTTCTTGGCGACGGGTGTGTTGTCGGCGATCGTCGATCAGGGCGTCAATCTGATCCTGCATTTCGTGTTCGGCGTCGGGGTGACTCTGGCCAAGGCGATCGGGTTCGTGCTCGGCACCACCACGGCGTACCTGATCAACCGTCGGTGGACGTTCAACGCGGCACCGTCCCGTGCTCGGTTCTTCGCCGTCGTCGCGTTGTACGGAGTCACCTTCGCCGTCCAGGTCGGGATCTACACCTGGCTCTACCAGGTTCTGCCCGACGGCTTCTGGTACGCCAACGTGGCGTTCGTCGTCGCGCAGGGAACGGCGACGGTCATCAACTTCCTGGTGCAGCGGTTCGTGATCTTCAAAATTCGGTAACTGTTGTGGGGCGCTGAGTTTCCTTGATCCCGGGCCGAAGTCCTGGTTCAATGTGCCCCAGGAGGGGAGTATCCCCCAGCAGCTTCGTCGTCACCACGGCCCGGCAATCCGGGCCCGGCGAGCGGCCCACGTCGGGCGGGAGAGACCTCCAGTTCACCGAACTGGAGGTTGTCATGTCCGTTCCATTTTGGGCTTGGGTGGCAGTACTCGGCTTCATCGTCGCTATGCTTGCGGTCGATTTGTTCGCCCATCGGCGAGCACACGTCATCGGAGTGCGCGAAGCGGCTGTCTGGTCCGGTATCTGGGTCGCTTTCGGCGTTGGATTCGGTGCACTGATCTGGGCCACCGCCGGTGCCGAGTTCGGCCAGCAGTACTTCGCCGGCTACCTGATCGAGAAGTCGCTGGCGGTCGACAACGTGTTCGTGTGGGCCATCATCTTCACGTATTTCGCGGTGCCCAGGGAGTTGCAACACCGCGTCCTGTTCTTCGGCGTACTCGGTGCGCTGGTCTTTCGTGGCATCTTCATCGCCGGGGGATCTGCCCTCATCGCCAGCTTCAGCGCGGTGCTCTACCTCTTCGCCGCCTTCTTGATCTTCACCGGATACCGCATGGTGCGTCAGCGCAACGAGCATCTCGATCCCGAACAGTCTCGTACGCTGCGGTTGTTCCGTCGCTACGTTCCCATGACCGACGCGTTCTACGGGCAGAAGTTCGTGGTGCGCATCGGGGGCGTTGCGTTGGCCACTCCGCTGTTGGCGGTGCTGGTCCTCGTCGAAGTCACCGACATCGTCTTCGCTGTCGATTCCATCCCGGCGATCTTCGCCGTCACCGACATCCCCTTCCTGGTGTTCACCGCCAACGCATTCGCCATTCTCGGACTGCGGGCGATGTACTTTCTGCTCGCGGACCTGATGCACCGATTCGTGTATCTGAAGGTGGGACTGGCGTTGGTCCTCATCTGGGTCGGCATCAAGATGGCACTCAAGGTCGACGTGTTCTACATCCCCACCGCCGTCTCGCTCGGTGTCATCTCGTCGATTCTCGCGATCTCCGTGATACTCAGTTTGCGAGCCACCCGAGGGCAGGATGCGCACCCGCAGGTCGACCTGTCGGCGTCTCCGTTCCGGACGGCGACGGAAACGGAACTTGTTGCGGCTCAGCCTTTATGGAGCAGGCGCGGTCGACGGAAAGACCGTCTGTAGCCTTCGCATCGGATGTTGGGGCGACGCCGCACGGCCGCGGTGTCGCCCCAGCAACGACTTACTCAGAAGGTGGGCAGGTTTCCTGCTTCGAGGGCTTCGGTGAGGGTGGGGGCGGCTTTGTCTTTGGCGGAGAGCTCGTAGGTGAGAGGCGATCCGTCGCGGCCGGTGGTGGGCCAGTCGATGCCCAGGGCGGGGTCGAGGGGGTTGATGTCGCGGTCCAGTGCCGGGGTGTATTCGAGGCCGCACAGGTACATGACGGTGGAGTTGTCTTCCAACGACAAGATGGCGTGCCCGAGGCCTTCGGAGAGGAACACTGCTCTGCGGTCGATGTCGTCGATCAGCACGCTGTCCCATTGCCCGAACGTCGGGGAGCCGACGCGCAGGTCGACGATGACGTCGAGGAACGCTCCGCGGGCGCAGGTGACGTATTTCGCTTGCCCGGGTGGGTTGGTGGTGAAGTGGATTCCGCGCAGCACTCCGGCGGCGGAGACCGAGCAGTTCGCCTGCTTCAGGTCCAACGCTCGCCCGGTCGTTTCGGCGAAGAGGCTCGCTTTGAACCATTCGAAGAACACGCCGCGGTCGTCACCGAACTGGCGTGGGGTGTATTCGTAGGCGCCGGATATTTTCAGTTCACGGAAGGTCATCGGTTTCCTCGGTCGATCAGGTCGAGCAGGTAGCGGCCGTAGCCGGATTTGACGAGTTTCTCGGCGCGGGCGCGCAGTTCGTCGTCGGTGATGAATCCGCGTCGCCAGGCGACTTCTTCGGGGGACCCGATCTTGAGTCCTTGGCGTTGTTCGATGGTGCGCACGTAGTTGGAGGCGTCGAGGAGGGAGTCGAAGGTGCCGGTGTCGAGCCAGGCGGTGCCGCGGGGGAGGACTTCGACCTGGAGGCGGCCGGCGTCGAGGTAGTGGCGGTTGACGTCGGTGATCTCGTATTCGCCGCGGGCGGAGGGGGCGAGGTCGCGGGCGATGGCGATGACGTCGTTGTCGTAGAAGTACAGGCCCGGGACTGCGTAGTTCGATTTCGGGGCGGTGGGTTTTTCTTCCAACGACACGGCTTTGCGGTTCGCATCGAATTCGATGACGCCGTAGGCGGTGGGGTCGGAGACCTCGTAGGCGAAGACGGCTCCGCCGTCGATGGTGTCGAAGCGTGAGAGTTGGGTGCCCAGGCCGGGGCCGTAGAAGATGTTGTCGCCGAGCACCAGGGCGGCGGAGTCGGTGCCGATGTGTTCGGCTCCCAGGACGAAGGCTTGGGCGAGGCCGTTGGGTTCGTGTTGGACCTTGTAGGTCAGGGAGATGCCGAATTGGGAGCCGTCGCCGAGCAGTCGTGCGAATTGGTCGGCGTCCTGGGGTGTGGTGATGATGAGGATCTCGCGGATGCCGGCGAGGATCAGGGTCGAGAGGGGGTAGTAGATCATCGGTTTGTCGTAGACCGGGACCAGCTGTTTGCTCACTCCCATCGTGATCGGATGAAGCCGTGAGCCCGTGCCGCCCGCCAGAATGATTCCCCGCATGAGCCCGAAGTCTTCCAGACCCTCCGATCACCCGCTCGGTCGTGCACCTTCGTTTCCGGCGCGCGAGGTGGCAACTGCCCATAGACTCCGGCCAGCCCTGCCCCGTTCCGACGGAACCGCCCGTCGACCGAACAAGGGACAAGCCACGTGACGACGAGTAGCCAGATCGCCACCGGTGCCACTCAGATCACCGAATTGATGGCCGGAATGACCGACGCCGAACGCGCGTCGGCCACGCCCTGCACGGAGTGGACAGTCGCTGACCTGACGGACCACCTGGTGCACACCGCGGCCAACCTGGTGACGATGGCGCGAGGTGGGGAGATCGACTGGTCGGCCGCACCCGAGCCCTCCTCGGATCCGGTTCCGCTGTGGACCGCCCGGACCCGCGAACTGCTGACCGAG
This sequence comes from Rhodococcus sp. NPDC077669, assembly GCF_040686915.1. Taxonomy (NCBI): domain Bacteria; kingdom Bacillati; phylum Actinomycetota; class Actinomycetes; order Mycobacteriales; family Nocardiaceae; genus Rhodococcus; species Rhodococcus sp. NPDC077669. The sequence goes on along the minus strand of NZ_JBFBMD010000005.1, from coordinate 235,116 downwards.
CTCTACGCAGGTTCACCGCTGCCGGCCGGCATGGTCGCTGCTGAACTTTCGGTGCACGCGTGGGACCTTGCGACCGCGCTCGGGCGCGGTACCGACGACTTCGACCAGACCGTGGCGGAGGAGGGGATGGTGTTCATGTCGGCCAATATGACCGATGAGCGCAGGGGTGGTGCCTTCGATCCCGAGCAGCCTGCACCCGACGGAGCAAACGCGTACGAGCGCATCGCGGCTTTTGCCGGGCGCACTGTTCGACGGTCCTGACACGTCCAGCGGCACTCACTCCCACGGGATTCGATAGGGCTGAGACAGGGCGTCGGTCGTCGATGTCGGCCATTCCGACGGCCACACGATCAGCGGATCGGCTGTGAGCTCGTCCACCTCCGGAGGCAGCGGATTCGCGTCCACCTGGATTCGTTCCCAACAGCATTCACCCGACGCGACGCGGCGTGCGTAGTGGATCAGGTCGGCCGACGCTCGCGGTGAGGACGCCACGCGGGCCAGTAGTTCCGTTGTGACGGTCCGGGTTTTCAGGTCTGCGTTCGAGGCGCATGTACGCATGGCTTCGAGCTCTCCGCAGGATGCCATCAGTCGGTCGTAGGCAGCGCGGGCGTGCGGAGGCAGGGACTCGATCATGCGTCCCTCCATGGTTCGTCGCCGGTGCCGACGGAGAAGTCCTCGTCCGGTGTGTCGAGTACCGGTCGGATATCCGCGGTCTTGCCCGCTTCGACGGCTTGCTTGCCGTAGTCGAGGAGGTCGTTCAGCGGTCGCAGTGTGTCGTCGATCTTCTGGCCCACCTGGCCTTCGGGGTCGCCGAGCGCGTCGAGGAACCCGCCGAAGTCGTCGACCACCTGCTCGATCTTCACAATGAGATCCTTGGTCAGATCCATTGCCGTCAAGCATATTTCGATGATGCTCTCCACCTGCCATGCAGTGCCGACCACCGGCACTTTCTTGAGCACGACCTTCAGCGCACCGCGGGCGTTGTCGAGGGCCACTTCGGACTCGAGCAATTCGACGATCTTGCGGACCACTGCCAGCGCTGCGCCACGAAGTTGCTCGGCGATGGCTGTACAGATTGCGGCGATCGTTCGGCCGGCATGCCCTTCCCATCGCATTGCGGCGAGTTGTCGGTCGGCATAGTCGGTGAATGCCTGTGCGGCTGCACCGTTCCAGTGACCGTCGACGCGGCGTACTCCTGCAGCCAACGACTCGGCTGCGGCTTCCATGGCGTCGCCCGCAATCTGGTACGCCTGACCGATTCGACGGATTTCGTTCCAGTTGCCGGTGACAGGAATGGTCGCTTCGCGTAGCGGACTCCACCCGGAGAGTTCGAAGATCGTTCGGTCGATCTCGCCGAGCCACTCGGAGGCATCGGCGAGCACGTCGCGGATGTCGTCGATGGCGGGATTGGTTGGAGGATAATCGATTCCGTGAGGATGACCGTAGTCAGCGGCACCGTCGAATTCGTCTACATGCCCGGCCGCGGCGTGATCCGAACTCCCGCGGTCGCTGCCGGGTAGCGGTGGCACAGATGTGTGGGCGTTGAGCAGGTCGTAATTCTTTCGGTCTTGATCGGCATACAACCAGGCAGCTTTGTTCAGCTCGGCCCCCATCTCGCCGCAGTTGGCCGACAGGTGAACGTGTCGGGTGCGGGTCATCTCTTGGAAGCGCGCGATATACGGACGCAGCTTCTTCAGAATCTCTCCGACCACGTTCTCGCCGAGGCCGGCGTTGTCGAGCAAGTAGTGGTGACTGGCCAGGGTATCGGCACCGATGCGATCGAGAAGATTACCGAGGCCGGCGATTTCGGATGTTTTTGCCGCGAGCTGTTCGGTCATTCCGTCGAGCTCTTCCGTAGTGAGGAGATGAGGCCTTCGACGTCTTCGTCGGTCAGTGCGTTCTCGACATCACGGTCGGCAAGCACGACGAAGACCGCGACCTCTGCGGTGGCGAAACCGGTAGTCGTGACGACGTCGAATGTCGCGCGGGGAGGAGGGCAGTACGGCGAATCCGGTATGTCTTCCACCAGGGCTGTGTAGTGGACAGCCGGAGCTCCGTCGATCTGCAGATACTTGGGGTCCCCGATCCGAACGGTGGGTTCGAGAGAACCATCTTCGTTGGTGAAGATCATCGACGCTTTCTGCACCTCTCGATAGGCGAGGACAGTCAAGTCACCGGCACGACGACCGGTCATTCCGCTGATTGCCGAAGACTCGAACTCACCGCCTTCGCAATCGAATCGTCCGTGGAGACCCATTGCGCCGTATGTTGCGGTCGATCCGTCCTCGCCGACCCACTCCGAGAATCCGTCGTTCCAATTCTCCCAGTCAGCCGGAATGTCGTAAGTCCAGCCGAATTTGGTGGCGATGGGCTGCGGCTGCCCGTCGGGCACCTCGATTTGCGGTGGCGGGCGTTCCATCGACGGAAAACCCGGCGGCAATGGCGGCGGCACTGTCGTCGAGCCCGTGGGTCTGGGTGACACCGGTGGTAGAGTCCGTACACCCTCGTACGGTTCCGGTATTTGCGGAGCCAGCTGCGGAATTGCCCACATGAACCCGAACAGCAGCGTTATCAGTGCCGCGAGACGGACAAGAATTTTTCCCAGACCCATTGACGTACTCCCCCCGAAGTCGAACAGAAGCTAGCACGCGCGCCCGACAAGAACGGCCCACACGAGCATCCCCCGGTAAAGTGCCTGTTCATGAGAATTCTCGTCACGGGTGGGGCCGGGTTCATCGGCGCGAACTTCGTACATCAGACCCTCGCGCAGCGCCCCGACTCCCAGGTCACCGTGCTCGACAAGCTCACCTACGCCGGCAACAAGGCCTCTCTGGACCCCGTCGCCGATCGCATCGACTTCGTGCACGGCGACATCGCCGACGCCGATCTCGTCGACCGCCTCGTCCGCGAAACCGATCTCGTCGTCCACTTCGCCGCCGAATCCCACAACGACAACTCGTTGACCGACCCGTGGCCGTTCGTCCACACCAACGTCATCGGAACCACCACCCTGCTCAACGCGGTCCGCGAACACGACGTCCGCTACCACCACATCTCCACCGACGAGGTCTACGGCGACCTCGAACTCGACGATCCGGCGAGATTCACCGAATCGACCCCGTACAACCCGTCGAGCCCGTACTCGTCGACCAAGGCGTCGAGTGATCTGCTGGTCCGCGCGTGGACCCGCTCGTTCGGGGTCCGTTCCACCATCTCGAACTGCTCCAACAACTACGGCCCGTATCAGCACGTGGAGAAGTTCATCCCGCGTCAGATCACCAACATCCTCAGCGGCTCACGCCCCAAGCTCTACGGTGCAGGGCAGAACGTGCGCGACTGGATCCACGTCGACGACCACAACAGCGCCGTCTGGGCCATCATCGACGGCGGCCGCATCGGCGAGACCTACCTCATCGGAGCCGACGGCGAAGCGAACAACCGCACCGTCCTCGAAGCGATCCTCGAAGAAACCGGCAACGCACCCGACGCATTCGACTTCGTCACCGACCGCCCCGGCCACGATCTGCGCTACGCCATCGACTCCACCAAGCTCCGCACCGAATTGGGTTGGACACCAACCTATGTCGACTTCCGAGCAGGATTGAAAGCGACCGTCGACTGGTACCGCGACAACGAGCAGTGGTGGCGACCGCAGAAGGACGCCACCGAAAAAGTCTATGCAACAAAAGAATCGATCATCAGCCTGTGAAACTGTTACGCAGCTGTGGTCGAAGGTGTATGTGGCTTCGTGTGAGGACCAAAGTCACGCCGTTGCTCAGGAGCAGGGTTTCCGCCTACTCATGACTCATCTCAGCTGCCGATCGTCGTGATGTACCCGATCGTCACCAGTGCCACGGTCATCGAGTCAAGGGACTTGCCGACCGGGTGTCCGATGCTGACTGCGCCGTGGCAGCAAGTTGCTTCTCCTGAACCTCGTCGAGGTCGAGTATCGATGTCACATAAGTTTTTTCGACAAGCGCGGCCAGGGCGCTCGTCCGCTGCGGCGGGTTCGGTGAGGCGGTCGATCACCGATGCGCGTTCGCCGGGGTCGACCAGGGTGCGCTTGTAGCGGAACAACCCCACACTCTCTTTCCACGACGTCGCGACGATCCCGACTCGGTTGGCTTCTTCGACATGGAAACGGTAGACGTTCCCGGCTTGCGCAGCCACGTCCGCACCGAAACACCCAAGGCGTCGGATGCCGCACTCAACTCGGTGCCGGTGAGAGCGTGATCTGTCTCGAACTTCGATGTCGACCGGAACGATGCGGCGGGTTGAGCTCGCTGTGCGAAACTGGATGGGTTCAGCCGCTCGGCGGCCTATACCTGCACGCGGTCGCCGAAGTCCGCGTCGATTTGGAGTGACTGTGCTGTTGTCCGTCGTGGTCCCGTGTTACAACGAGGAAGACGTCCTGTCCGATCTGGCCGAGAAGCTGTTCACGGTGCTCGGCGACGAGGGACCCGAGCTCGAGATCGTTCTCGTCAACGACGGCAGCAGCGACACAACGGTCTCGATCATGCGGCGCTTAAGCGAACAGAACGAGCGCATCCGTTATGTCTCGTTCAGTCGCAACTTCGGCAAAGAATCTGCGATGCTGGCGGGCCTCGTATATGCGACCGGTGATGCAGTCGTGATCATGGACGCGGATCTCCAACACCCGCCCGAACTCATCCTGGATATGTTGCGCCTGCACGGGGACGGCTATGACCAGGTGGTAGCTCGACGCACTCGGACAGGTGACTCGGTGGGCCGCACCTTCGCGGCAAAGATGTACTACCGGGCCGTCAACCGTTTGGTCGATGTGGACATGCAGGACGGCGCTGGAGACTTCCGCTTGTTGAGTCGTCGTGCTGTTGACGCGCTGCTTCAGCTGGGTGAATACAACCGATTCTCGAAGGGGCTGTTTTCGTGGATCGGCTTTCCGAGCGCGACGGTCGATTACGAGAATGTCTCACGTCAAGGCGGCGGTGCCAGCAAGTGGTCTTTCCGTAGATTGGTGAACTACGGGATCGACGGGATCATGTCGTTCAACAACGCGCCCGTACGACTGGCGATTTACATCGGTGCCGCAGTGATGACTCTCGGTCTGGCTTACGTACTTTTCCTTGTGATCGCTGCAATTGTCGCGGGCGTTGTCGTGCCCGGCTACGTCACCCTGGTTGCCGCGATCATTGGCCTCGGGGGGCTGCAGTTGATGTTCCTCGGGGTGATCGGTGAGTACGTGGGCCGAATCTACTACGAGACCAAGCAACGTCCCCACTTCCTCGTAGCTGAAACGGAAAGCGATCGCGGTCCAGCGCGCACAGTCAACCGCACACGTGACCAGAAGCATCGAGCCCGCCCTCAGAGTGGCGATGATTTTTCGTGACCGAACCGATGAACAAGCCAAAACCCGACAGGTCTTCACAGCTCCGCCACTTGATAAGGTTCGCGATTGTGGGAGTCGCGAATACCTCTGTCTATTACGGCAGTTATCTAATGCTCCGGCTGGCCGTTCCCTACCTTGCCGCGCACTTGATCGCAATAGTTATCGCCATGATCGGTTCATTCTTTCTCAACTGCTACTGGACCTTCAAGACGCCTCCCACCTGGCGAAAGTTCATCTTGTTCCCGCTCGGTAATCTGACCAACTATGTGATCACCACGGTCGGAGTCGTTCTGCTCGTGGGCGGGTTGAACATGGACGAGCGTGTGGCACCCCTCGTAGCCGCGGTTGCTGCAATTCCTTTCACATTCGTGTTGTCGAAAAAAATTCTCACGCGTGAGCGCCCGACCGCCACTGTGAAAGTCCGATGACAACCACTGACCTGTCCACGAGAGCGATCAGCAGCGGTCCGGTTCGTAGGGGTAGACGAGTTCCAGACGCGCTGATGGTGGCGACTGTGTTCGTCACCGTTCTCGCGTTGTCGGTAGTTCCGCAGTGGCGGGGCACGCTGTTCTATTACGTCGGCGATCAGTACGAGCAGTTCGCACCCTTGTGGCACGTCTTCGGAACCCAATTGCGCGGTGGTAGTTGGATTTCGATGGACCCCGCAGGTTGGATGGGCGGCAACTACGCGGCTGAAGCGCTACTGGGTATCTGGAACCCGGTCAATTTGGCGAACTTCGTCGTCGTCTCGTTCTTCGACAACCTTTCGCTCGCAGCATTTGTCGTTGCCGCCGAAATGATCGCCATTCTGGGGACCGGCGTCTATCTTCTCGCGCGGTCGTATGGAGCCAGCCGTGCCCCCGCCTTCCTGGTGGCGGTTGCGCTGCCGGTTTCCGGACTGACGTTGTGGTACGAGGCGGCAGGTTGGCCGGCTGGACTCGCGGCTTTCACGTGGGTGACGCATTTCTGGTGGTCGTCACGCAGATTCGCCCGGGGTCGATCTACGGCGATACTCCCGTTCGTATTCGGCTTCCTGGCCATGACGGCAGGCAACCCCTACGCGCCGGTGGGAATGGTGGTCGTGCTCGGCGCACTGGGCATCGAGCTGCTGGTCCGGCGTCGATACGAACGGCTCGTGCTACTCGTCGTGATGGGACTGTGCGTCGGTGCGGTCGCACTGATGGTCTTCCTGCCGCTGCTGGGGTCCAGCTCAGTTACCAACCGACAGACCCTGGCTGCCATAGCCAATGACACCTTTCTGGTGCCTGACCTGGGTGACATCGTCGCGGGCAGCTCAGCCACCTACCTTCCCTCGATGAGCAACTGGGGTGGAGAGCGGCTCGAAAGTGTTCCATCGACATACTTCGCTTGGTTCTTTTTACCGCTCCTGCCGTGGTTGAGGTGGGGGGCGCTGCGACGACGATTTGTCGGCGCTTCAAGTTTGTTCGTCGTGGGTTCGTTCTATTTGATTGCTTGCCTCGCTCCCTCGAATGTGTGGCTGTTTCGGTGGCCATTTCGACTGGTCGAGTATCTTTATTTGGCGGTGGCCATGGCGTTCGCGGTCGCCTTGTCCCGCGGCATTGCACGCGACCAGATCCGTCGTCGGATCCTCTTGACGGTCGGTGTCGTCCTGTTCGGTGGTTATCTGGCGTGGGCGGTGCGTCCGGACCTGGCGTCGACGCACCTGATCGCTGTGATCGTCACCCTCGCGCTGATGGCAGTGGCGGTCACTGCATGCCGCCGTCGGGAACTGACGGCTTTGGCAGGCGTCGGTCTGATCGGAACCCTGTCGATCTTGTTCCTTCAGACTTCGGTATTTCCTTCTGCCGCGAGCCCGTTGCCGTCGGCAGAACCTGCATCTGCATCGCCGCCGAATGGTGGAGCGCCGGCGTTCCTGCTTTCTGAACTTCGCCTGGGCTCGCAGGCCTATCAAGGCACTGTTCTGCAACTGGCGGAGCGCAGCACAGTCACTACGGAGGACACCCGAACCGGCAAGCTTCTGTTCGGTAATGTTCCGCGCGCATCCGGTGCTCAGACGGTGGCCAGCTATACGGGGATGGGATTCGACGCCTTCGCGGACGCTCTCTGTATGGACTACAGAGGTGCCGTCTGCTCGGATGCCTACGACCGTCTCTTCGCACCGGCATCAGCGTCGATCGACGCCCCGTTGATCGACGTCATGGGTGTTTCCACACTCGTCTTGCAGCGGTCCCTGTTGCCCGAGGCGACAGCCGGCCAACCACCTGCCGGCTGGGGGATGGCAGCGTCGGATGAGGCGCGGGTTGTATGGGTGCGCGAAAACCCGCTCATGGAAGGTTCTGGCCACGCGACGTGGTGGTCGCCTGCGATGGAGGTCGAAACAGTCAGCAGCAGCGAGGCTGTCGAGCGAGTTCGTTTCGAGGGTTCCGTGCCCGGCAGCATTTACTTCGCACGTCTCGCGTGGCCTGGATATACGGCTACGGTCGACGGGACGCCTGTGGCAGTCACAGAGGGCCCGGCTGGCCTTCTGGGTGTAGAGGTCGCTGCCGGCGGTGGAGTCCTCGAAGTGAGCTACGCGTCGCCGGGACTGGCTGTGGGTCGCGCGGCCGCTGCTGGGGCGTTTGCCGTGATTCTTGTGATCTCGATGGTCAGCGCCATACTGGGTCGTCGCCGCGCCAAAGCGCGCTTAGACCGAGTGGTCGACTTCGGTTGATATCGTGACACGCGTCGTGCAATCGTGCCCGACAAGCGCGGTGTGACGCCACATCGCGAACTCGTAGGAGACTAATGAGCGATTTCGTCGATGCCAAGACCGAGGCACCTGACCTAGCCGCGATCCGCGACAGGCTTGTCGAGCACACTGCGCCAGCTCGTTTCGTAGTTCAGCGTGGGACATTCGCGGGCCCGTCTTCGCGCGTGTCCGACGATCTTTACGCGTCGATCGAAACTGGCGATGTGCATCGTCGGCGCTTCGACGTCACCCTGGCGCAAGGTGCGACGGTAAACACGGACACCTACTTCGGTCGATTTGCAGCCAGCTACTTCCAAAGGTGGACGACCGTCGAGACCGTCGAGGTGGCATTCGATCACGACGGCGGCGGCGAGGTCCGTCTTCGCGCGTCGGACTCGGGTGGTAACGAACGGACTGTGTCGACTGTGCGAGTGTCCGGGTCTGGCCGCCAGTCACTGACATCGACCGTCGACACCTTTCTCGACGGTGGTTTCCTGTGGATCGAGATCGCAGCAGTCGACGACAGTCTCACCGTCTCGAATGTCGAGTGGACTGTCGCCGCCCCCGCTGTGATTCGACCGGCAGCAGTTGCAATTTGCACGTTCAATCGGGCCGACGACTGCGCCGAGACACTCAGTGCGCTTGCGGGGGACGAGGTACTTCTTGCTGGGCTAGACGCCATCTTCGTGGTGGACCAGGGTACTGATCCGGTGTCGAGTCGACGCCTTTTCGCGGACGTGCGTGAAGCCCTCGGCGACAAACTGGTATACATTCGGCAGAGCAATTTGGGCGGCGCAGGCGGCTTCACGCGCGGCATGTTCGAGGTCACCGCGATAAACGAGCACGCCAACGTCATCTTGATGGACGACGACATACTGTGCGAGCCCGAAAGCATTCTGCGGATGAACGCATTCGCCAACGTGACGGCCGAACCGATCTTGGTCGGGGCACAAATGTTGTACCTGATGAACCCGCAAAACTTGCACGTGAGCGGCGAGGAAGCCGACCTGTCGAAGCTGAAAGCCGGTCGTTGGTCTGCCAATTCGATCCACGACGCCGATCTGACGAAGAAGCGCCAGAATCGTCGAGTGGACGCGGGCTACAACGCTTGGTGGTCATGCCTCATACCTGCCGAAGTCATATCGGCGATCGGTCTGCCTTTGCCCATGTTCTTTCAATGGGACGATATCGAGTTCGGCATACGCGCCCGGGCCAACGGATTTGCAACGGCCACGCTTCCCAATGCCGGAGTCTGGCACGCCGATTTTCACTGGAAGGATCGCGATGACTGGTCGCGATACTTCAGCGTACGAAACTCGCTGATTACTGCCGCGCTCCACAGTGATTTCGATGTGAAATCGCTCAGCATCATGCTCGGGCGCGAGATCACGCAATTTGCTGTTTCGATGCAGTACGGGTTGGCGCACACGGCACTCAAGGGCATCGAGGACTTTCTGTCGGGACCGTCGATCTTGGAGGACGGTGGGCGGACAGTGCTAGGTGAGATCCGAGAACTTCGGAGTCGGCATCCGGAAACGGTCAAGCATCCTGCGTCTGCGATCCCGGATGTACGGTCATCCGACCTAATGACGATTCCTGCAGGCTTTGCACCGAAAAACAAGCTCATCGATCTGGTTCTGGCGAAGCGAATCAAGAATCAGTTTCAAGGCCGTTTGCGACGAGAACTGGCGTTCATCTCTGCAGCGGATGCGCATTGGTGGCATGTATCGCTTTTCGACAGGGCCGTAGTGGCCGATGCCTCGCAGTCCGGAGTGCGGGTTCGGCGCAGTGACAAACTGGCCGCACGAGAGGTTGCCAACCGCACGGCGACGGTCCTGCGTCGGCTCAGGGCGGAGGGACCTGACGTCCAGGCTCGATTCCGCGCCGCCGTCCCGCAGCTGACGAGCCGCGAGAACTGGGCTCGTCTCTACGGGCAGTAGCTAGTTCGTGCGGAACTTGGGTGCCGTGCGAATCCGTACGACGACCTGTTCGTTGTCGGCGGTGTACCCGAGGTAGTCGAATTCGGTGCCGGTGCGTGCGACGAATTCCGTCCACGCCCGGTACTCGTGGTTGCGCCAGCCGGGGAAGTTGAAGTACTCGTCGAACACGATGACGGTGCCCACTGCGAGTCGATCGGCCACGAGGTCCAGCACGGTGACCGTCGACGAGTACAGGTCGGCGTCGAGGTGCAGGAAAGCCAACTTCTCGTGGTGGCCCTTCAGGAAGCCCGGCAGAGAATCCTCGAACAGCCCCGGGACGATCTGTGCGCCGGGCACTTCGGGGATCGTGTCCTGCTCGAAGAGTCCCTTCGGAAAGCCCGTACGCCAGGTCTCGGGTAGGCCGGAGAACACGTCGAATCCGGCGACGACGGTGATGTCCTTACGCGACGCCAATTCCTCGGCGATGATCTCGAGCGTCGTCCCGCTGGCCACTCCGAACTCGAGCGCCATGCCGCGGATGGAGATCTCACCGAGGGCGAATCGCAGCGTGGCGTGCGGCCGCAGGAAGGTCGGGGCCTCCGGCATCATCTCTTCGGCGAATTCTGCGCTCTGGGCGGCGGCTTCGACGTCGGAGGCGTACGGAATGTCGCGACGCATCCGCATCTCGAGACCGCGAATGAAGGCGTGCAAATCGTCGATCTCACGTCGTTGACGTTCGAGGACGTCGAGCAATTTCGCTTGCTGATCGCTGGTCTGCTCGGCCAGCTGCGCGGTCTGCTGCGCCAGAACCTCACCGATTGCTCGTTGAAGTTTTTCTCGAGCCGACGACTTGATGCGATCCGCGAGCTTCCGAGGTTCCGTCATGGGCACACGGTAGCCGGTGAGGGCGCGTTCGCAAACATGTCAGGGCTTACGAAAGTGCTCTCGACGGCCGAGTCCGCGCAACCGGAACCACTCCGCCAGACCGCGAGGATTCCTGGTGGTGATCAAGAAGAACCAGGTGAAGCGAATCCACTCCTGCGGCAACAGCTTTCGCATACCAGGCTGCGACATCAGGTAACCGCGGTTGCGGTAGGTGAAGTACCGCTTGGTTGCATCCTCCGGGTACTGCGTGTGCATCCGTCCACCGAGGATCGGCTTGAACTCCTCGGCCCCGTTGGGGTGGACGTACGCGGCGGTGAGACACGTTCCGAACTTCAGGCCCGAGCGCTGCAATCGGCGGTGTACTTCCACCTCGTCGCCGCGCACGAACAGTCGCAGATCCGGCACGCCGACCGCATCGATCGTCGACGCTTTGAACAAGGCACCGTTGAACAACGACGCGATGCCTTCGAGCAGATCGTCGTCCGGATTCTCCGGGTCGATCAACTCCGAGCGAAGACGACGCCACTCGACGCCGCGTCGCAACGGGAACGCCAAACGATCCGGATCCTCGATGTCACAGACGACCGGCGAGACCTCGTCCAGACCGTGCGCGAGCGCGCAGTCGTAGAGGGTCTCGAGCACCTTCGGGCCCTCGGGGCGGCCGTCGTCGTCGGCGAGAAACACCCAATCCGCGCCGAGCGAGAGGGCGTACAGAATGCCGAGAGCGAATCCGCCTGCGCCGCCCAGGTTGTGCTGCGAGCCGAGGTACGTCGTCGGTAGGGCCGTCGACTCCACCAACTCACGCACAGCAGGCTCGTTCGCATTGTCGACGACGACCAGATGATCGAGCGGACGCGTCTGGGCACCGATGACGTCCAACGACAGAGACAACAACTCCCGCCGCTTGTGCGTGACGATGACCCCGACAATCTTGTCAGGCACCGGTTTGCCCATCAGGTCCGTCTTCCCGCTCGATCTCTTTCAGGATCTGCGCGACGTGGTCTCCGGCGTCGTCGCCGTCGTATGCCCGCACTACGTCCTCGATGCCGCCCTGCTGGCGAATCTGGCCGTGATCGATCCACATCGCGGTATCGCACAACTGAGCCAGGAATTCGTTGGAGTGGCTGGCGAACACCAGGATTCCCGAGCGCTTCACCAACTCCTGCAGCCGGTGCCGGGCCTTCTTCATGAACTCCGCGTCGACAGCCCCGATGCCCTCGTCGAGCAGCAGGATCTCCGGGTCGATGCTGGTGACGACGCCCATCGCGACGCGCACCCGCATACCTGTGGAGTAGGTGCGCAGCGGCATGTCGAGGTAGTCGCCGAGTTCGGTGAAGTCGGCTATCTCGTCCATCTTCGCGAGCATCTGCTTGCGCGTCTGACCGAGGAACAGGCCGCGGATGATGATGTTCTCGTAACCGGAGATCTCCGGGTCCATACCGACGCCCAGATCGAACACCGGCGCGACGCGGCCGCGGATGGTGGCGCTGCCACGCGTCGGCTCGTAGATGCCCGAGAGCAGCCGCAGCAGCGTCGACTTGCCCGCGCCGTTGTGACCCACCAGGCCGACGCGATCGCCGTCCTTCAGGTTCATCGTGATGTTCTTGAGAGCTTCGACGACGACGACGTCGGAGGAGTTCCGGTCGATGGCACCGCCGGCTTTGCCGAGGAACGCCTTCTTCAAGGACCGCGTCTTGGCGTCGAAGATCGGGAAGTCGACGCATGCGTCATGAGTACTGATGCTGATGGACAACTGCTGACCCCTAAACCCAGTAGGGCACGCGGGCCCGGTACTTCTTGAGAGCGACGATGGCCAGCGCCCACCCGACGACGGTGAACCCGAGCACGATGTACCAGTGGTACGCCTGCTGGTCCTCGCCGATCAGAGGGGCCCGGATGATGTCCAGGTAGTGGAACAGCGGGTTGATCTCGACGAGCTTCGCGCGATTCGCGGCCTCGCCGCCCATCTGCTGTAGGCCCGAGGTGGTCCACACGATCGGCGTCATGAAGAACATCAGCGTGACGAAGCTGCCGAGGATCGGGGCGATGTCGCGGTAGCGGGTGGCGATGATACCGAAGAGGATCGACACCCACACGGCGTTGAGCAGAATCAGGACCAGCGCCGGGATCGCGAAGATCACGGTCCAGTGCAGTCCGCCGGGCGGCCAGAAAATCGCGATGATGATCACGTAGATCAGCAGGTTGTGGCCGAGCAGCAGGAGCTGACGCCACACCAACCGATAGACGTGCACGCTGAGCGCACTGGGCAGCTGCTTGATCAGGCCCTCGTTGGCGACGAAGACGTCTCCGCCTTCGAGGATCGCGGCGCTGATCAGGCCCCACACGATCAGCCCGACGGTCACGTGCGGCAGGAACTCGCGCAGATCGATGTTCAGGAGCACCGAATACAGCAGGCCCATGGCGATGGCCTGGACGCCGGTGGCGATGGTGATCCAGAACGGGCCGATCACCGACCGTCGATAGCGCTGCTTGATGTCCTGCCAGCCGAGATGCAGCCACAGCTCACGCTGGTTGAAACCGGTCCGCAGATCGCCGAACGCGCGCCGATAAGTCTGTGAGTCCGAAACCGGAGCAGGCATCTGTTCTCCTGCCTCGCTCTCGGGATCCTTCGCTGGTGCCGACACGACGGTCGACACTACCTGCAATCGACCATGCAGCTCATTTTGCGAGCGTGTGTGTGGTGTTACAGGTACTGGCCGGTACCGCTGCCGTGGCCGCCGCCCGGTGTGGGCATGACACCGGGAGGCAATGCGCCCTGACGCATCTGCTCGAGCTGGGCCCGTGCGGCCATCTGCTGAGCGAACAGTGCCGTCTGGATGCCGTGGAACAGTCCTTCGAGCCAGCCGACGAGCTGAGCTTGCGCGATCCGCAGTTCGGCGTCGGTGGGCACGACGTCGTCGCCGAACGGCAGCACCAGACGCTCGAGCTCGTCGCGCAGCTCCGGGGCCAAGCCCTGCTCGAGCTCCTGGATGGACGATTTGTGGATTTCCTTGAGCCGATTGCGGCTGGCGTCGTCGAGAGGTGCTGCGCGCACTTCTTCGAGCAGTTGCTTGATCATCGTGCCGATGCGCATCACCTTGGCGGGCTGTTCCACCATCTCCGAGAGGTCCGATCCGTCGGACGACTCCTCGTTGGCCGCCGAACCGGAAGCGCGGGCCGCGGCAGCGGTGGCTTCTTCGCGGCTCAGTGCGAGTGGCTCTCCGTTGGGGCCGATCACGACGACGTGATCGCCGGGTGCATTGTTCGACTCGGATTGCGTCATGCATCCATCTTTACGCGTCGCCTGCCGTTGCGCGATCGACAGGGGCGATTATCCTGGTTCGGTCGTTCGCAACCGGGGTGTCAGGAGGATCGAAGCGTGCGTTGTTGGCTGCCTTTCCCTGGGGAAACAGGACGTGAAACACACCCTCGGCGGGTCGGCGCTTAGAGTGTCCGGCATGGGGTACGACGTCGCACGGGTCAGAGGGTCCATTCCCTCCCTCGGCGACGGGTGGATTCATTTGGACCCTCAGCTGGGAATGCTGATTCCGGATCGCGTGTCGACGGCCGTCTCCACGGCGTTCCGGCACAGTGCGTCCAATCATTCGGCCGGCAACATCGCCGCCAAGCGGAGTGCTGCTCTGCTCGAATCCGCCCGCGTCGCAATCGCAGATCTGGTCGGTGCCTATCCGTCCGGGGTGGTCATCGGACCGGATCGGGCGACGCTGCTGTCGTGGCTCGCCGATTCTCTGAGCTCCCGGCTCGGGCTGGGAACCGGTTTGGTGCTCTCGCGTCTGGACGAGGAAGCCAACGTTGCGCCGTGGCTGCGGGTCGCCAGCCGAACCGGCGCACACGTGCGCTGGGCCGAGGTCGAGATCGATACGTGCGAGCTGCCCACGTGGCAGTTCGAGGAACTCATCACCTCCACCACCCGGCTCGTGGCGGTCACCGCGGCGTCGCCGATCGTGGGTAGCGCTCCCGACGTTCGCGTCGCGGCCGATCTGGTCCACGAGGTCGGTGGACTCATCGTCGTCGATGCCGCTGGAGCAGCCCCCTACGCACACGTCGACATCAAGGAACTCGGAGCCGACGTCGTCGCGATCGACGCGGCCGCGTGGGGTGGGCCGTCGGTGGGTGCGCTGATCTTCCGCGATCCGACACTGCTCGACCAGTTGCCGTCGATGTCGCTGAACCCGTCGGCGAAGGGGCCCGAGCGGCTCGAGGTCAGTGGTCATCAGTACGCGCTGCTGGCCGGTGTCGTGTCGTCCATCGACTACCTGGCCAACCTCGACGACGCAGCCACCGGCACTCGCCGTGAGCGGCTCGAACTGTCGATCGGGTCGCTGCAGCACTATCAGGATCGGCTCTTCGAGCATCTGATGGCTGCGCTCGCCACCCTCGATCACGTCATGGTGCTCGGCACTGCGCCCACGCGTATCCCGACCGTCAGCTTCACCGTCGACGGTATGCCCGCGGTGAAGGTGTCCGAGCAACTCGCGCAGGCTCGAATCGGCAGCGTCAGCGGGGTCCACGGTGGCAGTCGTCTGCTCGACGCCCTGGGCGTCAACGACGAAGGTGGTGCCGTCACCATCGGACTCGCTCCCTACACCACCCGGTACGAGATCGATCAGCTCGTGAAAGCTCTCGCTGCGCTCGCCCTGTGAGAGCGGCTGCGCCGCACGTGCACGGAACTTCGTAGCCCACTACGAAGTTCCACTCACGACCCTTGGACGCACATCACTGCACGCGCAGGATGACCTTCCCGATCGTCTCGGCGTCATCGAGCATTCGATGCCCTTGTGCTGCTTCGGTTATCGGGATTTCGGCATGCACGACGGCGGTGACCCGGCCCTCGGAGATCATCGGCCACAGGTGTGCGGTCATGTCGGCGACGATGTCGGCTTTGCTCGACGGTCCGGTCTCGGGGCGTCCACGCAATCCGGCCGCGTGTACCGAGCCGCGCTTGGCGATGAGCTTGCCGAAGTTCAGCTCACCCTTCACGCCGCCCTGCATTCCGATGGTGACGACGGTGCCGTCCATGGCGAGCGCGTCGAGGTTTCGGTCGAGGTATTTAGCGCCCATGTTGTCCAGGATCAGGTCGGCTCCGTGATCGTTTGTCTGTGAACGGATTTCGGTGACGAAGTCTTGGTTCTTGTAGTCGATGAGGATGTCGGCGCCGAGGTCCGCGCACATGTCCAGCTTGTACTTGGATCCGGCGGTCACGGCGACGGTGACGCCCATCTGTTTCGCGACCTGGATTGCGTGCGTACCGATTCCGCTGCCGCCGCCGTGGATCAGCAGTACTTGGCCCGAACGCATGTGCGCATCCATCACCAGGTTGGACCACACCGTGGACGCGACCTCCGGAAGTGCTGCTGCCACATGGAGATCGAGGCCCGCAGGGATCGGGAACAGCTGGGTGGCAGGCACGGCGACCTGCTCGGCGTACCCGCCACCTGCCAGAAGCGCGCAGACCCTGTCGCCGACGTTCCAACCGCTGACGCCGTCACCGAGCTCGGAAATGATTCCCGAGCACTCGAGACCGAGGATCTCGCTGGCACCCGGGGGCGGCGGGTAGTTGCCCTGACGCTGCATCAGATCGGCACGGTTGACGGCGGTGGCGGAGACGTCGACGATCACCTGTCCGCGGGCCGGTCGTGGATCGGGAACCTCGGTCCACTCCATGACGTCGGGATCGCCGAATTCTTTCAGTGTGATTGCACGCATGCATCCATGATGCGCCACCACTGTCGCAGGCGCTTTACAGGTCCCAGAGGTTGATGCCGAAGTCGCCGGCGTGACTGTCGATCTGTTCGAGTTCGGCGTCGGAGAAATCCAGATTGTCCAGCGCCGCGACGTTGTTCTCGAGCTGCTCGACGCTCGATGCGCCGATCAGTACCGACGTCACTCGCCGGTCGCGCAGCGCCCAACTCAGCGCGAGCTGAGCCAGTGACTGACCGCGGGCCGACGCGATGTCGTTCAGTGCGCGAAGGTGCCCGATGTGGTCGTCGGTGAGCCAGTCCGGGTTCAGTGACTTGCCTTGTGCTGCTCGCGAATCCGCGGGAATGCCGTCGAGGTACTTGTCGGTGAGCATGCCTTGGGCGAGGGGAGAGAATGCAATGACGCCTGCGCCGATCGCGTCGAGTGTGCCCAGTAGTTCGGGTTCGATCCACCGGTTGACCATCGAGTAGCTGGGCTGATGGATCAGCAGCGGAACACCGGCGTCGGCGAGCAGATCCGCCATCTTCTGCGTGCCCTCGGGCTTGTACGAGCTGATGCCCGCGTACAGGGCCTTCCCCTGCTGGACAGCGCTGATCAGCGCGCCGGCTGTCTCTTCGATGGGGGTGTCGTGGTCGGGGCGGTGGCTGTAGAAGATGTCGACGTGGTCGAGTCGCATACGCGTCAACGACTGGTCGAGTGAGGACAGCAGGTACTTGCGGGAGCCACCGAAGCCGTATGGGCCGGGCCACATGTCCCATCCCGCTTTGCTGGAGATGATCAGTTCGTCGCGGTACCCGGCGAAGTCCTCGGAGAAGATGCGGCCGAAGTTCTTCTCGGCGCTTCCGTACGGCGGACCGTAGTTGTTCGCCAAGTCGAAATGGTTGATTCCCAGATCGAAGGCGCGACGGAGAATCGCGCGCTGCTTCATCAGTGGAACGTCGTCGCCGAAGTTGTGCCACAGGCCCAGCGACACAGCCGGCAGTACCGGCCCACGCGATCCCACTCGGCGATACGACATGGATTCGTAGCGATCGGCGGCGGCAACGTACGGAGGGTCGATGTAGGGATCTGTCATAACTCGACCCTAGGTCGCATCGGCGAATCGGGCCCCGAACCACGGCAAGCTACTCGTGAGTAGATTTCCTGCCTAAGATGACTCGCGTGACGGCCGAATTAGCCATTGGTCCCGGGGGGGACCCGCAGTGGCTCGACACTGCGGAAATGAGAGCTTGGCGTGCCTATGTCGACGGCGGTCAACGATTGATGGAGGTATTGAACAGGGATCTACAGGACAGACACGACCTGTCGATGGCCGAATACCGCATCCTGGTGATGCTGTCCGAGGCGGACGACGGCTCCATCCGCATGAGCGAGTTGGCCGACGGGGTTCTGTCCTCCCGAAGTCGCCTCACCCACCAGATCAGGCGGATGGAAGTCCAGGACATGGTGCGCCGCAGTACCTGCGCGCACGACGGCCGTGGCGTCCTCGCCGTCATCACCGAGGAAGGTCGACGACGACTGACGGAGGCAGCACCCACGCACGTCCGCAGCGTCCGGCAACATCTGGTCGATCTCCTCACCCCGGCCGAACTGGAGGTCCTGGGCGACATCTTCCAGAAAGTGGACGCCGCAATGGACGCATCGGCAACCCGACCCCGACGCTGACAGACCGGCAACGAGGGGCGATTGGGCCGGTGCCGCCCCGGCCGTTAAGATCGCACACGGAAGCGTGGCAGAGCGGCCCAATGCACTCGCCTTGAAAGCGAGAGACGTGTAAAAGCGTCCGGGGGTTCAAATCCCTCCGCTTCCGCCATATGTCGATTGACCGAGCCCGGTCCGCCCGCGAGGGTGGACCGGGTTTGTTCGTTTGCGAAGCAGCGAATTCTCGGCGTGGCATCAATACCGGTTAGGTGGGTACTACCTGCCAATGAGCGAAGAAGCGCGGCGCAACGACGGCGACAACGAGGGGCCTCTGGAAGAAGAGCTCGAGGAGAGTTTCGACGCTGTCGTCACCGAAGGCGAGGAGCGATTGCACCGCACCGTACGCACCGTGCTGATCACCGGACTGTTCGGCGGACTCGAGGTCGCTCTGGGGGTGATGGCGTACCTAGCGGTGCTGGACGAGACCGGCAGTCACCTGCTGGCGGGCCTGGCGTTCGGAATCGGCCTGGTGGCCATCTATCTCGCACACGGTGAGCTGTTCACCGAGGATTTCCTGATGCCGATCGCCGCGATTGTGGCCCGCAACGGCACGCCTGCACAGCTCGCGAAGTTGTGGGTCGGGACGCTGCTCGCGAATCTGCTCGGCGGTTGGTTCGTGATGTGGTTGATCGCGCACGCGTTTCCGCAATGGCTCGAAGTGTTGTCCGAGTCGGCGCATCATTTCGTCTACGCACCCTTGGATCTTCAGTCGATCTGCCTCGCTGTTCTCGGCGGCAGCACGATGACACTGCTGACCCGCATGCAGCAGGGAACCGAATCCGATGTGGCGCGGATCATCGCCGCCATGGCGGCGGGTTTTCTGTTGGCCGGATTGCAGTTGTTCCACTCGGTCCTGGATTCCCTGCTGATCTTCGGGGCCATCCACGCAGGAGCGGATGTGACCTACCGCGAGTGGATCGAATGGTTCGGCTACACAGTGCTGTTCAACATCATCGGCGGCGTCGTGTTGGTCACGGCGCTGCGCTTGGTGCGCACGAAGGAACTCGTGAAGTCCGAGCGTGACCAGAATTCTGAGTAGGGCTCCACGAGAGAAGCTTCTGTGCCCCTGGTGGAAAGCGCGGCGATCCGATCTGTTGCTACCTTCGTCGGTATGAATTCCGCCGAACAGGCCTACTTCGCAATTGCGCTTTTCGAGCTCGGCTCGAATGATGGCACAGGCAAGTATTACCGGGAAGATTTCTATCTGATCCACGCCAATAACGATGTCGCTGCGCAGGGCAAGGTCGAAATGCTCGCGCGCGAGCAGGAGTACGAGGTGGGCTCCGGCGAGGACCGGTCATACGTCCGATTGGTGCGTGTGGTCGATGTGGCTCGCACTCTTCGCGATCTCACCGGTGACGCCGACGATCTGTATTCGCGTCACTTTGCCTCGCTGGAGACGTATTCAGAGTTCGAGATGAAGCTGGGCGGACGCGATCCTCTCGCCCCCGGTCGCGAGTGATCAGCCCTCCGCGGTCTCCCAACGCTCCAGGCTGCGCCGAGTCTCGAAGCGTCGTACAGCTTTCGAGATCGGGTCGATGAATTCGATTGCACTGGAGAGTAATTGGAGGGGTACCGTGAAATCGTCGACGGCTCGGCCGGTAGCCGTCGGGTAGAGGTCGTCACCCAGGATGGGGATGCCCAACGAGTTCATGTGCAGACGTAGCTGATGGGTTCGTCCCGTCGACGGTGTCAGTCGATACCGTCCGATGCTCTCGCGGTGGTCCACGAGTTCGACGACGGTGTGCGCGTTGGGTTCTCCGTCCACCTCGCGTGCAGTGAACTGGCCCTTGTCCGCGACGATTCGACTGCGTACCTCGGTAGGCAGGGTGAGCGACGGTTCGTAGGCCGCGATGGCCTCGTATTCCTTGTGTACCTTCCGATCCTGAAACAACGTCTGATACGCCCCGCGAAGTGTCGGATCGACGACGAACAGCACCAGGCCGGCGGTGACGCGATCGAGTCGATGAGCAGGCACCAGTTGCGGAAGATCGAGTTCGAGGCGCAGGCGCACCAAAGCGGTCTGCAGAATGTGGCCGCCGCGCGGGATCGTCGGCAGAAAGTGCGGTTTGTCGATCACCAATATGACGTCGTCCTGGTGCACGATCGAGATATCGAAGGGCACAACGGTTTCCGTCGGCAGGTCGCGGTGGAACCAGACAGCGTCGCCGGGGACGTACGGCGCATCAGCGGATACAGGCCCGCCCATGTCGACGACCTCACCCGCAGCGAGCATCTCGTCGATGCGTCCCGGCGAGATCCGTTGCTCGGTCGCCGTCAAGAACTCGCGGACGGTGGGCCATGTCCCGTCCTCGGGCATTCGGACGCGCGCGGGGTCGAGGCCGTAGCGCTTCGCCAGGGGCGGTTGCTGGCGTCGTCTCATCGAGCGAGCGTATCCGCCCGCCGAGATCGCACTTGTGCAGACGATCGGCAGCGATTCACCTACACAAGTGCGAACTCGCTACTCGCAGCCGATGCCGTCGTTGTCGCGGTCGAGTTGGGGGCCGTAGCCGTACTCGTCGCGATAGACCGGTGCAGCTCCGGCGTCGCGGGCGGCGTCGCAGTTCTGGTACTGGAACCCACCGTTGGGCCGAGGTGCGGGAGCCGGCGCACCCTGCGGCTGTGGGGCGGGCGCACCCTGAGGTGCGGGCGGGGGAGCGAAAGCAGGCGGCGGCGGAAGGATGCAGAACTGAGCCGAGCCGGCACCGCACAGGAAATCGGTGATCGGATCCGCCGAAGCGAGGGCGGGGGTGGTGACCATGGCTGCCGCAGCGATCGCGCTTCCGATGCCGATTCTGACCAGCAGGCTCTTCGTCTTCATGTTGCTCCAATTCGAGGGGGTGCGATGGAGCTTCCTCGACGGATCCTTGAACTGTCAACGAAGTCATTCGCGCGACCGACAGCCGTGCTGAGCAGGGCGGCACCGACATGCGCAGGGTCGACGCGTTTGGAAACCGTCACGAGGGCGTATTTACGAACGTATGAGCGAAAACGAGCAGGTCAACCAGAACCCCGAGAAGGATCCCGACGACTGGGTCACCGGCGACGAGCCGATGACCGGTCCGCAGAAGAGCTACCTGAGCACCCTCGCGCAGGAAGCAGGGGAGGAAGTTCCCGACGACCTGAACAAGGCGCAGGCGTCGGAAATGATCGACAAGTTGCAGGGCGAAACCGGCCGCGGTTGAGCCTGCTCCGCCAGAAGTCCACTCGATGTGACATTGACCCCCGAAAAGTCCACCGAATGTCACGTTGAGTGCCTTCCGAAGCACCTCCCGGCGGCGGCATCCGACCAGGTAGACCGTTATTTCTTCGGTACATGTAACAAAGGATTACGCAGACTTTTGTACGCGGGATTTCGCGGCTACTGTGAGCGGACCCACAGCCCTCGGCGTGTCTGCGTCGCGGTGAGTACGTTGTGGAACGGATGTTGTTTGTGTTGCGCCCGCGAGGGTGCGCCTGGGGAGGATGGCAGATCAGATGCACCGTCGTGTGTTGGCAGCAGCGGGGGCTGCGCTGGCTGTGTCCTTGCTGTCGTCGGGTATCGCCGGAGCGCAGCCGCTTCCGGGTACCGGCAGTGCCGATGGTGGCGGGGCGGCACCTGGCATGCAGGCGCAGTCGTTGCCGACGGCAGCGGCTCGTATCGATCGAGTCGACATGTTGACTCCGCGTCGTGCGGCCGTGTGGGTCGATTCGCCGGCGATGGGTCGGGCGATCCAGGTGCAGGTTCTTCTTCCAGCCGCGCAGGCCGTGTCCCGTCCGACGCTCTACATGCTCGACGGCGTCAGTGCCGGCAAGGAATCCGATTACAAGGAAAGCACCTGGACGCAGAAGACCGACATCGTCGACTTCTTCGCGGACAAGCCGGTCAATGTGGTGTTGCCGGTCGGTGGATCGAGTAGCTACTACACCGACTGGAATGTGCCCGACCCCGTTCTGGGCATCAACAAGTGGGAGACATTTCTGACTGCGGAGTTGCCGCCGCTGATCGACGCGCGGTTCTCCGGTAACGGCACCAATGCCATCGGCGGTGTGTCGATGGGTGCCCAGGCCGCGATGGATCTCATCACGCGTCACCCCGATCTCTACACCGGAGTAGCCGGTTTGAGCGGTTGCTACGACAACTCGCAGAACAACCTCAAGGACGCTGTGCGCGCCACGGTCGCCACCAACGGCGGCAACGCCACCAACATGTGGGGCGAGAACGCCGACGCGAAGTGGATCGAACACGATCCGTCACGCAACGCAGAAGCATTGCGCGGCAAGGACGTCTACGTGTCCGTCGGCACCGGCCTACCCGGCCCGTACGAACTGGGCCCCGGCGGCGGTGGTGTGCAGGAAGCTGCGATGGGCGGACCGCTCGAAGCTGCAGCGCTGTACTGCACCACGCTCTTCGACACACGCCTGCGCTCGATCGACATACCGGCCACCTTCACCTACCGCCCGTACGGCATTCATCAGTGGCCGTACTGGCAGGACGATCTCCGGGAATCCTGGCCGACGCTCGAGCGCGCGCTAGGACTGTAGAGCGAACTTCAGAAACGCGTCGTTCTCGTGCGGGTCGCCGATGGTGACCCGCATTCCGTCGTTTCCGTAGGAACGCAACAACACGCCCTGTTCGGCTGCGCCCGAGGCGAATTCACCCGAACGTTCGCCTAGCGGCAGCCAGATGAAATTGGACTGGGATACGCCCACGTCGTAGCCACCCGAGACCAGGGCGTCGCGCACTCGATCACGTTCGGCGATCAGCGCATCGGTACGAGCCAGTAGCTCGGCCGAGGCTTCGAGCGACGCCAGAGCCGCCTGCTGAGCAATGGTGCTGACTGCGAACGCAATACGAACCTTGGACAGCGCAGTGATCACCTCGGGATCGGCCACCGCGTAGCCCACTCGGAGACCCGCGAGGCCGTACGCCTTCGAGAACGTCCGCAGCACGATCACGTTGCGCCGACCGCGTGCGATCTCCACCCCATCGGTGTGATTGCCTGCCGCGTCGGGCCGGGTGTACTCGAAGTAGGCCTCGTCGAGGACGACGAGGACGTTGGGCGGCACCGCGTCGAGAAAGGCCACGAGCTTGTCGCGCTGAACGACGGTTCCGCTCGGGTTGTTCGGGTTGCAGACGAAGATCAGTCGGGTGCGCTCGGTGATGGCGTCGAGCATTGCGTCGAGATCGTGCACGTGGTCCGAGGTCAGCGGCACTTGAACGGGCGTCGCTCCCGTCACCCGGACGATGATCGGATAGGCCTCGAACGAGCGCCACGCGAAGATCACTTCGTCACCGGGGCCACAGGTAATCTGGACGACCTCCTGGCACAACGCGACCGAGCCATTTCCGGCGGCCACGTTCTCCGGGGCCACTCCGAGCTTCTCCGCCAACGACTCGACGAGCGCTGTCGCGCGGATGTCGGGGTAGCGATTGACGCCGCCGGCGGCTTCCACGATCGCCTCGCGGACACTCGGCAGAGGGCCCTGTGTCGTTTCGTTACTCGCCAGCTTGATCGCACCGGGAAAGCTGCGGCCGGGTACGTAAGCGGGGATGGCGTCGAGGTCGGGGCGGATGTGCACGGTCACGTCAGTCATTATGCGCCGACCCTGTCGGTAAGCGACTTCTGCCTGTCCGCGTCAAAGCTGTGCAGGACGGCCGCGATCGTCCTATCTTCGTACAGTATGTCGGGAACTTTCAGCGACTTCGCAGTCCTTCGGTCCGCCCCCGCGCCCACAGTCGGCGCGGACGACGAGGTGGATACGGCCGCATCGAAACCCGTCTCGCAGGAGAAAGTGCCGTTGACGGCCGTCGAGCCCGATGGGTCACCGCGCGGCGGGATCGTCGTGTTGCACGAGGCCAGGGAGATTCCCGAGTCGCTGAAAGATCTCCTGCGCGCCCTCGCGTTGGAAGGGTGGCTGGCGGTAGCGCCGGACCTGTTCCATCGGGGGCACGGCGACGACAAGGAAGTGTTCGGCGACGACCTCTTCGCAGATTTCGACGCCACCTCCGACTGGCTCGTCCAGCGCGGGGTGTACTCCGATTGCATCGGCGTCATCGGATTCGACGATGCCGGAACGGCCGCGTTGATCGTGGCCACCAGCCGTCCGGTCGGAGCGGCGGTCAGTGTCGCCGCAGCAGGGATCGTGGAGCCGCTCAATTCGGACGCGATCGCTTTGGTCGACGCCGTGCCGAAGTTGCAGGCGCCGTGGCTCGGCCTCTACGGCGAGAACGACCCCCACACCCCACCCGAACACATCGAAGCCCTTCGCGATGCCGCCACGCGCGCCTCAGTGGCCACGAACGTCGTCAGCTACTCCGGTGTGGAGCATCGCGCCGATCATCCTCGGGAACAGCCGGGCAGCAGCGACGACACCGACCCCGCCGAGGCCGCTCTCGTCGATGCGCAGACGCGCATCTTCGACTGGTTCGACAGCTTCATGCGTTGACGAGCAACAAGCATCTTTTACGCGAACGCCGCGCGAACCTGGGGCGTCGACCAGCCGTTTTGCCTTCTGGCCTCAGCCGTGTGTAATCTCTTTCCTCGGCGGTCCGAGAGGGCCGGCAGCCTAGGAGGCGTGCCAGAGCGGCCGAATGGGAGTCACTGCTAATGACTTGACCCTTCACCGGGTCCGGAGGTTCAAATCCTCTCGCCTCCGCCACGCTGATCCGCAAGGATCGGCACGTCGGTTCCTCGGAACCGACACAACTGAACATGCGCCCGTAGCTCAACGGATAGAGCACTTGACTACGGATCAAGAGGTTAGGGGTTCGAATCCCTTCGGGCGCACAGAAGAAAAAGCCCCGAACTGCAGCGATGCAGTTCAGGGCTTTTTCGTCGTATAGGCCAGTGGTTGGCGGCTCGACACCTGCCCGGTGTAGATCTCCGACGACGGGTCCGCATGTGGGATGAACAACGGGGACGCCGGCGAGGGGCGGCCTGGTAGACGGCGTGCAGATCGGTACAAAGCACACCCTTTAGAAACAAACCGGACGTAAGGTGTGCTTGTCTCGCCGAGGAGGGCACGTGAGCGATCGATCAGGCAGAACCGCGACTGTGAGCGAGTCGGATGCTCAGGCTTCGCCGTTGTTCATCCCGCTGTTGTTCATCTCGCTGCTCTTCGTCGGTGCGTTGCCGTTCTACGTTCGGCAACCGGTCGTCGGCGGTGAGTCGGTGTCGGGTCCGGCGTGGTTCGGTGGTGCGCACCTCGGAGAACCAGCAGCCGATGTGTACTGGCTGTGCGCTCTGCCGGTGTGCATCGGGGCCGTCGCGGTCTACTGCGTGTGGAGCGAACGTCGATCGGGCGTCGCCATGCATGTTCGGCTGTGGCTCGTTGCGAGTCTCGGATTGTCGAGTGCAACAGCAGTTTTCGTGCAGAACGGAATGATGTTCTACGTGGGTAACATGACGATTCGAGGATTGTTGCCCTTACTGGCGATATCGATCGCGGTCCTGGTGTGGGGTGTCGGCCTGCGGTCGCGGTTGCTGGTGGCAATCGGTGTTGTCGCCGTCGCTGCGAGTCTGGTGTCCAACCTCTACAACGTCGAGAATCTCGTGCCGCGGGAGTGGGCACTGGACCCCCGCTTCGGTCTGTGGCCGAACATCGTGCTGACCGCAGCGGTGTTCGCGGTCGGAGCAGTGGGGTCGGGGTTTGCCGAACGGTCCAGGCGGTAAAGCCTGCAACGCAGCGTGACCCGGGCGATGGGGGTCGTCGCCGGCGGTGGACACTGGCAGGATGGCCAGCCCAGGTGACCCGAAGTCGGTGTGGACGACAGTCTCGGTGATCGTCGGCACCGTGGCAGCAGGCGTCGTAGTCGCCGGTCCTCTCCACGATCCGCAACCCGACGCCGTGTCGATACCCGGCTGTGCGGAGGTAGTCCAGCCCGAGGACATGCAGAGAATCAACTACGCCATTGTCGGACCGGATTCCGCCCCGGCTGGGTTCGACGCTTCGGCCAAGTCGGCCGCTTTGGCGCGAGCCTTCCCCACCGATCTGCCGGTCCATGTTTGGCCGGCTACGTCGATGAGCGTCGGACACTGAGTGACGGCACAGTCGTCGATCTGAGATCATCCGAAAGAGGCAGTCGCGTAGAGGTATACGGGACCGACGGCAGCATCGTCGATGTATCCGCCGACCCCGTGTTGACGGTCCAGCAAGTGACCGACATCGCGATGACGCCCGGTCTTCGCTGGAATTTCTAGGCCCCCTTGACCGCCGTACCTTGCACGCCGGTGTCGGCACTGCCCCAACAAGTCCGACCCCGCCGCAGTGTCTGCGACGGGGTAGGGCACATGCGCGTGTATCTACGCGCGGGCGACCAGCTTTCCTGCGATTCCCGACAAGATTTCGGTCGGCCTCTGCTGCTCACCCTGCTGAGCACCCAGCACCACGAGGGTTCCGGTCAGGACCGGCAATGCCCACTGGAGGTACTTCAGTTGCTTCTGTGCTGCGGCGGCCTCGCGTGGGGTAGCTGCTGACGGCTCGGTTGCCGAATCGATCGAATGACCCTGAGCCTTGGTCGTTTTCGCGCCGAGGACACCGCTGTACGCGGTGGCGGCGAGGGCGGCCCCGGTAACGGCGATCTTGAAGTTGGTGTTGGCGGTAACACCCTGCTGATGACGAGCACGACCGCGGTTGGCCATGAGTATGCCTGCGCCGCCGATGAGATGTGCACCGATGGCCGCGGCGTTGACCGGAGCCCATTTCGCCCACCCTGCCGCGGCAACCTGTGCGCGGTCTCGCGGATCCTGCACCGCAGTGGCAGCACCGTTCACGCCCACGGCACCCATGAGCGAGCCGCCGAACCAGGCAGCAGCACCGAGATCGTGTAGCGAACGGATGAGGGTATTTCTGTTGGACATCTGAGGATCCTTCGGTTGTGTGCGCTGCTCCGATCGCGAAACGCGCGATATAACAGAGGTTTTGGCGGCCGCGTGAACGGCTCCTTGTCCATCGGTTACCCGCGTGAGCAGTTTCCACACCTGGGCCCCGCGCCGATTCGCGTTGGAATGCTGGTCGTTCCAGCCCTATTGCGGTCGTACCGGGGGGGGGGCTGAGGCGTGTTCAGGTTCGATGGCGCGAAAAGTTACCCGCCGATCAGAGGCGGCGGGGTGTGCTCGTACATCTCGCTGAACGTAGCGTCGTCCAATGTCATCACGTGATTCGATGCAGTGACGACCATCCAGCTACCCACGTCGGCGATCACGTGCCCGATCCCGACCGCGCCACCGCAGTTGGCCGCGTCGAGTCCCTTGGTCTCGAGCCAGGTCACGACGTCGTCGGCGTTGGTTCCATCGACGCGGACCGCCTCCACCGGAGAACCGGTGTAGGCCTGTGGAGTGGAGCCGGTTCTCCACCGTTCGTAGTTACTGTTCACCACGGATGCGCCCTCCTTGCTCTTCGGCTCCGACGGCGTTCATTGCGCGTCGTCCTCTTCCTCGCCTTCCGCCTGATCCGGTTGCGTGCCGGCGTTCTGCGTGAGGTTGGCCGGGTCCGCATCCGGATCCTGGCCGGGGTCGTATGGGTCCGTCGAATTCTGTGGACTGTTTTCACTGGTCATACTGCAGCTCTACCCGCGCGGAACGTGCTCAATCGGCACTCGGTCGTTTGATTCGATCCGGACCGGATATCTCGATGTCGAGGTAAAGCCACCGACTTCGTCACCCGAAAGGACCGACCGTGAACGACACCGCCGATCGACTGCAAGCTCTGTACGACAGCACCCCCGATGCACGACTCGTTCTGGTGGAGGGCGAACTCGTGCTCGATGTCCCGGAAAAGTCCGGCGACGAGTCGCAGGACGACGTCGCTGTTGTTGTTGTGACCCGAGCAGCGTTGACGGAGCGTCTGCAGGACGCCGGCGGCTTCTCCCGCGCGGCGTTGGAAGACTTCGCCCCGGTCGTCGATGACATCGCTGCAAAGTTGGGCGCATGAGTTACCTGCATTCACCCCGTAGCGAGAACCGACACAGCAGGGGGTGAATTCCATGTCCGTCCTCGATCTCGCGCGACGCAGTCGAGATGCGCAGCGCGCTGACGACAGCAGATTCTCCGAACTCCGCACTGTATCGACGCACTTGCTGGGTCTGCCTTTTCGCGGCCTCTCGGCCGTGCGGAACGCCCGGGCTTTTCATCCGGACGGGGTGAGTTTCAGCGGCTCCCTCGAACGGCTGTTGCCGGACCGATACGGAATCCCGTTGCGTTCCTGCGAGGTGACCGTGCGAATCTCGAAGGGGATCGGTATTCCCGCAGGCCTCCCCGATGTCGCCGGGGTAGCGATCCGGGTCCCACCGCTCGAGGTCGGGGCCACCCCGTGGGATCTGTTGCTCGCCGGCTCGGCGACCGGAGTGGTAGGACGTATGGTGCCGTGGCCGTCGACGTCGTGGAACGACGCGCATCTGTCGTCTCTGATGCCGGTGAAGTACCAGGGCAGGATGTGGTGGTTGCGTGCACGGCTGACCCGCCCGCAGATGAACGGGATGAGCGTCGCGGACGTTCGACAAGCGATCGACGACCACGGTGTGAGCCTGGTTCTCGAACATGCTTGTGGTACAGCTGCGTTCGAGCCACTGGCCGTCGTTCACTCGACGACAATTCTGCAACCGTCCGAAGAGATCGACGCGTTCGATCCGGTGCTGAACAGTCCTGCGTCGGTGCGCCCCCAGCCGGAGTGGCTCCGCAACCTGAGACTGTCGGCGTATCGCAATTCTCGCGCAGGGCGAGGTATCGACAACGTCCGCAGAGGCGACAGAGGACGTCCCACCTGAGTGAACGAAACACATCGGCAAGCCTCTGCCGATGTGTTTCGTCCTCGAACTCCCGTCAGGCGTTCAGAGCAGTGAGCCGACCAGTCCGCCGTCCAGAACGAGGCTGCTCCCCGTGCACCACGACGACTGTTGCGATGCGAAGAACGCGACAGCTGCTGCTACTTCCTCCGGTGTGCCGTAGCGCCCTTGTTTGTCGGCGATGAGGGTGTCGAACCCTCCTTCCGGTAGCCCCAGAGCTGCCTCGAATTCGGGGGCTGCCTTGGTGACCAGGGCGGTGTCGATGAACCCCGGCAGCACAGCGTTGACTCGAACACCCTGCGCTCTGAACTCCGTTGCGGCGGTTTCGGTCAGATTTCTCACCGCGGCCTTGCTGGCGGCGTAGGGCGCGAGCAGCGCCGAACCTGCCGTCGCGGTGATCGAGCTGATGGTGACGATGGAGCCGCCGCCGGATGCTGCGATCGCGGGTGCGGCGTAGCGGATGGTCAGGAACACGCCGTCCAGGTTGACTGCGGTGGTACGCCGCCAATCGGCGTACGACATCTGTGCGATCGCTCTGACTTCGCCGACACCGGCGTTGGGAATTGCTATGTGCAGGTTGCCGAAGTGTTCGACCGTCTGCTCGACGAGAGATCGAACCTGATCCTCGTCGGTGACGTCTGTCGCTACAGCGATCGCACCGTCGATCGAAGACGCCACCTGGCGAGCGGCGTCGAGATCGATGTCGGAGACGACCACCTGTGCACCGTCGGAGGCCAGTCGCCGCGCGATGGCGGCGCCGAGGCCTGCCCCGGCACCGGTGACGAGTGCGACCTTGCCGTGGAGAGATTCGTCGATTGGCATTGTGTTCGGTCCTTCCGTGGGAAAGCAGAGGTGGTGCCTTCTCGCTGACGACAGAGAAGGCGAAAGGTATTGCTGTGTCGTTGTTTCAGCGCTTCAGCAGGTCATCCAGAGCTCGTCGCGCTGCATTCAGTCCCGCCATGCCGTGTGCACCGGGTCCGGGGGGAGTTGCCGCCGAGCAGAGATAGAACCCCGGCGTACCCGTGCGGTACGGGTCTCGGCCGGGCCGTGGTCCGAGGAGCAATTGTGTCGGCGACGACGTACCGCACAGAATGTCGCCGCCGACGAAATTCGCGTTTCCTCCGGCGAAGCTCTGCGGAGACGTGGTGACTGTCTCCACAATTCGCGAACGCAGGCCCGGTGCGAACTGTTCGATGCGGTCGATCACGACGTCGGTGACATCGTGGTCGAGGCCGGCGGGAACATGGGCGTATGCGTACAGCGGTACGACGTCTCCGTCCGCGCGCTGAGGATCTGCGACGAACTGCTGCCCGACGAGGACGAACGGCCGATCGGGCATTCGTCCTGCAGCGACGGCCGCCTCGGCTGCGACGGTGTCCTCGGCGCTACCTCCCACGTGCACAGTGCCGGCCTGTGCGACCCTGGGGTCGGTCCACGGGACTCCACCGCGCACCGCGAGGTCGACCTTGAACGCAGCTGGTCCATGCCGAAACCTGTTGTAGGAGCGACGTGTACGCGTCGTGAGTTCCTGGCCGAGTACGTCGGCCACCACGGACGGCGTCGTGTCGAAGATCGTGATGTCCGACGACGGCAGATCGGCTCGCGAGGCAACCCGCGTCGAGGTCTGCACGGTTGCTCCCAGTTCGATGAGCGCGGAGTGCATCGCCCGTGAGATCGCCGCGGTTCCGCCCTCCGCCACCGGCCATCCGTTGTGGTGTCCCGCGGTCAGGATTCCCACCCCGATGGCGGAGGAGAACACTTCGGTCAACGGCCGCATCGCGTGTGCCGCTGCTCCGACGAACAGTGCCCGCGCCTGCGGTGTGGCGAACGCCCGTGACAACACCGCAGCGGGCAGAGCAGTCGGCGCACCGAATCTCGCCAGCAGCAGTGGATGTCGGGGCAGGTGCACGACCGGTCCGAGAAGGTCTGCGGACAGTCTGTCGTACGACGACGACGGTTGCCCGAACAGTGCCTTCCATCGTTTGCCGTCCGCACCCAGGCCCACAGCAGTCTCGTTTACCGATCGATGGAGCAGCGCTGCCGCGTCGTCGAGAAGCGGATGTGCACAATCGATCTCGGGCCACCGCCACGTCAGTCCGTGTTGCTCGAGACCGGCGAGGGCAGGTGAACCCACCGCCATCGGATGAAAACCGGCACAGTGATCGACGAGCAGATCGACGGTGGTGAAAGGCCGGTGGCTACGGGTGCCGCCGCCGATCTCGCTCTCCGCCTCCAGCACGGTGACGTGTATGCCGTCGCGTGCCAGAGCAAGTGCAGCGGCAAGACCGTTCGGGCCGCTGCCCACTATCGTCGCGGATCGCGTCATGATGTCGATTCTCCAGCACCGGCCGTCGCCGACGACGTCTCCGGTGCCGAGTGTCGAGCGGTTGTCGAGTCTGCGCGACGCCGCCACGTCACCGACATGGGGATGGGGCCGTCGGGTAGCCACGGCTGGGCGGACACCGCGTCGTCGACGTTCCACGTGCCGGTTTCGATCACGCCGAGGGCGGCATCGATGAGTTTGTACGACTGCGTCTTTCGATGGATGGGCTGCGATTCGACCCATGCCACCACGAACTCTCCCGGCTCGAAGTTGCAGCGTCGCTGAATCGCTGCGATGAGGGAGGCGTCGTGCAGGTGGCCGTCGCCGAAGTTGAAGCCGAGAATCGAGTTGCAGGCGAATTCGCCTTCACGCACCGTCCATCGATCGATGTCGGGAACGTTGCGGATCAGAAGCGAGAACAATCCGCGGCCCTGACTGTGCATCGAGCGCCATGCGATGGTCTGTTGCATCGTGATCTCGGCGACGGAAGGCGGGTAACCCATGGCTTCGAGCTGTCGTACCTGATTGCGGGTGGGGCGCACGATCTGATCGAGCTTGTCCTCGGCACCCGGTGCGAACGCCCACAGACCGGAGGCCCAGTTGCCCGCGTACTGGCGCATCGAGGGCGTGAAGGCGACGAGGTCCGGTCGTAGATTGCCCAGAACCGGGAAGAAGAACAAGCACACCAGCGCTGTCGCCACGAACCACGGGGAGGCGTCGAAGATCGAGAATCCCTGTCCTGCAGGGTGTCCGACGAAGAGAAAGACTGCTGCGTAGGCGAACAACAGATTCCACTCCAGCGGCACCGCCAGCGGGAACGTCGAGATGATGAACAGGTGGAATGCCACCATGAGAAGTGCTCCGACGAGTGCGACGGTCGTGTTGGTGGTGAGCAGCAACACGACCGGTACCGCGATCTCGACGGTGGTGCCCAATACGTGCGCGATCAATTTGGCCGTTGCCGAGGGGCGAATGTCGTCCGGGAAATTCCGGTAGTGCTTGCGCCTGGCCCAGCGCGTGGGAATGCAGGGGCTGTTCGAGACCATGGGCGGAACGACGTTGGCGAAATGTGCACCGAATTTCGAGATGCCGGCCCCGACCCACACCGAGAAAATGAGCAGTTTCAGTCCGACCACGAGGTCGACGATGGCGTTGTCACCGAGAATTCCCACGAGACCGAACAGCACTATCGCAGGACCGTACTGCTCGGCGCGGGCAGCGATGAAGATCGTCTTGTCGCGAAGGCCCACAACGATGGTGAGCAAGACCGGCGCGATCGCCCAGCGTGGATCGACGAGGTTGCCGATGCCCTCGGGCAGGATCGAGGCAAATGCACCGGGCGGTGTTCCGGGCACGATGACGGGTACGAACAGACTCACCAGGAGCGCGAGATACAGCACGACGTCCAGCGGCGTCCTGGTGTCACCCGAGGTGAACGGCACCTTACCCGGCCACGGAGGCATCCGAACGGTCCCCGGTTTCGCCCAGAACAGGATTCCGCCTGTCATCGGCTTGAACTTGCCGGCGATCGGTCCCCATGACCCCGCGAGTCCGACGGTTTCGAGCAGCATCGTCCAGTAGACCAACTTCTGGTAGACGATCATGTCGTCCCACCATGTGCCGACGTCCCACGGCATCCCGACGCCGGAAGTCAGTGTCGCCAGGGTCAGACCGATCCCGATGTAGAGCACCAGGAGCTTGACGACATAGGTGGTGGGGATGACCTTCGGCGAGCCGAAGCCGTAGTCGACCCAGTGCAGTGCAAGGGCTTTCACTCGTTCCAGCAGAGGCCGGTCGAGGAAGGTTTCGAGGTCGACAGGAGGAAACTGTCCGTTCTTGAATCCCATGAGTGAGCTTTCTGTAGCGAGCGCTGAGGATGAAGGAGCAGGAGTCGGCCCTGTCGCGCGAGGCGCGGGTCGCGGTGACGCAACCATCGGACTGTGTCCTGCACCACAGAAAGCTACGGGGTCGGTATCGGCGGTCCCAATGGTTCGCCGACCCGAGGCTCACCTCCGTCTTTGTGACGCCGACACAAAGTGCACTCTCAGGAGAGGATCCGAGCCCCGAGCCACTGACATGCGGTGAGGGCAACCTCGACGGCGAGCCGGTCGTCGGACAGTGGCCGGGGGAGCAGCTTCTCGGCGTTGTCGACGCGGTAGCGAATCGAGTTCTTGTGCATCGTCATCACCGCAGCCGCGGCGGAGAGGCTCCGCTCGCATGCGAGGTAGACCCGCAACGTGGTGCGCAATCGTTCGGCATGTGTGGTGTCGGCGGCCAACTGCGGTCCCAGGACGGTCAGGACCCAGGCCTGCAGTGCCGACGGGTCGCGAGCGCACAGGTCCACCACGGCCAACCCGGGGTCGTCGTAGCGTTCGATCGTTCGTCCTCGGCCACCCAGAACCGCCACGTGATGGGCGCGCTGAGCCTGCCGGTGGGATGTGACGAACCCGGCCGCGTCGAGCCCGATGGCCCCGGCCGCCAACAGGGGTGCGTCCTCGGTCCGCGGTCGAGTGTTGATGCGATCGAGAACGACGGCGAGATCTGTGTCGTTCGATGGAATCTGTATCCATCCCCACGCGGTTGCGCCGTCGCGTCCGACCACCAGGGGAGGGGCTGGACTGTCCAAGTCCGTCGCCAGAGCGCGAATGGTGGTGGTGAACCTGCGCATCCGGTCGACACGAACGGCGGACTCGCCGACCCAGGCCACGACGGCCAGGTGTCGTCCGCGCAGTCGGTACCCGGTCACTCGCTCGACGACGTCCGTCGACCCCTTGCCGTTCAGGAGATCGAGTACTGCATCGAGTCGAGCATTCTCGCGATCCGCCAGCCAGGACTCTCGTTCGGTCTCGTACACCGCGACCACCCGTTGCGAGATCCAGTCGATGTAGTCGAAGACCGAATCGACGATCACGCGGTGCGCCTCCATCCGGACCGGGTCCGGCGCGTGCAGCGACATCGAGGTCTCGAACGCTCGATCGAGCAGAAATTGCTGGCCGAGTCGATAGGCACGAACCAGGGCATTGACCGGGACGCCCCACTGAGCCAGGCGGCGCGCGTATTCGATGGCCGCCGCCGGCGGCTCGAATCCGGCACCACCGATGTCGTGCTGCAGGGCGTGCAGAATCGTGTCGACGTTGCCCTCGATACTCGATCCCAGCAGCTCGATCAACGACGGTTCGTTGTTCAGTTCCGTGATGCGCGACGCGAGTGTCGTGCGCATCTGCGCCACCACATCTGCCAGCCGGGCATTGAGGTGCGCGGCAACCGCGGCCACGTGAGTGCGCACCGCCTCGGCGGAGGTAGGCGAGATGTCGGCAGGTGTCGGCACGGGTGTTCCTTTACTTTTCGGGCTACAAATAATCCGCGGCTTTTGTGCTGCTGGACCGAAGTCTTTCAAACAGGCAGACCGTAACCTACGTCACATGCTGCCAATTCTCGACGCCTCCTCGCCGGTTCTGCAGGCCATGTACCGCCGCATCGACAACGACCCGGACGGCGCGTGTCTGTCCGACGACTCCACTCGGTTGAGCAATGCCGAGTTCGGGCTCGACGTCGACTCGGTTGCCGCCGAACTCATCGACGCGGGGGTGGGAGCGGGTGATGTGGTTGCAGTCTTGCTTCCGAATCGCATCGACATCATCACCACGATGTTCGCGGCATGGGTGCTGGGAGCAACGTTGACTCCCGTCAATCCCGCGCTCACCGACGACGAGGTGCGCTATCAACTCGAGGACTCGACCGCCCGCGTGCTCGTCGGTAGCGAGCGAGCCTGCACTCTCGGCCGCGCACAGGGTATTTCGTTCATAGACGTGGATTCCCGCGCCCGTCGTCCGCGGTTGCCGCAGATCGACGGCACGCATCGTGGAACGGGGCCCGTCGACAGCTCGGCACCGGCCTTGATCGTCTACACCTCGGGAACGACGGGGCGGCCGAAAGGCTGTGTGCTGACTCATCGCAACGTCGATCGGATGAGTGCCGCGATCGTCGCTGCGTGCGAACTGACCGATGCCGACACCAGTTTGTTGGTGCTTCCGCTCTTTCACTGCAACGGACTCGTCGTCGGCACAGTTGCTCCGCTACGAGCCGGCGGTCGTGTGCACGTCGCGCCTCGTTTTTCGCCGGACACGTTCTGGGACAACGTGGAGACTGTCCGGCCCACCTACTTCTCTGCAGTGCCCACCATGTACTCACTGTTGGCGGACCGCGGCTCGACCGACCGCGACATCTCGTCGCTTCGATTCGTCATCTGTGGAGCAGCGCCCATGCCTGCCGGCCTGATCGCGTCGTTCGAATCGATCTTCGGCGTGCCGGTCGTCGAAGGGTACGGCCTGTCGGAATGCACTGTGGCGGCAACGATCAACCCGCCGAACGGGATTCGAAAGCCGGGCACCGTCGGCATCGCGCTCCCCGGTATCGACATTGCGATCGATACACCCGATGGTCCGAGCACCGTGCCCGGCCGGACCGGTGAAGTGTTGGTCAGTGGAGAGACGATCATGCAGGGATACCTGGGCCTGCCGGACGTGACCGCGAAGACCATTCGAGAGGGGTGGTTGCACACCGGCGACATCGGAGTCCTCGACGAGGACGGCTATCTCGTCTTGGTGGATCGACTCAAGGACATGATCATTCGCGGCGGCGAGAACATCGCGCCGAGCGAAATCGAACACGTCCTGCAATCCCATCCCGACGTGCTGGAAGTGGCCGTCGTCGGCGAGGCGCATCCGGTCTACGGGGAGGTGCCCGTCGCGCACGTCGTTGCACGAGCCGGTCGCAGGATCTCGGTCGACGACCTGGACGCGCACTGCGCTCAGAGCCTGGCCAAGTTCAAGCGACCGACTCGGACAGTCGTCCACGACGCCCTACCGAAGAACTCCGTCGGAAAGATCGTTAAGAAGGAGCTCGGCGCGTAGTCCTATACGGCCTTTTTCGTCGCTACCGGGTCGGGACGGCCGCGATCACATGGACGACGCCAAGTAGGTCAGGAACACGACAAACAATCCGATGCCACCGAGCGCCGCACCGATCATCGCGTCGCGACCGTTGGACGCGTCGCCCTCGACTGCACGGCCGAGACCGATCCAGCCACTGACAACCGCTACCACTCCGGCCGGGATGGTCACGAAGTCTCCGACGAACGGCACGAACGCACAGACGACTGCGACGATGCCCGCAATCAACGCCAGGTTTCCGGCACCGTCGCGGAACATCGATCGAGAAGGGGACTTTCGCATCACCGGCACTCCTTCTCGCATGCAGTGCGGCAGCACCACCCCACCTGTTCTTCTGCGGGTGACCGGCAACGACGCCTCCATAGTAGAGACTCGATCACCTCTTCATCGGCGACGGTCGGTCGGATTTCACCGGCACGTGGTGGGAGTCGCGGCCAGTTGTATGCGCTGTGCCGTCGGGCAATCGCCGTCGAGCCTCGCACCTGACCCGAGTGGTCAGGGGGTGGGCGTGCTTCTGCGGACTCGGTGGTTGTGCCATGCCTGCGCCGCCAGGGGCACCCCGACAGCGCCGACACAGACGACCGGCAACGCAAAGAACCACGGTACGGATGCGCTCTTCGCGGCCACTGCGATTCCGAAAACGACCATCGGTAGTCCAAAGGTATCCAGTAGGTCTACCCGACGGGGTTCGACCGGCGGCCGACCGAGCCAGGGAATCCGTCGGCCCGTGTTCTCCCGCATTGTTCGTCGCGTGGACGCAACGATGAGCGCCGCGCCGATGGCGGATGCACAGACCCCTGCGACGACCATCCAGGACTGTCCGTCCTCGACGAGAATCGCCGTCAGAACGAGTGCTGCAAGGACGATGCGCGCACCCCACACCTTCCATCGAGGTGCGGCCTCGCGCTCGTCGTACCGCACGTCGACCGGCCGCATCGGCTGCAGGGGCTCCATGTCTCGACCCTCCCATACAGCGGCTCTTGACCGGTTGCTGCGACTCGCCGTATCCTGACCGACAGTTGATATATCAGAACCTGGCGGCACGCCGAACCGAGGAATCGAAAGTATGACCACAGCGCTCAAGATCGACGGAACGGCGGTCAGCGGAATCGTCAAGGACGATCTGCGATACCGCGTCGAACGGCTCGGCCAGCAGGGGATTCGGCCCGGCCTGGGCACGATTCTGGTGGGCGACGATCCGGGCAGCCGTTCGTATGTCGCGGCGAAGCATCGCGACTGCGCGGAGGTGGGACTGCATTCGATTCAGGTTCGGCTGCCTGCGTCCGCGAGTCAGCAGGAGATCGAAGATGCCGTGCACGCTCTCAACGAGGATCCCGAGTGCACCGGGTTCATCGTTCAGTTGCCGCTGCCCTCGCACATCGACACCCATCGGGTGATCGAGCTGATCGATCCTCGCAAGGATGCCGACGGGCTGCACCCGACCAATTTGGGGCGGCTCGTACTCGGCATGGACGGGCCGCTGCCCTGCACCCCACGCGGGATATTGGAACTGCTTCGCCACCATGATGTTCCGATCACCGGTGCTCGCTTCTGCATCATCGGATGTGGAATCACGGTGGGTCGTCCGCTCGGCTTGATGCTGACGCGTCGCAGCGAACACGCAACTGTGACCATGTGCCACGAGGCGACGGTGGACACCGCCGCGCACACTCGGGCCGCCGACGTGGTCATCGCAGCGGCGGGCGTTGCGCATCTGGTTCAGCCTGACTGGATCAGTGCCGGAGCCACGGTGTTGTCGGTGGGGATCACCCGCACCGTCGAGGGAATACTGGGCGACGTGCACCCCGGCGTCGAGCACATTGCGGGGCGGCTCAGTGGAGCGACAGGCGGCGTCGGGCCGATGACCAGGGCGATGCTGCTGACGAACGTGGTGGAGTGTGCTGAGGCTGCTCAGGCCGAGGGGATGAAGGACTCTCGGTAGCCCATCTTCTCGCTGATCTCCGCGGCGGCGGCCAGCACGTCGGGGACGATGGCCCGCATTCTCGTTTCGTCGAAGCGGTAGACCGGTCCCGAGATGCTCAGTGCGGCGGTCGTCTTGCCGGTGTAGTCGAGAATCGGGGCGGCGATGGCGTTGAGTCCGGTCTCGAACTCTTCGACGACGACGGCGTATCCGAGGGATACCGCAGCGTCGAGTTCGGCGGTGAGACCGGCTTTGGTGGTGAGCGTGTGTTCGGTGAATCGGTGCAGGTCGAGTCCGTCCACGACGTCCTGACGCGTATCCGAGTCGAGTGCAGCCAGCAACACCTTGCCGCTCGCGGTGGCGTGCAGCGGCGTCTGCTCCCCGATCCAGTTGTGGGTTCCCACCGAACTCGGCCCGCGGGCCTGGTCCAGATGGACCGCTGTATTGGACCGCAGCACAGCGATATTCACTGTTTCGCCGAGCTTGCCGGCGAGGCGTTCACACACCGCATGGCCGTATTCGGTGATCTCCAGACGCTCGGGCACGGCCGCAGCGAGCCGGAGGACTCCGAGGCTGAGCCGGTACTTGCCGCGATTGTGCGTCTGCATCACCATGTCGTGTTCTTCCAGCGACGCCAGCAGGCGTGACACCGTGGACTTGTGCACACCGATCTCGGTGGCGATGGCGCTCACGCCCGCCTCTCCGAGTCGTGCCACGACCTCGAGCACCCGAAACGCGCGGTCGACGGACTGGACGCCACCCTCGGGGGCACGTGTCGAATCGTCGCTGGCCACCCCCGCGACTATACGTAACAGGCACTTGGCCGTGGTGTTGCCCCTCGGGGCGTGGCCCCGGCCGGCGATCTAAATTACGGCGCGGACTGCGTCGTCGAACTCGGTCACGTGTGCTCGAGCGATGGCCGCGGCCTTCTCGGCGTCCCCGGCCGCGATGGCGCGCAGCAGCTCGGTGTGCGTTCCCACGTGGTCGGCGAGAGGGGGCAGTCGATCCATGAACAACCAGAAGATTCGCGTCGCGAGATTGTTGTAGCGGATCAACGCGTCTTCGAGAACCGGGTTCGCCGCCAGCCGGTAGACGGTGCGATGCACTTCGGCGTCCCAGTTGATCAGGTCGTGTTGGCTCGGCGGCGTCGCCTCGAACTTTTCGGTCCGGTCGGCCATGCCCAACAGAACTTGGCGTTGGGTTGCGGTGGCCGCAGTGGCGGCCTTGGCGGCCGCCAGTGGCTCGAGCCGCTGGCGGATTTCGGAGATGTCGCCCAGATCGGCGACGTCGATGGCCGTGGCGAAAGTGCCACGGCGGGCGTGCGAGATGACGAGGCGCTCGTACTCGAGCCGTTTGAGAGCTTCCCGTACCGGCGTGCGTCCGACGCCCAGCTCGGCGGACAAGGCCGATTCGACGACGGCCTCACCCGGCTTGATGGTCAGCATGATCAGTTTGTCGCGGATAGCCGAGTAGGCGACGTCCGCCATCGTCGCTCCTGGTTCGCCGGGCACCCCCGACGAACCCGGGGTGCCCGGCGACGTGACCTCGACACTCATGGTTACCGATCCTATCGGCACCGAGTGCGGAGCAGCGTGCGTTCAGGCCTCGATGCGGTTCTTCAGCCAGTCGTGGAAGATGCCGATGTGGTGTTCGCTGCCCACCAGTACTCCGCCGTCGCGGTACTTGCGTGAGCTCATGGCGGGCTGGCAGCGTTCGCACGCCTCGAAATCCTGCAGATTGACGCGGTGGAACAACTCCACCGAGTGCTGCAGGTCCCGACCCGAGGCGACGACACCGGGCAAGTACAGCCAATCGCATTCCACCAGAGTGTGATCGGGGGCAAGTGGATACATTCGGTGGATGATCACGTGATCCGGGACGAGGTTGACGAACACCTGTGGCCGGACGGTGATGGCGTAGTAGCGTCGGTCCTGTTCGGGTGCGATTCCGGGAATGGAGTCGTGTCCCTCGGAACCGTCGAGCGTGAATCCCTTGACGGATTCCCCGAATTCGGCTCCGTGGCCCACGTAGTACTGGGCGGCGTAACCGTCGGCGAATTCGGGAAGTACCTCGGTCAGCTCGGGGTGGATGGTGGCGCAGTGGTAGCACTCCATGAAGTTCTCGATGATGAGCTTCCAGTTGGCCTTGACGTCGTAGCTCACGCGTCGGCCGAGGCCCAGGTCTTCGATCTTGTAGCGATCGATCGACTCCACGTCGCCGAGTCGATCGCGGATGTCCTGCACGACAGTGGTGTCGAAGGAGGCCGGATTGTCGCTGAGATTGACCCAGACGTACCCGAGCCATTCCTCGACCGACACCGGTGACAGGCCGTAACGAACCCGGTCGATGTCGGGCATCTTGGTGAGATTCGGTGCTGCGATGAGCTTTCCGTCGAGGTCGTAGGTCCACGCGTGGTACGGACACTGGAACGATCGCTTGACCTCGCCCTTGTCCTCCATGCAGATTCGAGCACCGCGGTGCGCGCACACGTTCAGGTAGGCCTTG
Source organism: Rhodococcus sp. NPDC077669 (assembly GCF_040686915.1). Lineage (NCBI taxonomy): Bacteria > Bacillati > Actinomycetota > Actinomycetes > Mycobacteriales > Nocardiaceae > Rhodococcus > Rhodococcus sp. NPDC077669. The sequence goes on along the minus strand of NZ_JBFBMD010000005.1, from coordinate 194,346 downwards.
ATCGCCCCGGTTCGGGTGCGCGTCACGATGACGCTTTCGCGCCCGATCTGCACGGTGCGGAAGGCACCGGGCTTGTCCAGATCGGCGGCACGGACCGCGCAGATCCACAGTTCCTCGAAGATCTTCTCCTGCTCGAGCTCGAAGATGGCCGGATCGGTGTAGTAGCGACCGGGAAGGGTGGAGATGAGGCTTTCGGGCAGGGGAAGGGAGGTTGCGGGCGGCGTGGTGTCGGGAATGGTGGTCAAGGGGTCCTCCGTACGTGGCCGATCTTGTGGATCGGTGACGAGACGTCAACTGGGGTAATGGAATACGACGGGTGGAGCAGCGGCCTGGGTGATTTCAGACCGCGCGAGCGGGAGCCGAGAGCTGTCGGCGCCAGCGGGTGAACAATCGAACTTGATTGACACCGAGTACACCGACCGGAAGTCCGTCGGATCGATACACGGCGAGGAAACTCCCGAGTTCGGGCGAACCCTCTTCGATGGTGCATTCACTGTCCGGTCCGGCGGTGCCGGCGAACTGAATACGTGACCCGTACTGGTCGGACCAGAAATACGGAGGTTTGACGTGTTGGCCGCCGTAACTGCCCGAGAGCAGGGTGGCCGCTGCAACGGTGGGTCGTTCGGACGCCCCGGCCCAATGCTCGACGCGTCGGTGGACGCCGGTCGAATCCAGCCATGCGGCGCAGTCGCCGACCGCGACCACTCCGGGTACGGCGGTCGCGCCGCCGCCGTCGCACAGGATTCCGTTGCCCAGCGCGAGTCCGCTGGTGCCGAGCCAGTCGATGTTCGGAATCCCGCCGATGCCGACAACTACGACGTCGGCGTCGAGGAGTCGGCCGTCCGCGAGTCGAACGCCCGTCACTCGGTCGGTGCCGGTCAGGCCGTCGACGGCGATTCCGCAGATCAACGTGGTGCCGTTGTCGCGGTGCAGATTGCCCACCGCGCTACCCAATCGTGCGCCGAGTGGCCCGGCGAGCGGTGACGGGGCGGCTTCGACGACGGTGACCTCGAGGCCCAACTTCCTTGCGGTGGAAGCTACTTCGGCTCCGATGAAGCCTGCGCCGATGACGACGAGACGTGCGCCGGGCGTGAGATCTGCACGCAGCCGGTCGGCGTCGTCGATCGTACGCAATACGTGCACACCGGCGAGGTGATCGGTACCGGGAAGCGATCGCGCGCGTGAGCCGGTGGCGAGGACGACGCCGTCGGAGGTCAGCTCGGCACCGTCGTCGAGGGTGACGGTGCGACGCGATGGATCGAGGGCGGTGGCCGTGCGGCCCAGAATCCAGGTGGCGTCGAGGTTTTCGTCGTCGGGTTCGAGGGCGAGAGTGCTCACGTCCACGTCGCCGGCGAGGTATTCCTTCGACAGGGGAGGGCGGTCGTAGGGTCGATGGCTCTCGGCACCGACGATGGTGACGGAGCCGTCGAACCCGGCCGCCCGCAGTGCACGCGCGGAGCACAGGCCTGCCAGGGAGGCTCCGACGATGGTGACGCTCTTCATGAATGTCCCTCGGCGGCCAATCGGCTGCGAACGTCGGGCGGAAGATTGGGGGCCGCGGTGCTCAGCTCGACGTAGACGACGCCGTCCTCGACGACGACAGTGTGCGTGCGGACAGGCAACTTGGCGGGCGGAGCGTCGACAGCACCGGTACGCAGGTCGAAGGTGGACGCGTGGAGCGGGCATTCGACCGCGCACCCTTCGAGCCAGCCGTCGGCGAGCGACGCGTCCTGATGCGTACAGGTGTCATCGATCGCGAACAGCTCACCGTCCTCGGTGTGGAACACCGCCACCGGAGGGGTGGTGTCGACGCGCAGAGCTTCGCCGCCGGGGAGATCGGCCAAGGAACACACCTTGAGCATTCGGATCCTTTCTGTATCGCTATGCGGAACACGTCTTACTTCCCGCAACAACAGTGTGAACATCGCCACAAGAGCGTGTCAATAGGTGACGGCACTTTTCATGCACGCGAAACACGACGTAACCGGAACCGGACAAACCACGCGTTGTACCAGCTGAGCAGGTGGTTAGCCCGTGCAATGACATGCGTGGCCGGTGTCGCATCCGCCCGACGCGATGATGTCCCCGACGTCGGAATACGTCGAGGGCACCATGAAACAAAACGCTACCGACGGGTAAAGAGGCCCACTTTGATATATCAGAGGTGTCGAGCCGCAGCGCACGGGCTCGAGTCACCGGAAGCGGCCACCTTCTCGACCCGCAACTGCCCGCTCACAGGACCACCACCGAACGCAGCACCGTGCCCTGATGCATCTTCTCGAACGCCGCCTCGATATCACCGAGACCGATCCGTTCGGTCACGAACTTCTCCAGCGGCAACCGACCCTGCTCGTACAGATCGACCAACATCGGAAAATCCCGCTCCGGCAGGCAATCGCCGTACCACGACGACTTCAACGACCCACCCCGGGAAAAGAAATCGATCAACGGCATCTCCACCGTCATCTCCGGCGTCGGCACCCCCACCAACACCACCGTCCCGGCGAGATCGCGGGCGTAGAACGCCTGCTTCCACGTCTCCGGACGCCCGACGGCATCGATGACCACATCCGCCCCGAACCCACCGGTCAGCTCCTGGATGGCCTCGACGGCATCGACCTTCGAGGCATCGACGGTGTGGGTGGCACCGAGATCGAGAGCCCAGTCGAGTTTTTTCTTGTCGCGGTCGACGGCGATGATCGTCGACGCCCCCGCCAGGCGGGCCCCGGCGATCGCGGCATCCCCGACACCGCCGCACCCGATCACCGCCACCGAATCCCCGCGCGAGACGTTCCCGGTGTTCATCGCCGCACCCAACCCGGCCATCACCCCGCACCCGAGCAACCCCACCACCGCCGGATCGGAGTCCGGGTCGACCTTGGTGCACTGGCCTTCGTGGACGAGGGTCTTGTCGGCGAACGCCCCGATCCCCAACGCCGGGGACAGTTCGGTGCCGTCGGCGAGAGTCATCTTCTGCGACGCATTGTGGGTGTCGAAGCAGTACCAGGGGGTGCCTTTCTTGCAGGCTCGGCATTCCCCGCACACCGCACGCCAGTTCAACACCACGAAATCACCGACCTCGACATGAGTCACGGCATCGCCGATGGTTTCGACGGTGCCTGCGGCTTCGTGGCCGAGCAGGAACGGGAACTCGTCGTTGATGCCGCCCTCGCGGTAATGCAGATCGGTATGACACACCCCGCACGCGGCGATGGTGACCACGACATCGTTCGGGCCGGGATCGGGAATGGTGATCGTCTCGATCGAGACGGGCTCGCCTTTGCTCATAGCGACGACGGCGCGGACCTGCTGCGGCATGACTGGTACTCCTGAGTGAGGTGAAGGAGCGGCGTTCGAGGCCGCCGACGGAGGTGGAATCGGCTTAATATATCAGTTACCGGGCAGTATCCAGTGTTAAAAGCGAGTATCGAATTCGGACAACTTTTGGCCTTTGTGCCTGTATAGATGCTGTTCAAAAGCGTTGTCCGTTTCGAAAATCCGTGATGAACGCGTCGAAATGACCAGCCATCTATTGACATAGCCCCTGGGTCGGCTCAGTCTTGTTCGAGTCCAAACAAATCGTAGTTGCGCAGAGAGCAACGAGTCGCGCACCTATCCGACCACCCACGCTGCGTGCACGGGCGACACACCTATTCGGCGAGAGCCGGAGGGAGAACGATGTGACAACGAACAGCAAACCCCGGGGCGACAAAACTCGCGTCGCTGCACCCGAGAAACATGCCCCTCATCATTACGGCCCCCTCGAGGTCTACCACCTCGGAGAGGAGGGCAAGCCGCGCACCGACAAGGTGGTGTTCGGTATCACCGCCGCCATCGTGATCGCGATTCTGGCGTGGGGCATCCTCGGCACCGAGAACATGAAGTCCGTCAACGCGTCGGTACTCGACTGGGTCGTGACCAACGTCGGCTGGCTGTTCATCTTCTCGGCCACCGGATTCGTGATCTTCGCGCTGTGGCTCGCACTCAGTCGATACGGGAAGATTCCGCTCGGCAAAGACGGTGAGAAGCCCGAATTCAACACCGTCAGCTGGATCGCGATGATGTTCAGCGCCGGCATGGGAATCGGCTTGATCTTCTGGGGAGTGGCCGAGCCCCTCACTCACTTCGTCACCCCGCCGCCCGGAATCACCGATTCCACTGTGGGAACGGCACTCTCGACGGCCATCTTCCACTGGGGACTGCACCCCTGGTCGATGTACGCGGTGGTCGGATTGTCCATCGCCTACGGCACCTACCGGATGGGCCGCAAGCAGCTCATCAGCTCCTCGTTCATCCCCTTGATCGGTCGCCGCGCCGAAGGCCCCATCGGCAAGGTCATCGACATTCTGGCGATCTTCGCCACGATGTTCGGCACCGCGGCGTCCCTCGGCCTCGGCGCACTCCAGATCGGGTCCGGTATCGAGGTTCTCGGCTGGGTCAACCAAGCGGGGACGCTTCTGCTCGTGGCTGTCGTCGCCATCCTGACACTTGCGTTCGTGGCCTCGGCAGTGTCCGGGGTTTCCAAGGGAATTCAGTGGCTGTCGAACATCAACATGGTGCTGGCTCTCGTGCTTGCGATCTTCGTGTTCGTCGCGGGCCCCACGGTCCTGATCCTGAATCTGCTGCCCACCACTCTCGGCGACTACGCCGCGCACATCGCCGGCATGTCGGCGCGGTCGGCGGCATCCGGTGGCCCCGAGACCGAGTCCTGGCTCTCGTCCTGGACGATCTTCTACTGGGCCTGGTGGATCTCGTGGACCCCCTTCGTCGGTATGTTCCTCGCTCGCATCAGTCGCGGCCGTACCATCCGCCAGTTCGTTATCGGCGTCATTCTCATCCCTACGTCGGTGAGCTTGGTCTGGTTCTCGATCTTCGGTGGAGCGGCAATCGGCGAGCAGCAGAAGGGAACCGAGGATCTGGTGGCCCTCGGTAAGCCGGAATCGCAGCTGTTCGCGGTTCTCGACCACTTCCCGTTGGCCGGCATCTCGTCGGTGTTGGTGATGGTCTTGGTGGGCATCTTCTTCGTCAGTGGTGCCGACGCTGCCTCGATCGTGATGGGCACCTTGTCGCAACGCGGCACCCTGGATCCGTCCCGTGGGGTCGTCGCCTTCTGGGGTGTGGTCACCGGCGGCATCGCGATACTGATGCTGTGGACGGGAGGTTCGGACGCTCTCAACGGGTTGCAGACGATGACCATCATCGTGGCGGCGCCGTTCGTACTGGTGATGATCGGTACGTGCGTCTCGCTGTACAAGGACGTCACGAACGATCCGTTCATCGTCAAGAACCCCAAGGCCCCGCCGAAAGTCAAGGCCGGCAAGTGAAGTGAGCGATGGTGCGGGACGCGAAACTATGCGTCCCGCACCATCGGTATTTCGGGGGTTGACCACATCCATCCCTGCCCATACTCTTGATATATCAATCTCTGGTTAGTTGTCGTGCAGGCCGTGGACCGCTTCGGCCGAGCTCCATCTCTCCACCCCGATACGGAAGGACCACCATGGGTTCACCGAGAGTTGTCATCATCGGCGCCGGCATAGTCGGTACCAACGTGGCCGACGAGCTCACCGCACGCGGTTGGGATCGCATCACCGTGCTGGATCAGGGGCCGCTCCCTCTCACGGGTGGATCCACCTCGCACGCACCGGGTCTGGTGTTCCAGACCAATGCATCCAAGACCATGACCGAACTCGCCCGATACACGGTCGAGAAGTTCATGGGCCTCGAGGTGGACGGGCAGTGGTGCTTCAATCAGCTCGGCGGCCTCGAAGTGGCCACCACCGAGGAGCGACTGGCCGACCTGCATCGTAAGCAGGGCTGGGCCACGTCCTGGGGCATCGAAGGATCGGTCATCGACCCGTCCGAATGCGCCAAACTGCATCCGCTGATCGATCGTTCGCAGGTCCTCGGCGGTCTGTACGTCGAGACCGACGGTCTTGCCAAAGCGTCCCGTGCCGTCGTGGCACTCACCCGTCGCGCAGAATCGCGCGGAGCCGTGTTCCGTGGTTCCACCAAGGTCATCGGAATCGAACAGACGGGTGGCCGCGTCACCGGTGTGGCAACCGACAACGGCGTCATCGAGGCCGACATCGTGGTGTCCTGCGCCGGCTTCTGGGGCCCCGATGTGGGCGAACTGGTCGGCATGAAGGTGCCGCTGCTGCCCTTGGCGCACCAGTACGCCAAGACCGATCAGATCCCGGAACTGGTGGGACGCAACACCGAAGCGGCCGAGGCCGGCATGCCCATTCTTCGTCATCAGGATCAGGACCTGTACTTCCGCGAGCACGTCGACCGTCTCGGCATCGGAACCTACGCGCACCGCCCGATGCCCGTCGACACCAAGACCCTGCCCGGCGGAGACGGTGTGTCCGACGAGGCGATGCCGTCCATGCTCGACTTCACGCAGGAGGACTTCGCCCCGTCGTGGGAGCAGTCCAAGCTCCTCTTGCCCTGCCTCGAGACCGCCAAGATCGACCACGGCTTCAACGGAGTCTTCTCGTTCACCCCCGACGGCGGACCGCTGCTCGGTGAATCCCCGGACGTCAAGGGCTTCTGGATCGCCGAGGCCGTGTGGGTGACGCATTCGGCCGGAGTCGGCCGGGCCATCGCACAGTTGCTGGTCGACGGACGCTCCGAGGTCGAGCTGCACGGATGCGACGTCAACCGCTTCGAGGATTTCCAGCTCGATCCCTCGTACGTCAGCGAAACCTCGCAGCAGAACTTCGTCGAGATCTACGACGTGCTGCATCCCTCGCAGCCGCGGTTGTCCCCGCGTGACGTTCGGGTCAGCCCCTTCAACGCGCGGCAGCATCAACTCGGTGCCGTGTTCCTCGAAGGCGGCGGGTGGGAACGCTCGCACTGGTACGAGGCCAATGCCGATCTGGTGCACCAGCTTCCCGTCGAGTGGCAGCCGCCCAAGCGCGACGAGTGGGCGTCGATGTTCCATTCGCCCATTGCCGCGGCCGAGGCGTGGAAGACCCGTACGTCCGTCGCCATGTACGACATGACCCCGCTCAAGCGTCTGCGCGTTCGCGGACCCGGTGCGCTGGCACTGTTGGAGGGATTGACGTCCGGCAAGATGGACAAGTCCGTCGGAGCTGTCACGTACACGCTGGCTCTCGACGAGAAGGGCGGCGTCCGAAGCGATCTCACCGTAGCCCGGTTGTCCGCCGACGAGTTCCAGGTCGGAGCCAACGGCAACCTCGACTTCGATTACCTTCGCCGCGAAGCGCCGAGTGACGGCAGCGTCACCGTCGACGACATCACCGGATCCACGTGCTGCATCGGCCTGTGGGGTCCGCATGCCCGCGAGGTCGTCGAGAAGCTCACCCAGGACGACTTCTCGAACGAGAACTTCAAATACTTCCGCTGCAAGCAGGTTCGTATCGGGGGAGTGCCCGTCACGGCGATGCGATTGTCGTACGTGGGCGAGCTCGGGTGGGAGCTGTACACCACCGCCGATTACGGCCAGCGGCTGTGGGACATGTTGTGGCAGGCCGGTTCCGAGTTCGGGATCATCGCCGGCGGGCGCGCTGCGTTCAACAGCCTGCGCATGGAGAAGGGCTACCGGTCGTGGGGTTCGGACATGACCACCGAGCACAATCCCTACGAGGCAGGTCTCGGCTTCGCAGTGCGCCCCCAGAAGGGCGAATTCCGCGGCCGCGACGCCGTACTCGAGATGTCCGACGACACCGTCTCCAAGAAGTTGGTCTGCCTGAAGATCGACGACGGCACGTCGGTGGTACTCGGCCACGAGCCCGTCCTGGTGGACGGTGAACCCGCCGGCTACGTCACCAGCGCCTCCTTCGGTCACACCGTCGGTGCGCCGATCGCCTACGCCTGGGTTCCTGCCGGTAGCGCAGAACCCGGTGCAGCAGTACAGATTCGATACTTCGATCGGCTCGTGTCCGCCACCGTCGTGGCCGAGCCCCTCGTCGACCCCGAGATGGCCAAGATCCGCAGCTGACGACCCACCAGTACCAGGAGATTCGATGACCGAGAACTTCACCCTCACGCTCAGCTGCGGACAGCGGCCGGGCATCGTCCGGGCCGTCAGTGCATTCCTCTTCGACAACGACTGCGACATCGCCGAACACCAACAGTTCGACGACTCCACGGACGGCTCGTTCTTTCTTCGCACCTCGTTCGTGGCCAGCGGCACCACCGACATCGAGAAGCTGACCGAGAGCTTCCGCGAGGTGGCCGAGCGATTCTCGATGATGTACACCTTCAATGGCTGCAGCCAGCCGCGCGTGCTCGTCATGGTGTCCAAGATGGGGCATTGCCTCAACGACCTCATCTTCCGTTGGCGCTCACAGAATCTCGGCGGCGAACTGGTGGCCGTGGTGAGCAATCACGAGGTGCTGAGGCCGATGGCCGAGGCTGCCGGGCTGCCGTTCGTCCACGTTCCCGTCACCCCGGGTACCAAGGCAGAGGCCGAGCAACGCCTGCTCGACCTCGTCGCCGAGTACGAGGTGGACCTGGTGGTACTGGCCCGGTACATGCAGGTGCTTTCCGACGAGACGTGTCGAGCGCTGCACGGCAAGGCGATCAACATCCATCACTCGTTCCTGCCCGGCTTCAAGGGCGCGAAGCCCTACCACCAGGCATTCGACCGGGGCGTCAAGCAGGTCGGAGCGACAGCGCACTACGTCACTCCCGATCTCGACGAGGGCCCGATCATCGAGCAGCAGGTCATTCGTATCGACCACACTCACGACCCGTCTCGTCTGGCCACCGTCGGACAGGACGCCGAGGCGCTCGCACTCTCGCGGGCGGTCCGCTGGCACTGCGAGAATCGCGTCCTGCTGCACGGACACCGGACGGTCATCTTCAGCTGAACCGACACACGACGAGGGGCCCGTACCGAATCGGTACGGGCCCCTCGTCGTTGTGTGGCGGTGGAGAAAGTTCTCGGCCTCTAGCACTCCACGCTCTAACATTCCACGAAGTTCACCGGCACGTTGATCGCGAGGCCGCCGCTGGAGGTCTCCTTGTACTTCGAGTGCATGTCGGCCCCGGTGGAGCGCATCGTCTCGATCACCTGGTCCAGGCTGACGCGGTGAGTACCATTGCCGCGCAACGCCATCCGAGCGGCGTTGATTGCCTTACCGGCCGAGATCGCGTTGCGTTCGATGCACGGAATCTGCACCAGTCCGCCGATGGGGTCGCACGTGAGACCGAGGCTGTGTTCCATCGCGATCTCGGCGGCGTTCTCCACCTGTTCGGGTGTGCCGCCCAGTACCTCGGCCAGACCGGCTGCGGCCATCGACGCCGCCGAACCCACCTCGCCCTGGCAGCCCACTTCGGCACCGGAGATCGACGCCATCTCCTTGTATAGCGATCCGATCGCGCCGGCGGTGAGCAGAAAACGCACCGTGCTGCCGTCGGGATCGGCGACCCCAGCGGCGGTGTAGCGAGTGGCGTAGTGCAGCACGGCCGGGATGATGCCGGCCGCGCCGTTGGTGGGTGCCGTGACGATTCGTCCGCCGGAGGCGTTCTCCTCGTTGACTGCGAGGGCGACGAGATTGACCCAGTCCTCGGCGAATTCGCTCGAACGGTTCGGATCCTCGGCATCGAGCCGCAGGAACCAGTCCCGTGCTCGACGCCGCACTCCCAGCGCGCCGGGAAGGTAGCCGTCGCGGGAGATGCCGCGAACCTCGCACTCGACCATGACGTCACGGATGTGCAGCAACGCGTCCCGAATCTCATCGTGCGTGCGGCGTTCGAGCTCGACCTCGGTCATGACGTCACTGATGCTGCAGCGTCGCCGCTCGCAGAGCTGGAGTAACTCCTTGGCCGACGCGAATCCGTTCGCGGAGGCGAGGGGTGCGACGGCCTCGACGCTTTCGGCCTCGGTCACCACGAAACCGCCACCGACGGAGAAATACACCTCGCTGTGCAGTTCGGTCGAATCCGCTGCGCGGGCAGTCAGTTTCATCCCGTTCGGGTGGAACGGCAATACCGTCAACGGACGCAGCACGATGTCGTCGACCGCCAGGTCGATCTCTCGGTGACCACCGAAGACGATTCGGCCGGTGGCCGCCATCGATGCCTGCCGTTCTTCCATGACCTCGGTCGTGATGGTCTCGGGCGCATGGCCTTCCAGGCCCAACAGTACGGCGGTCATGGTGCCGTGGCCGGCTCCGGTCGCAGCCAGCGAGCCGTACAGGTCGACAACCAACTCTCGAACGTCGTCGAACGCAGACATCGTCCGCAGGTCGTCGACGAATCGGGCGGCCGCGCGCATCGGTCCGACGGTGTGCGAACTCGAGGGGCCGACTCCGACGGAGAAGAGGTCGAACACACTGATGGTCATGAGGTCGTCCGAACTGCGCCGGTCGGCTCGCGCATGGTCAGGTCGTCGAACGACGAGGCCGCAGGAGTCAGGACCGCGAACAGCCAGCCGGCACCGAGTGGATCGGCAGCGACGAGCGACGGGTCCTCGCGCACAGCGGGGTTGACGATCGTGACCATGCCGCTGGCCGGGGCGTACACCGTGACCGAGCCGGCGGACGTGTGGATGGTGCCGCACGCATCACCGGCGGTGAGCACGGTACGTACCGACGGAAGATCGACGCCGACGATGTCGGCCGCGTCGGCCAACGCTGCCGGCGTCACACCCACACGGCTCGGAGTCTGGGCCGGTGAGCCGAACGGGTCGACGGCCATCCAACCGTGCTCGGCGCTGAAGAGCCGACGGGCGGAGGAGAGGGATGCGGTCATGAGGTGGCCTCGGCATTCGTCGTGGATTGACCTGGGTGTGAGGGCAGTACGTCGAGCGACCGCACTGCCCGCATCACGGCCAGTGCGTCGATGGTGGCGGCGACGTCGTGAACCCGCAGGAGTGACGCCCCGTTCTGGGCCGCGAAGATCGCGGCGGCGAGTGATCCGGCGAGTCGGCCGTCGACCTCTCGTCCGGTGATGGCACCGATCATTCCCTTCCGCGACAGACCCGCCATGATCGGTCGCCCGGAAGCGGTGAGCGCCCGAAGGCCCTGCAGCAGTGTCAGATTGTGCTCGAGAGTCTTTCCGAATCCGAATCCGGGATCGACCAGGATGCGGTACGCCGGGATTCCGGCGCGGATGCATTCGGCAGCCCGGTCGTCGAGGAACTCGCACACCTCTGCGGTGACGTCGCCGTAGCGAGGGGAATTCTGCATCGTCGACGGCTCGCCCTGCATGTGCGTCAGGCATACCGCAACGTCCAGTTCGGCAGCTGCGGCGAGTGCGCCCGGAAGACGAAGAGCACGAACGTCATTGATGACGCTCGCCCCGGCGCGTACAGCCTCTCGCATCACCTCTGGCCGTGAGGTGTCGACCGACAGCGGTGTCGAGGTAAGTCTGGACAGGGCGTCGATCACCGGTACGACTCGTTCGATCTCCTCGTCGACGGTGGGTGGGGTGGCCCCCGGCCGGGTCGACTCACCGCCGATGTCGAGCAGTTCGGCACCCTCGTCGACCATCGACAGAGCGTGTGCCACAGCACGATCCGAGTCCAGGAAGCGACCGCCATCGGAGAACGAATCCGGGGTGACGTTGACGATTCCGCAGACGACCGGATGCGAGGTCGTCAGCCGGGTCAGCAACCGGTCGCGGGCATCGGCTGCCCGGGTTGCCGTGGAGACGGTCGTGAGCACTGCGGTCACCTTTTCTCTCGCGTCGGGTTCGGTGGTGCGACTCAGCCGGCGTCGGTGTATTCCTCGGCCGCGTCGGTCAGCCAGGTTGCGAGATAGCGTGCGAACGACGAGCGCACCAGGATTCGATAGTCCGTTCCGGTGTCGTCACAGGCAATGAGGATCATGCCTGCCATCGCCAGCATCGTCTGTACCGTCGACCCGGCCGGGAAGACGCGGGGGTGCAGATCGATCGAGCACCCTTTCGCCAGCACGTCGCGGGCCCGGGAACCGCTCAGGCGCAGACTGGTTCGCTGTGCGGACACATCGGTTGCCGCACCGCGATGCTCACGAACGGCCGAGCCGAGACGGTGTTCGAGTTCGACCGGATCGAGGCCCGCCCCGATCACCAGCCACTCCTCCGGGCCGAGCCAGATCGCGGTGGTGTTCGTGCCCTCGGCGACGCGTCCGGGGCCGGGCAACTCGGTGCCGAGCTCGGTCGAGGCAGCGGCACCGCCCGGCCCGCTCGGGTCGACCCACAGGTCGATCCCGGCCAGGAACGGCTCCTCCACGATGCGTACAGCAGACGAGTCCGGCAGAACTGTTTCTGCGAGTGGGCTTCTGGCGGCGAGTCGGTCAGCCATCACGGCGGTTACCTTCCGGGTCGACGAGTACGGAGCCGGTGACTTCCACGGCGACGAGGGTGTCGCCCACCGGGACGTGCAGGATGTCGCCGAGTCGGTCACGCCCGGCCTCGAGCAGGGCCAGCCCGAACGGCCTGCCCAATTCTGCGCTGGCGTAACTCGACGTGACGTGGCCGAGCATCGGAACCGGAAGCTCGGGGAGGACGCCGCTCTCGGAGTGCTCGATGATCTGCGAGCCCTCGGGAAGGACGGTCTCCCGATCGACGGGCAGGAGCCCGACGAACTGCTTGCGCAACGGGTTCCGGTTCTCGGCACGGTCGAACGAGCGCTTTCCGATGAAGTCGAGCTTCTTCTTCGATACCGCCCAGCTCATACCGAGGTCCTGTGGGGTGACGGTCCCGTCGGTGTCCTGGCCGACGATCGGGTAGCCCTTCTCGGCCCGCAGCACGTGCATGGTCTCGGTGCCGTACGGGGTGATGCCGTACTTCTCGCCCGCATCGATCAGCCGCGACCACAGTGCGTGGGCGTGCCAAGAATCGATGTTCACTTCGAAGGCCAGTTCACCGGAGAAGCTGATGCGCGCCACGCGTACCGGCACACCGTCGACCGAGGCGTCACGCCAGGCCATGAACGGGAACGCCTCGTTGGAGACGTCGAGCTCGGGGAAGATCTCGCCGACGAGGTCGCGGGAGCGCGGTCCGACGACGGGGAACGTGGCCCACTGCTCGGTCACCGACGTCAGCCGAACCGCCAGGTGCGGCCATTCGGTCTGCAGCCACTCCTCCATCCAGTCGAGCATTCCTGCTGCGCCGCCCGTGGTGGTGAACACCTGGAATCGGTCGTCCGCCAACCGCATCACGGTGCCGTCGTCGATCACCATGCCGTCCGCACCGCACATCACGCCGTAGCGAACCATGCCGACCTTCAAGTTGCTCATCATGTTCGTGTAGAACATGTCCAGCACCAGACCGGCATCGGGGCCCTGCACGTCGATCTTGCCCAGTGTCGAACCGTCGAGCATGCCGACGCTCGCACGCACGGCCGCGCACTCGCGGAGCACGGCGTCGTGCATCTCCTCACCGGGCAGTGGATAGTAGCGGGGCCGCTTCCACTGTCCGACGTCCTCGAAGACCGCGCCGCGTGCGACGTGCCAATCATGAACTGCAGTAACCCGTTCCGGGTCGAAGGCCATGCCGCGGTTGCGGCCGGCCAACGCCGCGAACGCCACCGGAGTGTACGGCGGGCGGAAGGTGGTGGTGCCCAGGTTCTCCACCGGCTTGTCGAGCAGTTCCGCCACGATGCCCGAGGACACCACACCGGAGGTCTTGCCCTGATCGTGTGCGGTACCGATCGTGGTGTAGCGCTTGATGTGTTCCATCGACGACATGCCCGCACCGACGGCGCGGACCAGATCGGCCACCGTCGCGTCACGCTGCACATCGACGAACTGGCTGTCGGCTCCGAAGTCGTCGCGCACCCGCCACAGCACCAGTGACTCGGTGTTCGGCACGGAGTCGACTGCTGGCAGCGATGTTTCGGTGATGTCGAAGCCGAGACGGGTCAGCACACCTGCCGCGGCCGAGTTGCCGTCGCGGAGGCATCCGGCCAGATCGAACACTCCCGAGGCCGACCCGGCGACACTGATGCCCTCGACGTCGTCCGCCGGGACGAACGCACCGAGTTCGCCGTCGTAGCGGAGCTTTCCGCGGGCCTGGCTGAACAGGTGGACGGCGGGGTTCCAGCCACCGCTGACGAGCAGCACGTCGCACGCCACGGTGTCGGTGGCACCGTCGGCACCGGTGACCAGTGCGTGGGTGACGCGGGTGTCGCCTCGGGTGCCGGATACGACGCTGCCGGTGCGCACCTCGATACCGCGCTCGCGGCACAGGCCGAGCCAGTGTTCCGGTGCCTCGGAGCGGGCATCGACGATGCGCGCGATGCGGACCCCAGCGTCGTGCAGATCGACGGCTGCCTTGTACGCGCTGTCGTTGGTGGTGAACACCACGGCCTCGGTTCCTACCGTCACGCCGTAGCGATGCAGGAACGTACGTGCACTGTGCGCCAACATGATTCCGGGTCGGTCGTTGTCGGTGAAAACGACGGGCCGCTCGTGGGCACCGGTGGCCACCAGGATGTGACGCGAGCGAATACGCCAGACTCGCTGACGGCTCAGCGCTGCAGGAGCTTCCAAGCCCAGGTGATCGGTGCGGCGCTCGAGGGCGAGCACGAAGCCGTCGTCGTAGGAACCGAACGCGGTGGTGCGGCGCAGCAACGTCACGTCGGGGAACGTCGACAACTCGGCCACCGCGTCGGCAACCCAGTCCAGGGCCGGCCGTCCGTCGATGACGTCGTCGGAGCCGAGCAGGGAGCCGCCGAACTCGCTCTGATCGTCGACGACGACCACGCGAGCGCCACTGCGGGCGGCGACCATAGCGGCCGTCAGACCGGCCGGGCCGGCTCCGACGACCAACAGGTCGGCGTGGGCGTGCATGGCGTCGTACTTGGCGGAGTCGGAGATCTCGGCGAGACGCCCCTGTCCGGGGATGCCCCGAGCGACCAGGCCGTCGTACAGCTCGATCGTCGTGGCGAGCAGCATCGGCTCGGGGAACGGCTCCTCGATCTGTACGAGTCCGCCGGTGTCCTCGGCCCACGCTGCGGTGAATCCTCGCGGCCTACCGAGCTTGATGCTGGTGGTGACCTGATGAATACCGTTGGCGAGCAACGCAGACGCCAGCGTGTCGCCGGGATGTCCCTGCAGGGCCGAGCCGCCGAACGTGAATTCGAAGGTGTTCGTGCGGTCGATGCGGCCGCCGGATGCGGTGCGGAATGCGGTCATGGGTTCACCGGCTTCGGGTCGTCGAGGCGATAGACACTGTGGATTCGATAGGTGGCGGTGTCCCGCACGGCGTTGAACCATCGCCGACAGCCCGCGCTGTGGCTCCACCGTTCCGCGAAGAGCCCCTTGGGGTTGTCACGGAAGAACACGAAATGCGCCCACTGTTCGTCGGTGAGGGCCGAGGGGTCCTCGGGGTAGGCGATGTGCGCCTGGCCGCCGTAGTGAAACTCGGTCTCTTCTCGACTCCCGCACCACGGGCATTCGATCAATTGCATTGCCACTCCAAGATTTCTCGTTCGGGTGCTGCGTGTGTCGGGGCGGAGAAACTAGTGCGCCACGCCTGCGGCACCGTGCTCGTCCACCAGCGCGCCGGTGACGAATCGGTCCAGACTGAACGGTGCGATGTACTCGTGCACCTCGTCGTTGGCGATGGTGTCGGCCAGGCACCAACCGGCACCGGGGGTGGCCTTGAATCCGCCTGTACCCCAGCCACAATTGAGGAACACGTTGTCGAACGGGGTGCGTCCGACGATGGGGGAGGCGTCGGGGCAGACGTCCACGATGCCGGCCCAGGTGCGCAGCAGGTGCGCGCGAGCGAGGACGGGGAACAACTCGACTGCAGCTGCCATCTGCCGTTCGATGATGTGGAACGCACCGCGCTGGCCGTAGCCGTTGTAGGAGTCGACGCCTGCACCCATCACCAGTTCGCCCTTGTGGGCCTGAGAGACGTACACGTGCACGGCATTCGACATGACGACCGTGGGATGCACGGGCTCGAGCAACTCCGAGACGAGGGCCTGCAGCGGATGGCTCTGCAGCGGAGTCTTGATGCCGAGCATGTCCGTCAGCGTCGAGGTGTGCCCGGCCGCGCACAGCGCGACCTGGCCGGTGGCGATGTCGCCACGCGTGGTCTTGACCCCGGTGACGCGGTTGCCGTCGGTGGTGAAGCCGGTGACCTCACAGTTCTGGATGATGTCGATACCGGCCGCGTCGGCGCGTCGGGCAAATCCCCAGGCGACGTAGTCGTGCTTGGCGATGCCGGCGCGTGGCTGGTACGTCGCACCGAGCACCGGGTAGCGAATGTCGCTGGAGATGTTGACGATCGGGCACAGCTTCTTGACCTCGTCGGGGTCGACCCACTGAGCGTCGATGCCGTTGAGTCGGTTGGCCTCGACGCGTCGCACGCTGTCGCGCACGTCCTGCAGGCTGTGCGCGAGGTTGAGGACGCCGCGCTGGCTGAACAGGATGGGGTAGTCGAGGTCGTCGGCGAGCCCTTCCCACAGCTTCAGCGAGTGCTCGTAGATGCGCGCGCTCTCGTCCCACAGGTAATTGGACCGGATGAGGGTGGTGTTGCGCGCCATGTTTCCGCCGGCGAGCCACCCCTTCTCCAGCACAGCAACATTGGTGATGCCGTGGTTCTTGGCGAGGTAGTGCGCGGTGGCCAGGCCGTGTCCGCCGCCGCCGATGATCACGACGTCGTAGGACTTCTTCGGCTCGGGGTTGCGCCACAGGAAGTCCGGGTGGTCGGGCAGATGTGCGCCCGGAGGGGTTGCGGGGGCGGTCATCGGTAGCCTTCCGTCAGGTCGGAGTAGAGGGGGAACTGCGCGGCGACGGCTTCGACCCGGATTCGCAGTGCATCGAGTCCGCGGTCGTCGGTGTCGGGACGCAACGCGTGGGCGATGACGTCGGAGACCTCGGCGAACGCCGTGGCGTCCAGGCCGCGGGTCGCGAGGGCCGGGGTGCCGATGCGGACTCCGGAGCTCACCATGGGCGGCCGTGGATCGAACGGAACTGCGTTGCGGTTCACGGTGATTCCGACGTGATGGAGTCGGTCCTCGGCCTGCTTGCCGTCCAGTTCGGACTTGCGCAGGTCCACGAGAACGAGGTGGACGTCGGTGCCGCCCGAGACCACGTCGATGCCTGCGGCTGCTGCGTCGTCGGTCAACAGTCGATCGGCCAGGATCTTCGCGCCTTCGAGGGTGCGCTGCTGCCGTTCCCGAAAGTCCTCTTCGGCAGCAAGTTTGAAGGCGACGGCCTTGCCGGCGATGACGTGTTCGAGGGGCCCGCCCTGCTGACCGGGAAAGACCGAGGAGTTGAACTTCTTCGCCAGCGCGGCGTCGTTGGTGATGATGACGCCGCCGCGCGGTCCGCCGAGCGTCTTGTGCGTCGTCGAGGTGACCACGTGCGCGTGCGGTACCGGTGACGGGTGCAGTCCGGCGGCGACCAGGCCGGCGAAGTGCGCCATGTCCACCATCAGGTAGGCACCGACTTCGTCTGCGATGCGGCGGAATTCGGCGAAGTCGAGGTGGCGCGGGTAGGCGGACCAACCGGCCATGATCAGCTTGGGACGGTGCTCGTGGGCGAGGCGCTCCACCTCTTCCATGTCGACGCGGTGGTCGTGCTCGCCGACGTGGTAGGCCGAGACGTCGTACAACTTGCCCGAGAAGTTCAGCTTCATGCCGTGCGTGAGGTGTCCGCCGTGGGCGAGTGCGAGACCGAGAATCGAATCGCCCGGCTGCAGCAGTGCCGCCATGGCAGCGGCATTCGCCTGCGCACCCGAGTGCGGCTGCACGTTGGCGAACGACGACCCGAACAGGGCGTTGAGCCGGTCGATCGCGAGTTGCTCGATGACGTCGACGTTCTCGCATCCGCCGTAGTAGCGCCGGCCGGGGTAGCCCTCGGCGTACTTGTTCGTCAGTACCGAACCCTGCGCCTGCATGACGGCCAATGGTGCGAAGTTCTCGCTCGCGATCATTTCCAAGGTGTTCTGCTGGCGGCCGAGCTCGGCACTGATCGCGCGGTGCACCTCGGGGTCGAGATCGGCGAGTACTCGGTTCGTCACGCCTCTCGGGTGCGGTGCCGTCGCCGTCGGTGCGAAGTCCTGCGTCAAGATGGCCGCCCTTCTGGAAGATCAATGATCTGGAACTGATATATCAAGATGCCAATAGAGTAAGATCACAAAGCAGAGCCGTCAAGGGCGGGGCGTCGACCGGGAGTGAGCAGACAAGATGACGATCGAAATTCAGCCGGTGATGGATGCAACGCAGTTTGTCGGAACCAATGCCGATCGAGCCTACGAAATAGTGCGTGAGCAGCTGATCATGCTTGAAATTCGTCCCGGTGAACCGATCAACGACGACCGCCTGGCCGAGCAATTGGGGCTGGGGCGCACACCGATTCGTGAGGGTCTGAAACGACTCGAACGTGAGCGCCTCGTCGTCGCGTATCCCCGACGCGGAACCTTCGCGACCGCCGTCGACATGACCGACCTGGCCAACATCTCGGAGATCCGCAAGCAGCTCGAGCCGGCGGCCTCGGCTCGTGCGGCGCGGACCGCGACACGGGCGGCTCGAGACCGGCTGGCCGAGCTCGCGGCCTCCATCGCGAGCATCGACGACACCGACGATTCACGCGAGGTGCTGCGCAAAGATGTTGCGGTGCATCGAGAGATCTATCGGGCGTCGGGCAATCCTCACCTCGAAGACATTCTGGTCAGCCTCGACGCGCACGCCACGCGCATCTGGTGCCTGTTTCTCGACCGACTGCCGAACGTGGCCGGCCATGTCCGTGAGCACGTCGTGTTGCTTCAGGCGATCATCGACGGCGACGCCGATACCGCTGCCGAACTGACCCTCGAACACGTCACCGGCTTCGAGAACGCGATCAGGGAACTGTTGTAGTCGCCGCCGCGATGCGCTCGGCGGCACCGCGCAGCGCGGTCGAGATGGCATACATCGCCGGGGTGTACTGACGCCTGGCGAGTGACGCGATGTAAATGACGCGCGTCGGCACCCGATCCGTGTCGGGGAAGTCGATGGTGGTGACGTCGGGTCGATGGTGAATCACCGACAACCCGGGCACCATTGCGATTCCGACACCGGCAGCCACCATGGCCTCGATCTCCTGGTAGTCGTGTGCCTCGTAGACGACGTCGGGCTCGAATCCTGCTACGCGACAACTGCGATAGAGAACTTCGGCAGCCGGGTGGTCGTTGCTGCGGATGATCCATCGCGCGTCACGAAGATCGTGCAGCGATACATCGTGCTGCACCCGATCGTCGTCGATCGGCAGCAGCAGCACGGTCGGGTCTTCCATCAGCGGCTCGAGGGACAGCGATCGTTCGGCCTCTTCCGTCCAGGCGTAGCTCCACAGCAGCGCCAGGTCGATTTCGCTCGAATGCAGCATGTCGAGCAACTGTGGGCGGACCGCCGATCGCACGCGGACGTCGACGCCGGGCCACCGCGAGTGGTAGTCCTTCAACGCGTCGGAGAGCAGCGACGCGCTGACCGTGGGAAACGAGCCGAGGCGGACCGAACCGCGTTCGAGCCCTCGGATCGCTTCGAGGTCGCCGCTCGCGGCGCGCATCTCCCGTCTGAACAAGCGGGCGCGGCTGGTGAGGATTTCGCCGGCTTCGGTGAGTTGTACGCCGCGTGGCAGGCGGGTCAACACCGGTTGTTTGATGCCGTGTTCGAGTTTGCTGATGCGCTGCGACGCCGCGGAGGGGGTCATGTTCGCCCGCTCGGCACCGGCCGTCAGCGATCCGGCCTCGGCGATGTCGAGAAGAAGAAACAACGTCACGACGTCGAAGGTGTGGTTCATACGTCTATCTTTCAGCTGAGCTAAACGGCCAGGTAGCAAAACGATATTGTCCTAAAAGGCGGACGTCAATCATGTGACTGGGACAACGTTCGAGTGCGGATGTAACCGAGCACCTACCAGCCACCTGAAAGACGCCCATGACCTCCATCGAGATCCTCCCGCTCATCGCATTGGTTGCGATGTTCGTGATCGCAACCTTCTTTCCGATCAACATCGGCATCCTCGGCTTCATCGGTGCCTTCGTGGTCGGATACTTCGCGCTGGGATTCGACGACAAGGAAATTCTGAACGAGTTCCCCAGCTCGATCGTGTTGACCATCGTCGGAGTCACCTACTTCTTCGGCATGGCCAAACGCAACGGCACCATCGATCTTCTGGTCAACAGCTGCATCCGAGCGGTGCACGGTCGAGTGACGGTGGTTCCGTGGGTGTTCTTCTTCGTCGCCTCGGTCCTGACTGCACTCGGTACCTTCAGCCCCGCCGCGGTGGCGCTCATCGTGCCTGCAGCCATGGCATTCGCAGCTCGAACCGGCATGAGCCCGCTGGTCATGGGCATCATGGTCATCAACGGTGCCCATGCAGGCGCGTTCTCCCCGATCTCCGTCTCCGGTGTCCTGGTTCGCGACATCGTCGAGAACAACGGCCTCGCCCTGAACCCGTGGACGCTGTTCTTCGCCAGCTACGGCATCAACCTGCTGCTCTCGGTGCTGACGGTTGTCGGCTACGCGGCCCTGGCCCGCATGAAGGGCTTCGAGTACACCGCAACGGGGTCCACCGACCCCGCTCCCGGCAGTGGCCCCGTCGGCGGAACGCCGGTCAAGACGTCCGTCCCCACCGGCGGCGGTACCGGCGGCGGCAGCTCGGCAGGCGGCAGCACCCAGGTGCTCACTCGTCCGACCACTACCACCCTGGTCGACGCCCCGGCCCCGGTCACGTTCGTCCAGAAGCTCACGCTCTTCCTCATCGGCGCACTCCTGGTACTCGTTCTCGTACTGCACTTGCCGATCAGCTTCATCGCCATCGGAGCCGGAGCGGTCCTGGCGTTCACGGATTTGAAGAAGCAGAACGAGGCGATCGCAGACATCAGTTGGTCGACGGTTCTGTTGGTCGCCGGCATGGTCACCTACATCTCGATCCTGCAAGAAGTGGGCACCATCGATCACCTGGCCGAAATGGCGATCACCATCGGCGCTCCGATCATCGTGGCCATCGTGCTCTGCTACGTCATCGGCATCACCTCGGCGTTCGCGTCCTCAACCGCCCTTCTGGCCGCCGTCATCCCGCTGGCCATGCCGCTGCTGGGAACCGGTGCACTGCCGGTCGTCGGAGTCGTCGCTGCTCTGGCCATCTCGGCCACCGTCGTCGACGTCTCGCCCTTCTCGACCAACGGTGCGCTGGTGCTGGCCAACGCTCAGAACATCGAGCGCCCGCGCTTCTACCGTCAGCTGCTGCTCAATGCAGGAATCGTCGTCGCCATCGCGCCGGCCCTGTGCTGGTTGATCCTGGTGGTCGTGCCCGAGCTGTTCTGACCGAGGCGAGCACGTTAAGCGCTGCTGCACGGACTGAACATATTTCGTAATTGTGCTTGACCATCCTCTGTCGCAGGGTGGAAGCATCGGATCCTGATCGGAAGGCACACCAGATGTTCACTCTTCGTGGAACGTGGATGCGTGGAGGCACCAGCAAGTGCTGGCTGTTCAACGCGGTCGACATCGACCCGTACATCGCCGACGCCGGCGGTCTCGACAACATCCTGACCGCGGCCTTCGGTTCGGGTGACCCGCGTCAGCTCGACGGGGTCGGGGGCGGCAGCTCCACCACCTCCAAGGCCGCCATCGTGCGACGCTCCAGCGCAGCCGGTATCGACGTCGACTACCTGTTCGCTCAGGTTGCCATCGAGAACCGCACCGTGGAGTGGGGCAGCAACTGCGGAAACTGTGCGACGGCGATCGGCCTCTACGCCGTGCAGACCGGTCTCGTCGCCGTGGACGACCACGTCACCGTGGTCCGGATGCGCAACGAGAACACCGGCGCGATTCTGGCGGCGGAGATCGCGACCCCCGGCGGACGCATTCCTGCCGAGGGTGACGCGTCCGTCCCCGGCACCACGGCACTCGGCGTCCCGGTGGGGTTGACCTTCACCGATCCGGCCTCGGATCGAGTGACGATGCTTCCCACCGGCGCAGAGGTCGATCGAGTCGCATTCGGCGGCAACGAGTTCCGCGGAACGTTCGTTCGAGCGGGCGCACCCGCCGCATTGTTCGACGCCGCCGATTTCGGGCTGACCGGGTCGGAGACGAACGACGTCGTCGCCGCTCACGTCCCCACCCTCATCGCGCTACGGCGACAGGCCGCTCTGCGGATGGGGCTCAGCAAGCCCGAAGAACCTGTCTCGCATGCCATTCCGAAGGTCGGGATCGTCGGCCCGCCGCGGGAGTACGTGACGACGACGGGTGAGCACGTTGCCTCCGCCGACTACGACATCTCGGTACGCATGCTCTCGATGATGGCCCCGCACCCGGCGATCGGACTGACCTCCGCGGTGGCCGTGGCCGCAGCGGCGACGGTCATCGGTGGGGTCGTCACTGCCAACGCAGGGTCCGGCCGTCCGGGAACCATCCGAATCGGTACCGCCGCGGGAGTGCTCGAGGTCGACTACACGGTGGACGCCAACGGGTTACTGCAGTCGGTCACCCTGCACCGCGCAGTGCGACGCATCGCCACCGCAGACCTCTTCGTGGTGCCGATGCCGGCTCTGGTCGGTGCCCACGCGTTCTGAGCAGCTTCCCTCGTGCGCGTTTTGCGTACCTGGAGGCGCGCAAAACGCGCACGACCGGAGCTACACACCACCGAGCACAGCATCGACCAGACTTTCTGCGTAGACGCGGTCCTCGGTTTCGCCTCGATCGGCATCGGTGTGATGCGAGAAGATGACGTGGCTGAGAACCGCTCCGGTTACCAGTTCGAGAATCCTGGTGGTATCGGCCGACTCGGGTAATTCGCCCCGTTTCTGGGCTCGGTGCACGATCAGCCGGGCCGCAACCAGCCGGCTTCGGTTGAGTGTGTCGATCATGTGCCCGAGTAGGTCGGGGTGCACCCGCGCATCGAGGGCGACGCGCAGGCTGACGAGACCGGCCGTTCCTCGGTAGCCCTGCAAAAGCTGCACCGCCAATTCGACGAGATCCGCCCGCAGGCTGCCGAGGTCGATCGGTGTCGCGAGCGGACTTCGCGCCTCCAGCGCATCGACGACCAAGGCCCCCTTCGATTCCCAGCGTCGGTAGAGCGCCGCCCTGCCGACGGACGCGCGGCGGGCGACGGCGTCGAGCGTGAAACCGGACCAGCCTTTCTCCCAGTAGACCTCGAGCACTGCGTCGTAGACGCGGTCCTCCAGATCGGGATCACGCGGCCTGCCCCGTCGGCTCCTGGTTTTGTCGGTCACCCAGGGATTGTGGCACCTACCCGGCATTGCGGACAATCTGTGTCTGTAATAGGTTCCCGTTCATGAGTTCTGTACGCCACGAGGCGTCGACGGTGGATCCGAGACGTGTTCCGGTGATCGTGGCTATCGGTGAGACAAGCGGCCGTGGAGAACCCATGGGCGTCGAACCCATGGAACTGATCACGCGCGCTGCCACCGAGTCACTCCGGGATTCGCCGACGTCGGAGCCGTGGATTCGCAGAGCGGACAGCATCACGTTCTGCCACATCGCCAGCTGGGCTTACGCCAGTCCCGCCGCTGCGCTGGCCCGTAGATTCGGTGCCACCCCCACAGATGTGTTCGACGCGCCGATCGGTGGTCAGTGGCCCGCGCGCCTTCTCGATCGCGCAGCCTCGCGCATTGCGTCCGGGGAGTCGACGGTAGCGGTGATCGCGGGCGGTGAAGCGCAGGCCTCGATGGGTGCCTTGGTCAAGGCCGGGCGAGAGCCCGTGCGGGATGGGGGATGGAGCGTGGACCCGGGAGGTCCGCCCACCTTCGACCTCGATCAACTCGGAAGTGCCGCAATGCAAGACGCCGGACTGATCACTCCGGTTCGGATCTATCCCTTGTTCGAGAGCCGCTTCAGATTCGAGGCCGGACTGGATCCGGAGTCTCGACTGGCCGAGTGCAGCGACCTGTATGCGGAGTTTTCGGTTGTCGCCCAGAAGAACCCGTACTCGTGGAACGGGCGAGTGCGGACGGCTGCCGACATCGGCACGCCGTCGCCGAAGAACCGCATCGTGTGCGAGCCGTATCCGTTGTCGATGAACGCCATGCCCTTCGTCGACCAGGCAGCGTGCATCGTGGTGACCAGCTTGGCCGAAGCCCGAGAACGCGGTGTCCCCAAGGGCGACATCGTGTTCGTCTGGGGTGGTGCGGGTGCCGAGGATTCGGTCGACATTCTCGACCGCAGCGATTTCGGCCGGTCTCCAGCGATGGAGGATGCGATGGACCGAGCCTTGCGCGCCGCAGAGATCGGAGTCGAACAACTCGACGTGGTCGACGTGTACAGCTGTTTCCCGATCGTGCCAACCCTCGCCTCCCGTCACCTCGGAACGCCGAAATCATTGGTACCCAGTGTGACCGGTGGTCATTCGTCCTTCGGTGGCCCCCTCAGCAGTCATTCGCTGCATTCGATCACCGCATCCGTCCGCGAGATTCGCGGCGGCAAGAACTGCGCACTGGTGCACACGAACGGTGGCTATATGACGTATCACCACTCGGTGCTGCTCGGTAGCGACCAGCACCCACTGGGCTACGTCGGAAATCCCGAACCCGCAGTGCTGACGCCGGATTCACCGCCTCGTGCACCTGTACAGGACGGGACTCTCGTGGTGGAGACAGTGTCCGTCGAGCATTCTCGGCAGCAGGAACCGAACCAGGCGTTCCTCGTCGCGAGAGACGAACGCGGGCGACGCGTCGCCGCACAGACGGCACCCGGGGACACGGTCAGCGCCCGCGCGCTGTCTCTGTATCGAACCGACCCGGCACGCGAAATCATCGGGACCACAGTCACTGTCGACACCATCGAGGGGAACATTCGTGTCCGAAGCAGCTAGCGCAGAACCTGTCGTACTGACCAGGCGGGAAGGTCACGTACTCGTCGTCACCATCAACCGACCGCGAGCTGCCAACAGCATCGACGCCCGCGCGCACACGTTGCTCGGGGAGGCGTGGGAGTCCGCCGAGGCAGATCGAGACATCCGAGCCATCGTCCTGACCGGCGCGGGATCGGCGACTTTCTGTGGCGGTGCCGATCTGAAGGCCCTCGGCACCGGAGGGCCCGGCGCGGTGACCCCGCCCGAGACCGAGCACTGGGGGTTCGCCGGCATTGTCCAACACCCGATCTCGGTCCCGGTCATCGCGGCCGTGAACGGGTCGGCGATGGGAGGAGGAACCGAGATAGCTCTGGTCTCGGACATGGTCGTCGCGTCGGACACGGCAGTGTTCGGCCTGCCCGAGATCCGGCGTGGTCTCATCGCCGGTGCAGGTGGCGCTTTTCGGCTGATGTCCGCGGTGCCGGAACACATTGCCCTGGAGATGATCTTGACCGGACAGCCGATCTCCGCGCAGGAAGCCGCACGGTGGGGATTGGTCAACAGAGTTGTAGCCCCGACCGAGGTCCTCGACACCGCGCTCGAACTTGCTCGGCTCTGTGCGGAAGGCGCTCCGCTGGCGGTGCGCGCATCCAAGCGTCTCGCCCGACGCATCACCGACGGTGCCATCGCGCACGAGAAAGATTCGTGGGCACAGAACCGTCAGGAATTGGATCGACTCACCACCACGCAGGACGTCGTCGAAGGAATCACCGCATTCCTGCAGAAACGCGATCCGACGTGGACCGCGCAGTGAACGCACGGCCGTGAGCGTGGGAAATCCAAGCTTTACTCAGGCGGTTGCAGTGCGGGAGGCACCGTCGAAAGCCAAGTGATCCTCCCGCAGTGTTCCTCTATCGGGCAATGACCTGCTCGTGCTCGTCGCTTGTGGGATTCTCGGTCCAGGGATTGGCTTCCCAGGCGAAATTCAGTCCGAAGACGACGCCCGCACCGACCAGAACCATCGATGCGGCTCGCCAGAGCGGGATGTCTCCGCCGACGCCCCAGAGAATTGCCAGCGCGACGATGGCGCCGACGACCGGGCTCAATATCGCGCGTGTGGTGGCGTTCATGAAGTGCCTCCTGATTGTTGTCGTCCGGGCGGCTCGTTCGAGGTCGATTGAGGCCTCCGTTACGTACCAGAAGTAACGATAATGGAGCTGAAGGTTCCACGCACCCGCGTGGTCGGCTTTCGCAACCAGGCGCTCGAGCCCGCGAACAGCTGCTGGGCCGAAAGCGGAATGAAAGGGCGTGGGGCCAGTAGCTACGTACCGACGGTTCTGTGATCGCATGACCCCATGCGTACCTCGACATCCACCCGACTGATCACCGTGATCGCGGCGGCAACGTTGACGGCAGGCGTCGCGTGCTCCTCGACGACCACTACCGAGCCACCGCAATCCGCAGCGAGTACATCTCGGACCACGACCGATCAGGCCATGGCCGAACAGCCATATTCTCAGCTCGAGGCGAGGGACAGCGCTCGGCTCGGCGTCAGCGCACTCGATCTCACGTCCGGATCCATCCAGAGTTATCGCGGTGACGAACGTTTCGCGTTCTGCTCGACGTTCAAGGTGTACGCCGTCGGTGCCGTACTCGCTGCCGTCGACGCAGGCAGGCTGCAGCTGACCGACACCAGAACAATCGCCGCAGAGGACAAGGTGCCCGAGTCGGCCGTCGATTGGGCACCCGGCTCGGTCGTCACCATCGCAGATCTCGCCTCCGCAGCGTTGACGAAGAGCGACAACACATCCGGCAATCTGCTGATACGTGAAGCAGGTGGCACAGCGGCGCTCACCGACTTCGCGCGATCGCTCGGCGACACCGAATTCCGCCTCGATCGCATCGAGCCGGAGTTGAACACGGCCATCCCGGACGACCCTCGGGACACCACAGCTCCGAATTCGATGGCCGCCGGCTATCGGACCCTGCTCGACGGCGACGTACTGACACGGGCATCACGACAGCAGTTGCTGGACTGGATGGCGGGCACACAAACCTCCACGGCCCGCTTCCGCGCGGGCATTCCCCCGCAGTGGACGTCGGCCGACAAGACCGGAACCGGTAGCTACGGTGTCTCCAACGACGCGGGCCTCATGCTCGGACCCGAAGGTCAGAAGATTCTGCTCGTCGTCCTCAGTGCTACGACGTCGGGTGCGGAGGACTCACCGGCCATGAACGCCCTTGTCGCCGACACGACTCGGACGGTCGTAGAACAGCTGGATTGACGTCAGTTCTCGGATCGGCGGACGGCGTCGACGAGGGGGACGAGATCCGGTTCGCTTGCTGCTTCGTCGAGGGCCTCACGCAGGGCCGCGTCGTTGGTCGGCCGCGCTGACTCGAGCAGAGCCAGGCCTTCGTCGCTGACGTCGGTGTAGATGCCGCGGCGGTCGGTGGGGCAGAGGTAACGGGTGAGCAGCCCGCGGTCCTCGAGGCGGGTGACCAGACGGGTCGTTGCACTCTGGCTCAGGACGACGGCGTCGGCCACCTGCTTCATCTGCAGGTGTCCGCCCACCCCGTCGTGCTGACGTGCCAGGACGTCGAGCAGCCAATACTCGCGAGCGCTGAGGTTGTGGCCGGCCTGCAGAGCTTTCTCGATGCGGCTCTCGATGCGACCGTGCAGGACCGACAACGCCAGCCAGTTCTGGGCCAGCGCCGTCAGAGCGGGGTCCTTCGCCGTCATTGCTGCGCCTTCCGTGCCGATGCTCGTACAGCCACCGTACAGCGCCTGCCGTTAATCGGCGTCTGCAACTACATCGGTCGGCGGGCGACGATGCGTCGAGCATGGGCCAGCACCGGTGCGTCCACCATCTGACCTCGGAAGGCGAACACCCCGCGATTGTGCTCGACGGCGTCGAGTACGGCTGTGGCCCAATCGATTTCCCCGACCGTGGGCGCATAGGCCTCGCGAATGACGGGGATGTGGCTGGGGTGGATGGCCACTTTGCCGTCGAAGCCCACGGCTACAGCGTCGTCGGCCTCGGCGCGCACCCCGTCGAGATCGGGGATGTCGAGGTAGACCGAATCCAACGCGAACAGTCCCCGCGCCTTGGCGGCCAGCAAGGTCTGCGATCGAACATGCTGTGCGACATCGCGGTAGCGGCCGTCGCTCAGTCGACTCGAATTCCCGCCCATCGCAGCGACCAGATCCTCGGCACCCCACATGGCACCGATGGCATTGTCGGCTGCGAGTGCGTCGAAGACCGTCATCGCGCCGAGCGGAGATTCGATCAGTACGACGACATTCAGCGGTTCCAAAGCTGTTATCTGACCGGCAGATTCACATTTGGGCAACATGACGGTCGTGTACTCGGTGCGCTGCAACGCGTCGAGGTCGGCAGCCTGGTCTTCGGTGCCGTGCGCGTTGACTCGAACGATGGTGCGCGACGGGTCCAGCGGTGTCGACACCACGGACTCGCGAGCGCCGGCTTTGTCCGCGGCACCGACAGCGTCCTCGAGATCCAGAATGACGACATCGGCTCGGGCCGCTGCCTTCTCGTATCGCTCGGGTCGATCAGCGGGACAGAACAGCCACGCCGGGCCAGGGGGAATCCAGGTCACGACGCGTCGTCCTCGGGCCGCATCCGGACGAGAGTCTTGCGGACGGCAATCGCTACGACGTCACCGTGCTGATTTCGACCGGTGTGGGTGAACGTCACGATTCCCTCGCCGGGGCGGGACTTGGATTCGCGCTTGTCCGAGATCACCGTCTCCGCGTAGAGGGTGTCGCCGTGAAACAGCGGCTTCGGGAAGGAGACCTCGGAGAAGCCGAGGTTGGCGACAATCGTGCCCTGGGTCAGCTGCGTCACCGACAATCCGACGAGGGTGGACACGGTGAACATCGAATTCACCAGCCGTTGACCGAAAGATGTTGTCTCACTGTAGGCGGCATCGAGATGCAGGGCCTGGGTGTTCATCGTCTGTGTGGTGAACGATGTGTTGTCGGCCTCGGTGATGGTGCGGCCGGGGCGATGTTCGTAGACGGTACCGAGCTCCATCTCCTCGAACCACAGGCCGCGTTGCCGAATGCGCTTGTCGCTCATAGCCCCAAGCTCCGGGCGATGAGCATCAGCTGAACCTCGGTGGTGCCTTCACCGATTTCGAGGATCTTGCTGTCGCGGTAGTGACGGGCGACAACGTATTCGTTCATGAATCCGTAGCCGCCGTGAATCTGCGTCGCGTCGCGGGCGTTGTCCATCGCAGCCTCGGAGGCCACGAGCTTGGCGATGGACGCGGCCTTCTTGAACGGCTTGCCCGCCAACATCAGTGCCGCCGCGTCGTAATACGCCGTCCGTGCGGTGTGTGCGCGTGCCTCCATGCGGGCGATCTTGAACGAGATCGCCTGATTGCGGGCAATCGGAGCGCCGAACGCCTCGCGCTCCTTGGCGTACTTGACGCTCTCGTCGACGCAACCCTGAGCCGCACCGACCGATACGGCAGCGATCGCGATCCGGCCCTCGTCGAGGATGTGCAGGAAGTTCGCGTACCCGCGGCCTTCCTGGCCGAGCAGGTTCTCCTGCGGGACTCGTACATCGGTGAAGCTGAGCGGGTGTGTGTCCGAGGCATTCCAGCCGACCTTGTTGTACGCCGCTTCGGCCACGAACCCGGGAGTGTCGGTGGGCACGAGGATCGACGAAATCTGCTTGCGTCCTGTTGTCTGGTCGACGCCGGTCACAGCGGTGACGGTCACCAGTTCGGTGATGTCGGTTCCGGAGTTGGTGATGAACTGCTTGCTGCCGTTGATGATCCAGTCACCGCCGTCGCGCTTGGCGGTGGTCTTGGTGCCGCCCGCGTCGCTACCGGCACCCGGCTCGGTCAACCCGAAGGCCGCGAGAGCTTTGCCCGCGGTGAGCTTGGGTAGCCACTGCTGCTTCTGCTCGTCGTTGCCGAAACGGTAGACGGGCATGGCACCGAGCGAGACGCCTGCCTCGAGCGTCATCGCGACGCTCTGGTCGACCTTGCCGAGCTCTTCGAGTGCCAGGCACAGGGCGAAGTAGTCGCCGCCCATGCCGCCGTACTCCTCGGGGAAGGGCAGACCGAAGAGGCCCATCTCGGCCATCCCTGCGACCACCTCGTACGGAAAGGAGTGCTCGGCATCGTGTTTCGCCGAGACCGGCGCGACGACGGTGCGGGTGAAGTCCGCCACGGATTTGACCAGTTGCTGGTATTCGTCGGGCAGATTGGACGACGACAGATGTTCGGTCATGACTTGTCCTCTTCGGTGTCGGTGGGAACGATGCGGGCGAGGACCTGGTCGACGCGGACCTGATCTCCTACTGCGACTGTGAGTTCGACGGTGCCGTCGATGGGCGTGGTCAAAGTGTGTTCCATCTTCATCGCCTCGACGACGACGATGGCCGTGCCTGCGGTGACGGCGCTGCCGGAGGTCGTTCCGATCGCGATGATCGAACCCGGCATCGGCGAGAGGATCTCTGCGTCGCCGGACTGCGTGTCGTCCTCGC
Source organism: Rhodococcus sp. NPDC077669 (assembly GCF_040686915.1). NCBI lineage: Bacteria > Bacillati > Actinomycetota > Actinomycetes > Mycobacteriales > Nocardiaceae > Rhodococcus > Rhodococcus sp. NPDC077669. Next base: position 164,117 of record NZ_JBFBMD010000005.1, on the reverse strand, counting down.
GCACATTGGGTTCGGCGATTCGATCGATTCTCCAGGTGCCGCGTGAGCTGGATACCCAGGTGGACGATTCGTTTCGGGCTACGGTCATCGACTCGCGTCGATCGTCGAGTACGAGGTCGATGGAATCCTCGGTAGCGGAGGCCCGCAGTCGGCGCGGTTCTTCGTCGTCGACGACGACCGTCGCCGCATCGAGGGTCCCGGTGATGGACACGTGCGCGGTCCGAGTGCCGGATGTCAGCCGGAGCTGGAACGGTGCGTGCGCTCCCACCCGCCAGCCCGACGGCGTTGCCCAGATGTCCTGGCCCGCCTCCTGCCACGTATCGAGCCAGGCGACGGTGGCTGCGGCGATCATCGCCTCGTCGGGGGCGTCGGCGGCAACGAAATCCTCGACGCAGCGGTCCAGTAGGCCGGTGTCGAGATTGCCGGCACGGACCTCGGTGTCGGCGAGCAGGAATCGAGCGAACTCGATGTTGGTGACGACGCCGAGTACCGAGGTATCGGCCAGCGCACGATCCAGGCTGCGCAGCGCTGTAGTCCGATCGGGGCCGTGCGCGATGACCTTCGAGAGCATGGGGTCGTAATTGCTGCCCACCTCGGTGCCGATGGCGAGACCGGAGTCGACGCGGATGCCCGTGCCGGTGGGCTCGCGCAACCCGACGACGGTGCCGCCGGTCGGGAGGAACTCGCGGCCGGGATCCTCGGCGTAGACGCGGGCTTCGATGGCGTGTCCGGTCAGTCGAATATCGTGCTGACTCAGCGTGAGTGGCTCGCCGGCGGCGATCCTGACCTGCCACTCCACGAGGTCGATGCCGGTGACCATCTCGGTCACCGGGTGTTCCACCTGGAGTCGAGTGTTCATCTCCATGAAGAAGAAGTCGTCGGGGTGGTCGGCGGAGACGATGAACTCGACGGTGCCGGCACCGGAGTAGTCGACGCTGCGAGCGGTGTTGCAGGCAGCCTCGCCGATACGCGCTCGGGTCTGCGCGTCGAGCAGTGGGGACGGCGCTTCTTCGATGACCTTCTGATGGCGTCGCTGCAGGCTGCATTCACGCTCACCGAGGTGGATGACGTTGCCGTGACCGTCGGCGAGGATCTGCACCTCGATGTGCCGGGGCCGCAGCACGAATCGCTCGAGGAACAGCGTGTCGTCGCCGAACGAGGAGGCCGCCTCGCGGCGGGCACTGGCCAGCGCGGCAGGCAGATCCTCGGCGCGCTCGACCAGACGCATGCCCTTGCCGCCGCCACCCGCGGACGGTTTGACCAGGACCGGGAATCCGACGTCGGGTGCACCGGCGACGAGGTCGTCGTCGGACAGTCCCGGTCGCGAGATGCCGGGTACAACCGGGACGCCGAAGGCGCTGACCGCGGCCTTGGCGGCGATCTTGTCGCCCATCACCTCGATGGCCTTCTCCGGCGGCCCGAGGAAGGCGATTCCGGCTTCGGCGCAGGCCGCAGCGAAGTGGGGGTTCTCCGAGAGGAATCCGTAGCCGGGGTGAATTCCCTGTGCGCCGGTGGCTTTCGCGGCGGCGATCACCTTGTCGATGTCGAGGTAGCTCTCGCGTGCGCTGGCGGGGCCGAGTCGTACCGCGGTATCGGCCTCGCGGACGTGCCGGGCGTCGGCGTCCGCATCGCTGTAGACGGCGACGGTCCGAATGCCCATGCGGCGCAACGTTCGAGCGACGCGTACCGCGATCTCACCGCGGTTGGCGATCAGAATGGTGTCCAACATCGTGGTCATCTCTCTCACATCCGGAAAACGCCGTAGGAGACCGGCTCGAGCGGCGCATTGGCGCACGCCGAGAGTGCCAGTCCAAGAACAGTTCTGGTGTCGGCGGGGTCGATGATGCCGTCATCCCACAGCCGGGCCGTCGAATAGTAGGGGTTGCCCTGACTTTCGTACTGGTCACGAATCGGAGCTTTGAAGGCCTCCTGGTCTTGCTCCGACCACGGATTACCCGACGCATCCAATTGGTCACCTCGGACGGTGGCAAGGACGGACGCGGCCTGTTCGCCGCCCATCACCGAGATTCGCGCGTTCGGCCACGTGAACAGGAAACGCGGGGAATACGCTCTGCCGCACATGGAGTAGTTGCCTGCACCGTACGAGCCGCCGATGACGACGGTGATCTTCGGAACGCGGGCGCAGGCCACTGCGGTGACCATCTTCGCGCCGTGCTTGGCGATGCCGCCGGCTTCGTAGTCTCGGCCGACCATGAAGCCGGTGATGTTCTGCAAGAACACCAGTGGGATGCTGCGCTTGTCGCAGAGTTCGATGAAATGCGCGCCCTTCATCGCAGATTCGGCGAACAGCACACCGTTGTTGGCGATGATCCCGACGGGATGGCCGTGGAGGCGGGCGAATCCGGTGACGAGTGTCTTGCCGTATTCGGCTTTGAACTCGTCGAATTCGCCTGCGTCGACCACCCGGGTGATCACCTCTCGCACGTCGTACGGGGTGCGTGGGTCGGTGGGGACTACGTCGTAGATCTCGCTCTGGTCGACGATCGGGTCTCGGGTGGGAACGACATCCCATGGCCGCGGCGTGCGGGGCCCGAGGGTGGAGACGATCTTCCGGACGCGGCGCAATGCGTCGCGGTCGTCGTCTGCCAGATGGTCGGTGACTCCGGAGACCTTCGAGTGCAGGTCTCCGCCACCGAGTTCCTCGGCGGTGACGACCTCGCCGGTCGCAGCTTTCACCAGGGGCGGGCCGCCGAGGAAGATGGTTCCCTGATTCTTGACGATGATGGCCTCGTCGCTCATTGCAGGCACGTATGCCCCGCCCGCGGTGCAGGAGCCCATCACGGCGGCGATCTGCGCAATTCCCTTGGCGCTCATCGTCGCCTGGTTGAAGAAGATGCGTCCGAAGTGGTCGCGGTCAGGAAATACCTCGTCCTGACGCGGCAGGAATGCGCCACCGGAGTCGACGAGGTAGATGCACGGCAGTGTGTTCTGCAGGGCGATCTCCTGCGCGCGCAGATGCTTCTTCACCGTCATCGGGTAGTACGTGCCGCCTTTGACGGTGGCGTCGTTGGCAATGATGATGCACTCTCGACCGGCCACGCGACCGATGCCTGCGATCACGCCTGCCCCGGGGCACTCGTCGTCGTACAGGCCGTTGGCAGCCAGCGGTGCGATCTCGAGGAACGGGCTACCCGGATCCAGGAGTTCGTCGACGCGGTCGCGGGGGAGCAGCTTGCCGCGGGCGATGTGCCGTTCCCGGGACTTCCCGCTACCTCCGAGTGCTGCCACGGCGAGCTTCTGGGAGAGCTGCTGCGTGAGTAGCTGATGATCTGCGCGGTTGGCAGCGGTATCGATCGCCATGAGATGCACGCCTTCAGGGGTTGGACGTCGGTGTCACACAGGGTTCAGTTAATGGTTGATAACTGACATGATAGTAAACTACGATTAACCGAGAGTCCAGGTTCGAGGGGGTGGCAGTGCAGGAGATCGAGGTCAAGCCGGCCACGGTGCGTGAGCAACGCAAAGCCGAACGTCGGCAGCAACTGCTCGATGCCGCGGCATCGCTGTTCGCCGAACGCGGGTTCGCGTCGGTGCGGCTCGAGGATCTGGGTGCTGCCGTCGGCATCAGTGGACCGGCCGTCTATCGCCACTTCCCGAACAAGGAGGCGGTGCTCGTCGAACTGATGGTCGGAATCTCGGAGTATCTGCTCGACGGCGGTCGCGAGGTGGTCGGCTCGCGGAAGGTCGATGAGGAGACGGTGTCGGCCCTGGTCGATTTCCACCTCGACTTCGCCTTCGAGACACCGGCTTTCATTCGGATTCAGGATCGCGACCTGCAGAGCCTCCCTGAGGGTGCGCGACGCAAGGTGCGCCGCATGCAGCGCGAGTACGTGGAGCTGTGGGTGTCGACGTTGTGTGCCGTCGACCCGGAATTGAACGAGGCCGATGCGCGCACCACGGCGCACGCGGTGTTCGGACTCATCAACTCCACGCCCTACAGCGCGGGCCGCACGCCGTCGCGCAATGCTCGACCGGTGCTTCGAGCAATGGCATTGGCGGCATTGGGGGTATTGCACTGACCTCAGCGCCCACAATTCGACTACGTAAGCGGGATTCCGCCTGCAGATACGAATAGTGGGCGCTGAGGTCACCTCTGCGCCGCGCACAGGAAGAGCAAATCGTCGTTATCGGAGACAATGATCGACATGACGACCCAACTTTCGCCCGTCGAGATCGGCCGACGGCAGAGTCGATTCACTCGTGACGAGGTGCCGCGACTGCTGGCGATGGCCGGCTTCATCGCCGCTCTGCATGTGATCGGTTGGGGCCTGTTCACCCACTACGACTCGATTCCGAGCATTCACGGCCTCACCGGAGCCGACGGCACTCTCGTCTACGCCGGAGCCGGTGTACTGGCGTACACCCTCGGTCTCAGGCATGCGTTCGACGCCGATCACATCGCCGCCATCGACGACACCACCCGCTTTCTGCTGCAGAAGGGCAAGCGGCCGTTGGCCGTCGGGCTGTTCTTCTCGCTCGGGCATTCGACCGTCGTGTTCGTCTTCGTCGCCGCGATTGCCTTCGTCGCGTCGCAGGCGACGGCGTTTCAGGACGCGTTCGCCGGGGTCGGCGGCATCATCGGCACGTTGGTGTCCGGAACCTTCCTGTACCTTATCGCCGCGCTGAACATCGCGGTCCTCGCCGGCATCGTCGGAGTCTGGCGGCGCGCAAAACGAGGTGACGTCACCGAGGCCGGGCTCGACGAGCTGTTGGCCAAGCGTGGCTTGATGAATCGACTGTTCCGGGGCCGCTACGACAAGATGATCAACCACTCGTGGCAGATGTACCCGCTCGGCTTACTGTTCGGACTCGGTTTCGACACCGCGACTCAGGTCGGTCTACTCGCGATCGCCGGCACCACCGCTATCGCCGGCGGACTCCCACCGATGGCGATCATCGCGCTTCCGGTCCTGTTCGCCGCGGGCATGACCACGATGGACACGATCGACGGCATCTTCATGTCCAAGGCGTACGGCTGGGCGTTCGTCACTCCGGTCCGCAAGATCTACTACAACATGACGATGACGGGCCTGTCGGTCTTCGTTGCGTTGGTGATCGGGACGGTCCAGCTGCTGACGCTGCTTGCCGAGCAGTTCGAGCTGACCGGTGGCCTGTGGGACGCACTGGCCGTCATCGACCTCAACCTCGCGGGCCAACTCGTCGTCGGCACGTTTTTCGTTGTCTGGATCGGCGCGGTCGTGTATTACAAGGTGGCGCGCATCGACGAACGCGGTGGCGCACACTCGAACGCAACGGAGACCCAGTGATCGCTCGTCGTCGGATCGGTGCCCTTGCAGTAGTTACGGCGCTGGCGTCGAGCATGGCTTCTGGCCTGCTGACCGCCCCTGCCTCGGCTGCACCGACGATCACCCAGAACATCGGCGACGTCGTCTCCAGTCGCGCTCTACCGCAGGAATTCTGGATCCCCGGCTCGTCCTCGGCCGAGGTGCTCACCTACGTCACCACCGATACGTTCGGCGAGAAGGCCCTGAGCACCGGCACCGTCTTCCTCCCGCAGGGCACTGCGCCCGAGGGCGGTTGGCCGGTGATCTCGTGGGCCCACGGCACCTCCGGGCTCGGTGACTCGTGTGCGCCCTCGGTTGCGGGACCGGCGCTGGCCGAACGAGATCTGCCGTACCTCGGCAACTGGCTCGCGCAGGGATACGCCGTTGTGGCCAGTGACTATGCCGGCCTCGGCACCGAAGGATTGCAGGCATATCTGGACGGGCGGACCACGGCGCACAACGTGGTCGACATGGTGAAGGCAGGCCGCAACTACAGCGATCAACTCTCGCGCAAGTGGGTGACGGTCGGTCAGTCCCAGGGCGGCGGCGCAGCAATCTACACCGCGCGCTACGCGACCGAATTCGGTGGATCGGATCTGGACTATCGCGGCGCAGTGGGCACCGGGACTCCCGCGTACATCGAGAAGCTCGTCTCGATCGGTGGACCGGGGATGCCGCCGGTGGCGCTCCCGGCCGGTCTGACCGCGTATGTCGCGTACATCGCTGCGGCTCTTCGCTATTCGCACCCCGAGCTGGGCCTGGACGATATCCTCACCCCCGCCGGAAAGAAGTACGTGGATCTGGCCGAGACGGCCTGTGTCGCGGACCTCGAGGAGCAGCTCGAGGGTGTCAAGGTCGGTGATTTCTTCACTGCGCCGTTGACCAGCCTGCCGAATTTCACCGCTGTGCTCGACGACTACATGGCCATGCCCGAGGCCGGCTTCGACAAGCCGTTCTTCATGGGCCACGGGCTGCGGGACACCGATGTCCCGTTCCCGACGACCGCCGCGTACGTCGCCAGGCTCACCGCCAACGGTCAGCCGGTGACCTTCCGACCCTACGACGCCGATCACAGCGGAACGCTCGTGCAATCACAGGCCGACACTATTCCGTTCGTCGCAGGGCTGTTCCGCTAGGTCACCGGTCGCTTGCTGGGCAGTCCGTATGCCCGGGCGGTGAACTTTTCGAGCACGGTGCGCGGCAGCAGTCGCTGCGCCATGAACACCGCGGGAGCGTTGCTGCCGACGGCATAGAGGGGTCGAGTCTTCTTGTCCTCGACGGCTTTCAGGACCGTTTCGGCCACGGTGTCCGCGGAGATACCCTGTGCCTCTTTGGCGTCGAGGTGCGAGATCACCGTTGTGAAGTCGCGGAGGTACGGCGAATGCGGTCCGCAGTACTTGGTGCGGCGGGCGGAGAGTCCGGTGGCGATGGAGCCGGGTTCGACGGTGGTGATGTCCACCCCGTAGGGCGCGAGCTCGAAGCGGGCCGCCGTCGAGAAGCCCTTGATCGCTGCCTTGGTCGCGGCGTAGGACGAGCGATAGGCCAACGGGAAGCTGGCCAGCATCGAGCCGATATTGACGACCTTGCCCCCACGGCGTTCGCGCATCCCCGGCAGTACGGCTTGCATGAGCTCGACGGCACCGAACACGTTGAGCTGGAACAGCCGGGTGACCGCCTCGATCGGGAGTTCCTCGATGGGGCCGCACTGGCTTTCGCCCGCATTGTTGATCAGAACATCGATCTCCACGTCGGCAAGTCCGTCGACGAACGTCCGGATGGAGGCCGGGTCGGTCAGATCGAGATCTCGGTACTCGACCCCGGGGATGGGGTCGACCACGGTGGAACAACTGCGGCTCGTGCCGATGACGCGGTAGCCGCGAGCGAGCAGTAGTTCGGCGACAGCTTGGCCGATACCGGACGTGGCTCCGGTGACAAGTGCGGTGTTCATCTAGGCCTCTTCGTTGCGGTGTTTCCGGTTCTCGGGGTGGCTACTGCCGCCGTGGGAGTGGTTCGATCGATTCTTCGCAACCTGGTGCTCGGAACTCGGGTGTGCAAGGCCGGCACCGACTTACCCGCCGCCATGACGGTTCGGTCCGGTCGTACGACAGCCGCTACCGCGTGACCGCGCCGCAACCACAGTCCGAGCTCGGAGGAGGCCGCGACCTCGACGACGACAGCGCCACGACGATCGACCTCGCGTCGCTGTTCGACGGTCAACGGGGTCGTCGAGACGAAGAGAAACTGTCCCGGCGCGATGCTGTCCAGTCGGGCGCCGTTGTCCAGGGAGCTGTTGGGGCACAGCGCGCCTACCACCGAACGGATCTGCGAGGCCGGGCGCTGGACGAGGTCGGAACGGGTGAGTGGAGGGGTGGTGCTGTCGGACACCTTCGCTCCGATGAGGGGCAGGTGGCCGAGAGCCGGCGCGAGCGTGGTGCGCAGAATTCCGGTCAGTCGACTGCCGCCGGTCATCGCCCAGCCCATGGCGACGGCCAGGCGAATCATGGCTGTGGCATGGGCCTTTCGCTCGATTTCGTAACTGTCGAGTGCCGAATCGGAGACGTGCCCGTCCAGGGCCCCGACGATCTTCCAGACCAGGTTGCGCGCATCACGCAGACCCGCGCCCATTCCCTGTCCGATGAACGGTGGAGTCAAGTGCGCCGCGTCGCCGAGGACGAACACGCGTCGATCCCGCCAGCTGTCGGCCACCTGCGCCCGAAATGTGTACTCGGCGCTCCGAATCAGCTCCATCGAGGGGTCGTCGACGTGCCGCAGCCACGGCGCTATGAGCGGCCGGACAGCGGCGAGATCCTCGAACTCGTCGAGGGTTTCGCCGTCGAGCATCCGAAATTCCCAGCGGTAGCGGGTGGAGCCGATCCGCATGTACGTGGCGGATCGTTCGGAGTCGCACACCTGGTGAACGCCGTCCCACTGATCGAGTTCGGCATCGGTGGCGATATCGATCACCAACCACCGTTGCGCGAACCCGAGGTCCTCCATCTTCGACCCGATGGACCGGCGCACGATGCTGTTGGCACCGTCGCAGCCCAGTACGTAATCCGCGGTCACCCAGTGTGGGGTTCCGTCCTCGGTGGATGTGTACGACACTCGGGCGGCATCTTTCAGGTTCTGCACGTCGGTGATCTCGCACCCGCCACGCATCTCGATCGTGTCGTATCGGGCGACGTGCGTGCGCATGAGACGCTCGAGGTCCGGTTGATCGAACATGTTCGCCTGGGGGTAGCCGTGCGGTCTGTCGTCGGGATCGCGCTCGAACTCGGCCAGGGTGCGCAGGTCCTTGGTGCACAGTCGCAAGCCACGGCCGGGACGTGAGATAGCGGCGAAATCCTCTGCGACACCGATGTCGTGCAGAATCCGGTACACCTCGTCGTCGAGATGTACTGCGCGCGGCTGCGGATAGACGTCGGCCCAGCGATCGACCACCAGGCAGGGGATGCCGTACTGTGCCAACAGCAGAGCGGCCGTCATGCCCGTCGGGCCGGATCCGACGATGACCACCGGGTGGTGGGTGCCGTCGGATCCGCGTTCGGTCATCGGTACGAGACCCGGGTGCGCTGCACTCCCAGGTCGAGGGAACCGTCGGGAGTCGAGCACGTCAGTTCGAGAACGTCGCCGTCCTGCAGGAAGTCGGGATTCTTGGCCTGCTTCTTGAAGAACACCTTCCATTTGAGCGCCGGCGGGATCAGAGATCCGATCATCTCGATCGGCTTGGCCGGAGCCTTCAGCGCAGTACCACCGGGAGTGCCGGTGAGCAGCAGATCGCCCGCGTCGAGCCGCTGGAAATTGCTCAGCGCCTTCAGCGATTCGACCGGCCGGTAAATCATGTCGGCCACGGTACTGTCCTGTCGCACAGTCCCGTTGACGCGCAGTGTCAGAGTCAGCTCGCCGAACCGGTCGAATTCTCCGGCTTCGAGAAGGAGCAGTCGTGGGCCGACCGGCGTGAACGTGGGGTACGACTTGCCCTCGTAGAACTGGGTTTTCGGTAATTGGACATCTCGCGCCGATACGTCGTTGGTGATGACGAGTCCGGCGACGTACTCGGCGACGTTGCTGGCGTCGATCTTGGTGCCGACGGTCAGCGTCTTGCCGAACACGAGGCCGATCTCGATTTCGTAGTCGAGGAGTTTCACGTGCGTCGGCTTGACGATCTCGTCGGTGGGGCCGCTGATCGAACCGGACGTCTTCCGAAAGAACGTCAGTGGCACCGTGTCGGGGTTCATTCCCGAGTCCTTGACGTGTGAGACGAAATTGGTCATGTTCGCCACTACCCGGCATGGTGCGGTGACCGGGGAGACGAGCGAAAGCGTCTCCACTGCAACCACATCGGTGCCGGTACGCGCTGCGTCCACAGCGGCGCGATCGGCGAGAAGCTCGGCGGTCGTGGTTGCCGACGTGTCGATGCGCGACGCCCCGGCCGGGGTCTCGACCCACCAGGCGTCGGCGGTGCGTAGTACAGCGATGCTCATGAGGAAGCCACTTTCATCAGGCCGCGAAGGCGTTCGGTGTCGAACTCGTTGTCGGTGCGTAGGGAGGACAGGATCGATTTGAGCTCGTGCAGAGAGGCTTTGCTCGGGGCGATACCGAGAAAGTCCTTCGATGCCGGTGGGCCCCACTGGGCGAGGCCGGATGCCGTCATCGGTGCCCAGCCGGGTTCGAGCGAGCTGTCGAACATGTCGCCGTCGCTGAAATGCTCTACCAGGAAACCGTCGGGATCACGCCAGTAGTCGAAGATCTGACTGCCCTGGATGTGTCTGCCGATGCCCCAGGAGTGCTTGTACCCACGCTCGGTGAGGAATTCGCCACCGGCGGCGATGGCGTCGATGTCGGTCACCTGGTACGCCGAGTGCACGTAGCGATTCGACGGGCCGAGAGTCATCGCGAGCGTGTGGTGATCGGACGGGATGCTGCCCCGATCGCAGCGGATGAAGCTCATCACCGGTCCACGGTCGCGTTGGCCGTCGTAGTAGAGGAAATCGCTGACGATCAGACCCAGGTGGTGCAGGTACCAGTTCAGATTCTCCAGGTAGTCCACTCGCTGCAGCACCACGTGCCCGAGCCGTTGGACGCGCGCAGGCTGACGCGGGGGCCTCTGGGTGGCGTTGATCCGGTTGCGTGGATCGCCGAAGTTGTAGGTGTGCGCGTCCTGGCCCGGGAGTTCGGGATGTTCGGTGTAGCCCGACACGATCTGCACAGGCTGTCCGCCCGGATCGGCCAGAGTGACGGCGATGCCGCCGAGTGTGTCGGGTAGCCGGTGCACCTGCTGCCCGGTGGCATCGGCGAGGCGGACGACGTCGGCGTCCTCGGCGGCAGCGAACGCCGCGCCGACGAACCGCGTTCGTCTGCCGCGTCGGATGATCACGCACGGCGACCCGACGTGCGTGCCGCGCAGGTGAATCTCCTCGGACGTGCGCAGTGAGACGGTGAAACCGAACGCCACCGCGAATGCCTCGGCCTTGGCCAGGTCGGGTTTGCGGAACTCGAGCCACGCGATGTCGCGCACCTTGATGATCGGGTCGGCGGCTTTTCCCGGGTGTTCGCCTGGAAGCGCGCCCTGATCCACATGCATGTTCTTGTGGCCGTCGACGTCGTGTCCCATCAGCCCTCCCTCGTTGGTGACACTATCGTCACCTATGACTAATCGGTCAGTCAAGAGTGTTGACAAATTCGTCAGCGGTGAGGAAGGGTCAAGTCGGCGACAAATGCACTCAGGAGTAGGGACCATGACCGAAACCCCGAATCGCCTCGAGCGACGCAAAGCGCGCACGCGCGGTGCCCTGATCTCTGCCGCGCAGAGCTTCATAGCCCGCGGCGAATTGCACGTGCCGATTGCCGAGATCACTCAGGCCGCAGACGTCGGCATGGGGTCGTTCTACAACCATTTCGAGAGCCGAGAGCAGCTGTTCCAGGCTGCGGTCGACGGTGCCCTCGAGCTGTTGGGCATCTACCTGGACTCGTTGAGCAACGACGAGGACGATCCCGCAGAAGCGTTCACCCGGTCGTTCCGCATCGCCGGCCGACTGTTCCGGCAACAACCGGATCTGAGCCGAGTACTCATCCATTCCGGGCCGGAGTTGATCACCTCGAAGCACGGTCTCGGTCCGCGGGCCTCGCGTGACATCGAAGCCGGAGTACTGAGCGGGCATTTCCGCGTGCAGGACACCCAGCTGGCTCTGGCCCTGGCAGCGGGGGCACTGCTGGGCATGGGGCAACTACTGCTCGAACAGCCGGAACGAAGCGACGTCGATGCCGTCGACAACATGGCGCACAGCGTGCTGCTCGCCCTCGGAATGTCCGACGCGGATGCGCGCGAGCTGTGTTCGCGAACCCTGCCTCCGTTGGACGCGGTTCCGAGCGTCGACGCGTAACGGGCCCGTGCGGGTGTCAGCGCGCCCGGCTGTGTTCGAGGTCGCGGATGATATCGCCGACTGCGTTGTCACGCAGTAGCTTCCACTCCAGGATCGGGTTGAGGATCCCACGGAACCAGAAGTACGGTGCCCACACTGCAGGGGCGATCAGCCGTGCTCGACGCGTACGGACCGCGTCGACCAGGAGGTCCGCCGCCCGTGGGGACGGGAGTCGACGGCTCAACGGCCAGGGGAGAAAAGCACCGATCCGCTGGCCCATCGGATCGTTGTCGAGGGTGTGGCGCGCCAGATCGGTGTCGACCACCCCGAAGTACGCCAGACCGGCCGATGCACCGACCGCGGCGAGTTCGATGCGTAGCGCGCGGCCCAGTTGTTCCACGGCGGCCTTGCTGACCATGTAGGCAGACCCGCCCATGCCGGGAGTGAATGCAGCACAGGACGATACGAGCAGAATGTGCCCACCACTGGTCACGATCTCGTCCGCCGCGGCGCGGACGATGGTGAGCACACCGCCGAAGTTGACCGCCATGACGGAGTCGAACACCGCGCGGTCGACGGTCCTGATGGTGGCAGGCGGCGGTGTGATGCCGGCGTTGGCGATCACGATGTCGATCCCGCCGAAGGCGCGCACCGTCGCCTGCACGCACTCCGTCATCGCCTCCGGATCCGTGACGTCCCCGGTCAACAGCAACACCCGTGCAGCGCCCGCCGCGTCGGTCGGGAAGCGAAGATCCACCACTGCCACGGATGCACCGGCGGCCACCAGTTTTGCTACGGTCGCGGCACCGATGCCGCGTGCACCGCCGGTCACCAGTGCGACCTTGCCGGTGAGGTCCATGTGGTTCCTCATGCGGACTCCTCGGTGACGGCGAGTGTGCCCGGCACATCGACAGTGGCACTGCGGCAGGAATAGTGGTCGAGTTCGATGGCCGACATACGACGGGTGAAGTTGCGTACCGAACCCGGCCAGTAGGTGACGTTGCGGCCCGATGGGCTCAGGTAGTAGCTGCTGCACCCACCCGAGTTCCACACCGAACCGGCCAACCGTTCGTCCGTGTAGTCCGCGAATTCCGTCTGTGCAGTGCGGGTGACGTCGATTGCGGCCAAGCTTTTGTCGTCCATCGCCCGCAGTGCTGCGAGAACGTAGTTCACCTGTGCTTCGATGGTGACGACCTGCGAGGTGTACACCACCGAGTTGGGGCCGAGCACCATGAAGAAGTTCGGAAAGCCGTGCACCGTCGTCCCTCGATACGACGACATCTCTCCGTCGGGCCAGGTCTGCGCCAACGACCGACCGCCACGACCGACGATGCGCCGAAAGCCTGAATGCCCGGCGACGGTGAAACCTGTTCCGAGAACGATGGTGTCGACCTCGTGGACCGTTCCGTCGGTCGTGACGACGCCCTCGGGCACGACGCGGGAGATGGCGGTGGTCTCGACGGTGACGTTGTCGCGGCACAGGGCGGGGTAGAACTTGTTCGAGAACGTCGGCCGCTTGCAGCCGAATGTGTAGGTGGGAGTCAGCTTCTCGCGGAGTACGGGATCCTTCACCTGTCTGCGTAGGTGAGCCCGGCCCAGTGCGGTCAACGGCGTCAGCAGGGCGCGGTGCCGAATCAGGCCGGGTACCAGAGCTTCCTGGAACAGATCGAACGTACGACGCATGGCGCGCTGAGCCGCCGGAAACTTCCTCAGCGCGGATCTGCCGGACTCGGAGATGGGACGGTCCGGGTGGGGAAGGATCCACGTGGGCGTGCGTTGAAAGAGCGTCAGATGTGCGGCCGACGGAGCGAGTCGGGGTACGAACTGCACCGCCGATGCGCCGGTGCCGATGACGGCGAGACGCTTACCCTCGGCCGAATGGTCATGGTTCCAGCGGGCCGAATGAAAGACGTTGCCTCCGAACGATTCCAGACCGTCGATACTGGGAGTGGCGGGTTCACTGAACGGGCCGAGGGCTCCGATCAGAATCCGAGAAGTCCATGTTCCGCCGCTCGTTCGCACGATCCAACGCGCCCGGTCGTCGTCCCACGTCGCGTCGAGCACCTCGTGTCCGAACCGGATTCGATTCCGGATACCGAACCGGTCGGTGCAGTCGTTGAGGTACTGCTCGATCTCGGGCTGCAGTGGATACAGGCGGGTCCAGTCCGGGTTGGGTGCGAACGAGAACGAATACAGCGCCGAGGGAATGTCGCACTGGGCGCCGGGATAGGTGTTCACGTGCCACGTCCCGCCGACCGCACTGTCACGCTCGAAGATCAAGAAGTCGCCGCGGCCTTCCTGTTCGAGCCTGATCGCAGCTCCGAGACCGCCGAAGCCGGCACCGATGATGGCGACGTCGATGTGCGCCGCGGCAGAGTCGTTGTCGGTCATGATGTGTGGCTCCTTCTACAGATCGAGAACGACGACGTCGCCGTCGACCGCGGCGCGTGACACGCACAGGGTGAGTGAGTTCTCGCGTTCGATGCTGCTCAGCACGCGATCGCGATGGTCGACGCGTCCGCCGGTGAGGCCGACGACGCAGGCACCGCAGAAACCTTGGCGGCACGAGAACGGCTGATCGGGACGGACTCGTCGGAGGGCGTCGAGGGCGGTCTCCTGTGCGCCGACTTCGACGGTGTCGCCGGACCGTGCGAGCTTCAGCACGAACGGACGGCCGTCGACCACGGGGGCGGGCGCGAACAGCTCGGTGTGGAACTCTCGAACGGCGGTACTTCGGGTGGCCTGCTCGCGCAGCCGGCGCGAGAGTGCCGCGGGGCCGCAGACGTACAGTGCGGAGGGTCCCGTCCCGAGATCGACGATGTCCGACGGACTCGGAAGTCCGTCCACGTCATCGGTTTTGATGATCACGTGACCGCGGGAGGTGAGCGCCGACTGCTGCAGTTCGGCGACGAACGGCAGGCTCGCGCGAGATCTCCCGTGGTAGTAGAGGGTCCACCGTGTGCCGTCGGCGACGGCGCGCTCGATCATGGACCGAATGGGGGTGATGCCGATGCCGGCCGCGACGAACAAGTAGTGCTCGGCGGCGGCCATGGGAAATGCGTTGCGGGGTCCACGGACTCGGAGGGTGTCTCCTGGAACGAGACCGTGTATCTCGGTGGAGGCCGTGCCGCCGGGGATCCTGCGGACACCGATGCGATATCGATCGCCTCCTGCCGGCTGACCTGCGAGCGAGTACTGCCGAACCGAGCCTGCCGGTGTGGTCACGTCGATGTGTGCACCGGGCAACCAGGTCGGCATTGCGCTTCCGTCGCTGCGACGCAGTAGAAGTGAGCGCACGTCCTCGGCCTCGTCGACGATCTCGTCGATGGTGGTCTCGAATTCGTAGCCGACGCATCGGCGCGGTCGCGCCGGGGAGAGGGCGGTGACGATGGACGAGTCGGTGACCAGTCTTGCGTACACCCGAGACGCCGCAGCGATGGCTCGGAGACCACGGCCGGGGTCGGTCACCGTGATCTCACCCAGATGGCTGTGCCTCGAGGCTGTTTCGGTGGTCACTGCTGGGCCGCCAGTGCTGCAGGTGACGTCGCCAGGTATCGCACGGCCTTGTCGATGTCGCCCATCTTCGATGGGTGAAAACCCGGTCGGATGTACAGGGCGAGTTGGACGAACAGAAACGACAGGCCAGGTATCAGTTGCTTGCGGGATGCTCGTGCGAAGGCGAGAGGCCAGGGGGTGCGAAGTCGGCGCTTCCCGGTGCGCGGGGTGGCTACCGAGTTCTTGTACAGGTACGCGGCGGTGCTGAACCAGAGCACGGCCAACCCCGCGCTGGCTATCACCGCGGTGCGGGCGCGGCGAAACGCACCCCCGTCGACGTACTGGAATGCGTCGAAGGCAACGTTGCGGTGTTCGAGTTCCTCGGCCCCGTGCCAGCGAAGCAGGTCCAGCATCGTCGGATCGACACCGAGGCGATCGAATTCGGTGTTGTCCAACAGCCATTCGCCCACTACTGCGGTGAAATGTTCGGCTGCGGCGTAGATCCCGAGGCGCTCGTTCAGCCACGCTTTGCCTGCGCGGCCGGTCAGTCCGTGATCGCCGAACACGACGCCCACCGCGAATCGAATGCGCTGCAGGATCGGCTCGATGTCGACGCCGTGCGCGACGAGGTACGTACGAAAGCTCTCGTGGGAGGACGCGTGCGTGGCTTCTTGTCCGACGAATCCGACGACCTCCTCGTGCAGTCTGCGGTCGTCGATGTACGGGAGCGCGAGGGCGAACACGTCGGCCATCGCCCGTTCGCCCTCGGGCAGCACCAGGTGCATCACGTTCCAGAAGTGCGTGGCGTACCACTCGTGCGGAATGTACTGCAGCGGAACGCCGGTCCAGTCGAACGTCACTGCGCGGGCCACGATCGCGTAGGACTCGTCCAGGTGGCGCGCATTCGGGTCGATCGCTCGGTCACGAGACATTCGAGCTCCATTCGTCGAGATGGTGATGCAGTGATGCTACATAGCAACAGATAGTGTTGCAATGTTGCATTCGATTATCGAGGGTGCCGTTAAGATCGGACGATGCATCCAGACGGTGACGACGGGCCGATCCTCGATGCCGCGTTGGAGTTGTTCGGTGAGGTCGGCATCCCCAGAACGACCATCGGGGACGTAGCCAAGCGCGCCAAGATCAACCGGGTGACGGTCTATCGCCGCATCGGATCCAAGGACGAGCTGGTGCGCGCGGTCATGGCACGTGAGTCGACGAGACTGTTCGTCGCGGTGGCGGCAGCGGCCGCCGAACAATCGTCTCGGGCGGATCGTGCCGCGCACGGATTCGCGACGACGATCGAGTCGGTGCGAACCAATCCCGTCCTGCTCAAGATGTTCGACTCCGAGAGTGCGTTGGTACTCGAACAGTTGACGACCAATGCGTCGACCCTGCTCGCGTCTGCAATAGACGCTGCCGCCCAGATCGCCCGGGGAGGGCTGGACTCGGACAGTTTCGCGGTACCCGACGCCCCGGAAATCGTGGTCCGCGTCGTGCATTCGATTCTGCTGACTCCGGCAGCCGGCGCTGCACTCGAGACGTACGACGATCTGCTGGCCTTCGCGCACCGCAGCATCGTGCCGTTGCTTGTCGGCGATGACCACCGCGGCTAGGAGTTAGGCTAGGCTGCCCAGTCATGCCTCGATTCTTCGTGTTCCACGGCCGTGCAACCGGCCGGATGAGACGTTCCGCCTCTGCCGGGCTGTACACGCTCGTCGGCGCACTCTCTCTGGCTCTGGTCGGATGCTCGAGCGCCACGTCGGAACCGTCCGGTCCAGCCGAGGCCGCCGGCACCAGGACGGTGCAGGACTACTTCGGCCCGGTCGAGGTTCCCGAGCGACCCGCCCGGGTCGTCGCCGCCGACCCCATCTCACTGGCACTGATGCTGTCGCTCGAGGTGAATCCCGTGGCCGCGTCCTTCAACCCGCTGGCGCTACCCGCGCACGTCGACGAGCGCATCGGCGACATCGCGAACATTGCGGGTGAGGGTGGCGGCTTCGATCCCAACGTCGAGGGAATTCTGGCTCAGGACCCCGACCTGATCGTGGTGGTCGCCGGGTACGACGGCGAAGGCGAGAAGGCCTGGAACAAGGAGATCTACGACAAGCTCGCGGCCAGCGGAGTGCCGACCTACGGCTTCGCCTACAACGACGGGGTGTCGCTCGAGGATGTCTCGCACGGGGTAGCGGCCGTAGGGGATGCGCTCGGAAAGCAGAGCCAAGCAACGGACCTCATGCAGGGGCTGACCGATCGAATGGCCGCGCTGAAGCAGCGGGTTGCCGACGCGGGCCTGGCCGACAAGCCGGTCTCCGCTGTTCGATTGAGCGAGCGTGGGGAGTACTCGATTCGCGTCGGCACGGGTGAGAGCATCGCCTTCCGCGGTGTGGGCATGGCGCAGCCCGAGGGCCAGCAGGATCCCAGTGTGTTCCGTATCGACATCACCGACGAGACGCTGAACATTCTGAACTCCGCCGACACCCTGTTCGTGTACACCGACCAGGGTGCCGACAGTGAACGGGACGCGATCAGTGCTGCACCGCTGTGGTCGACACTGCCTGCGGTGCAGCAGAATCGGGTGCACTGGGTCTCGGCGAGCGTGTGGAATTCGTCGGACCCGATCGGCCTGAACAGGATCATGGACGACATCGAAACGATGTTCGTCGAGCCGGCAGAGCAAAGCTGAACGCCCTGTCATGGCCGGTCGACGTGACGAGGGTGGATATCTCACCGCACGGGTAGTCCAATCGAAACGATTGTCACCGTCGCTGATTCGCGTCGTGTTCGATGCTTCCGCTGCACGCGGGTTCGAGTCGAGCGGAGTGCCCGACGAAATCGTGCACCTGTACTTTCCGGCCGACGGAGAGGACGTACCGCCCGAGATGACCCGACGCGACGGCGTTCTCGCGCACCATGACGACGTGGTTCGTGAATGCCGCAACTACACCGTCCGGTGCTGGGACGAGAACCGGATCACGATCGACTTCGTGGACCACGTCGGCGGCGTGGCCGCGGACTGGGCTCGCTCGGCCGAGCCGGGTACGGCGCTGGGGATGTGGGGAACACGGTCGTGGTACGAGCCGCCCGCCGACACGGAGTGGATGTTGTTGATCGCCGATCTACCGGGGCTACCCGCTCTGTGCCGTGCTCTCGAGCAGCTGCCTGCCGGACTCCGCGCGCATGCGATCGTCGAGGTGGCTCACGACGACGACGTGTTGGACGTTCGATCGGCGGCCTCGGTGACGATGGACTGGAGGGTGGCCGGAAACGGGCGCGCACCATCGCAACTCGTCGATGCTGTGCGCACGTTCCGAGTTCCGGCAGGAAACGGGTACGTCTGGTTCGGCGGGGAGGCGTCGGCGGGTAGAGGCGTACGTAAGTACTTCCGCTGTGAGGTCGGCTTCCCTGCTAGCCGCATGGCCGTCGTCGGATACTGGCGAGACGACAAGGAAGCATGGATCGAACGCTATGAGAGGGTCGCCGATTCACTGATCAGCGACTACGAGCACATCGCGTCCGCTGGCATGGGTGAGGCCGAGGCCGAGATCCACTGGGACGAGATTCTCGAGCGCGCCGGACTGTGACTCGAGGACTCGTCGGACAGCATCCACCGTCGCGTGATCACAGAACTGCGTCGGCCGATTCCTTGGCCACGTAGGCGTCACGTAAGTCGCGCTTGAGGATCTTGCCTGCTCCGCTCATGGGTAGCGCCGTCACGAACTCGATGGTGCGGGGAGTCTTGTACCCGGCAACGTAGGTGCGAGTGTGCTCGCGTAATTCGGCTGTCGTGGGTGAGAGTCCCTCGGCCAGAACGACACACGCATGAACTCGTTCACCCCACTCCTCGTCCGGAACGCCGATCACGGCGCAGGCCAGAACGGCGGGATGACGACTGAGCGCACTCTCCACCTCGGCGCTGTAGACGTTCTCGCCGCCGGTGATGATCATGTCCTTCAAGCGGTCGACGACGAACAGGAATCCGTCGGAGTCGAGGTAACCCACGTCGCCGGTGTGCATCCAGCCGTCTCGAACGGCGGCCGCGGTCTCCTCCGGCTTGTTCCAGTAGCCCAGCATCACATGACCGCCGCGGACGCAGATTTCGCCGACGTCACCGGTGGCGAGCTGCTCGTCATCCGGGCCGAGGATGCAGATCTCCGAGTGTGGGGCTGCGCGTCCCGCCGAGCCGATACGTTGTCCTACATGGTGTTCCGGCCACAGCAGAGATGCGACCGGCGCGAGTTCTGTCATGCCGTAGGCCTGAGTGAGGCGTGCCTGCGGAAGCCTGGCGAGGGTCCGCTCGAGAACACCGGCGGAGATGGGGGATCCTCCGTAGAGCACACGGCTCAGTGACGAGGTGTCGAACTCGCTCAACGTGGGGTGGTCGACGAGCAGCTGAATCATGGTGGGAACCAGCAACACATCGGTGACGGAGTGCTGTGCGATCGCGCCCAGTACCGCTGTCGGTTCGAAGAACGGAACCATGACATGGGTGCCACCGAGCATGACCTGCCCTACCCATGCAGCCAGATCGGCGAGGTGGAACATCGGTGCGGCGTGGAGCAGTACCGACGCATCGTCGAGCAGCTGTCCGGTGGCCACCGTCCCCAGGCCGGAGGTCACCAGATTCGCGTGGGAGAGCATGACGCCCTTGGGGAATCCGGTGGTACCGCCGGTGTAGAAGAGGCCGGCCAGGGCGTCGCCGCTGCGTCGTACATCGGGAACGGGATCGTGGGATGCCACCAGATCCTCGTACGACACCATGCCGTCAGGGGTGGAGCCGCCCCCGCAGTAGACGACGGTCGCCAAGTCGGGACACGACGCGCGTAGAGCCGGAACCATCGCTCCGAAGGTGTCGTCGACGATGAGTACCTTGGTCCCGGAGTCGTTGAGTGCATACGCAACTTCGACGGGTGACCACCGAATGTTGACGGGATTGAGCACGGCATCGGCCCACGGGACCGCAAGCAGGTACTCGGAGTAGCGGTCACTGTTGAACGCCAGCATTGCCACTCGATCGCCGCTCTCGACTCCGACGGAATGCAGACCGGCTGCCAACCTCGCCACACGATCGATCTGTTCCGAGAAGGTGCGCACGCGATCGCCGAACACCGTTGCAGCGCGATCAGGTGTGGTGGCTGCGGAGCGATGGAGGCCTTGAGTGAGATACATGGCGAGGTCCCTTGTGCGAGAGGGGGCGCGGTACGCCCGAGTGAATACGGTCACAGTTCCACCTTGTTGGCGTGGTGTCAATAGCGAAGCAATGGGTGATCGACGGGATGTGAACCGTGAAAAGGATTGCCCAGCTACCGTTCTGGGGCGTTGTCGAGAGAGCGTGCGGTGGAGAGAACGGTGACGAGCACGTCTGTCAGAAGTGTTTCCACCTGGTCCCGGGTCAGCGTGCCGCGCACCAGCCACTCGCGGCCTGCCGCCTTCACCATGCCGCCGAACGCCCGCACTGCCGATGTTGCGATGCGTCTGTCGCCGCGTTGTGTCTCGAAAGCCGTTGCGTCCAAGACACGCTCGGCCGCAAGGTCGTCCGCCTCGTCCAGAATCTGCGCCACCTGCTGGTCCACGCCCGAGCCGCTCGCCACCGACACCCACGCCGTTCCGTGTGCCTCGATGACGCCCACCAGCCAGTGCACACTCCCGCGAGCCCTCTCCTCGACCGAGCCCGTGGGCAAGTGCACGTCCTCGATCGGCGGCACGGTGACCAGGAAACGTACACACTCGAGGTACAGATCGCGTTTGCTGCCGATGTAGTGATGAATGAGCCCGCGTGCAACACCCGCAGCCGCAGCCACGTCGGCCATGGAGACCTCGGCGTACGGCTTGTCGCCGAACAAGCGAACGGCGGCGGCCAGGATCTGGGTCCGTCGCTCGTCCGGTTCCAGTCGATTCCACTTGGGTGTGCTTGCAGCCGGCATGGTTGTCATGATCGCACCGAACCGAGCGAGCGCGATCTCAGAGGTACCGCTCGGTGCGCGCTCGCAGCGACCTTGGTACGACGAACCTGTCGCCGTACCGCGCCCGCAGCTCGTCGGCTCGGCGCACGAATCCCGGGAGACCGCCGTCGAACTGATTGACGAACTGCAGCACACCGCCGGTCCAGGCAGGGAAGCCGATACCCAGAATGGAACCGATATTGGCGTCGGCGACTGTTCGGAGAACGCCCTCGTCGAGGCACGCGACCGAATCCAGCGATTGGGCGACGAGCATGCGATCCATCATGTCCTCGAACGGAATTCCGTGATCGGGGTCATGGTAGTGCTCCACCAGGCCCGGCCAGAGCTGGACCTTGCTGCCGTCCTCGGCGTACTCGTAGAACCCGCGCCCCGCCTTGCGGCCCGGACGGTCGAACTCGTCGACGAGGCGATCGACCAGGGCGTACGAATTCGAGACGGTCCAGGGGCGACGGTCCGCGCGAGCGGCCTCGGCCATGCCCTCTCGGATGTGCCGCGACAGGGTCAACGAAATCTCGTCCATCAGAGCCAGTGCGCCGGACGGGTAGCCGGCCTGGAGTGCGGCCTGCTCGACGGTGGCCGGATGCACGCCCTCCGCGACCAGCGAGATCGCCACGTCAATGAATCGGCCGATGACGCGGGTGGTGAAGAAGCCGTGACTGTCGCCGACGACGATGGGTGTCTTGCCGATCAGGCGGACGAAGTCGAATGCGCGGGCAAGAGCGGAGTCGCTGGTGTGTTCTCCCACCACTATCTCCACCAACGGCATCTTGTCGACGGGGGAGAAGAAGTGCGTGCCGATGAAGTCGCCGGCTCGCGAAACAGAGTGCGAGAGTTCGGTGATGGGGAGGGTGGAGGTGTTCGAGCACAGCAGCGCGTCGGCGGTCAGATACTTGTCGACGGCCTCGAAGGCACCCTGCTTGACGGCGGGATCCTCGAACACTGCCTCGACGACCAAGTCGCAACCCTCGGCGTCCGCCGCGTCGGAGCTGGGGGTGATGAGCGCGAGCACCGCATCGGCATCGGCCTGGCTTGCGCGGCCTTTCACGACAGCTTTACCGAGAACCGAACGTGCATAACTCTTCCCGCGCTCGGCGGATTCGATCGAGACATCACGGAGGATCACCGGAACCCCGGCCGAGGCGACGACGTAGGCGATGGCGGCACCCATCATTCCGGCCCCGATCACCAGCACTTTCTCGGGAACTCGATGTGGTTCGGCCGGAGGGCGGGAAGCGCCTTTGGTGATGGAGCCGAGATCGAAGAACATCGACTGGATCAGGTTGCCCGAGATCGGCCCGCAGGCGAGCGACGTGCAGTAGCGGGTTTCGACGAGCGAGGCGGCCTCGAAGTCGAGTACCGATCCTTCCACTGCCGCGGCAACGACTGCGATGGGGGCCGGCATCGGTGCGCCCTTGACCTGTTTACGCACTGTTGCCGTGAGTGCCGGCAGCTGCGCGGCCACAGCCGGTGCTGACGCCGTACCGCCGGGGATCGTGAATCCCGCCCTGTCCCAGGGCTGGAGGGCCCCGGGATTGGCGGTGATCCATGAACGTGCCTGCGCCATCATCTGCTCGTGGGTGTCGACGACCTCGTCGATGAGTCCGAGTTCGAGGGCCTGCGCCGGCCGATATCGCTGGCCCTGGCCCACCACCTGTGTCAGAGCCTTTACGATGCCGAACATCCGAACCGTTCGGGTGACGCCACCGGCCCCGGGCAGCAACCCGAGGGTCACCTCGGGCAGCCCGAATCGAGCCTTGCTGTTGTTCAGGGCAATTCGATGATGGCAGGCCAGGGCGATCTCGAAGCCGCCGCCGAGTGCGGTGCCGCCCAGTGCGGCCACGACCGGCTTGCCGAGCGTCTCGAGCCGCCGAAACTTGTCCTTCGTGAAATCGAGCGCACCCGCGATGGCTGCATGGTCGGACGGACCGGCGTCGCGCAGCAATTCGAGGTCGCCACCGGAGAAGAACGAATCCTTGCCCGACGTGACGACGATGCCGTCGTACGCATCGAGTTCGGTCTCGAGCCAGTCGACGGTCTGCTCGAGCGATTCACCGAATGCCGCGTTCATGGTGTTCGTGGAATGCGCAGGATCGTCGATCGTCAGAACGACGATACGGTCGGTACCGATCTCGCCGGTGATGGTGGAAGTGTGCAGTGCGGCTGGGCTGTTCATCGGATCCTCGGGTCGGTGCGGGTTCTACAGAGAGCGAGAGATGAGGTCTTTCATGACTTCGTTGGCACCGGCATAGATACGGGCGATGCGACCGTCTACGAACATGCGGGCGATGGGGTATTCCTCCATGTAGCCGTAGCCGCCGAAGAGTTGCAGGCAGCGGTCGACCACCTCGAATTGTCGATCGGTGGTCCAGTACTTGACCATCGCAGCCGTCGTCACGTCCAGTGACCCCGAAATATGTTGGGCCACTGCGTCGTCGACGAAGGTGCGGACGACGCGGCCGATGGTGGCGCACTCGGCGAGCTCGAACTTGGTGTTCTGCAGGTCGAAGAGTGTCTTTCCGAAAGCGTTGCGCGACTTGGTGTAGTCGACGGTCTGCTCGACGGCGGCGTCGATCATCGCCGCTGCGGCGATACCGCAGATCAGCCGTTCCTGGGGGAGTTGCTGCATCAACTGCGCGAAGCCGCGACCTTCTTCACCCAGCAGATTGGCGGCCGGGACGCGTAGACCGTCGAAACTGAGTTCTGCTGTGTCCTGGCCTTTCTGGCCGATCTTGTGCAGTACCCGTCCGCGGTGGAAGCCTTCGGTGTCGTCGGAGACCTCGGCCACGAGCAGCGATAACCCGCGGGCTCCGGCGTTTGGATCTGTCTTGGCGGCGATGATGATCAGATCGCAGTGAGCTCCGTTGGAAATGAACGTCTTTCCGCCCGTGACCACGTACTCGTCCCCGTCGCGCACCGCGCGGGTGGTGATGCCCTGGAGGTCCGAGCCGGTTCCCGGTTCGGTCATCGCGATCGCGCCGATCCACTCGCCGGAGCACAGCTTCGGTAGCCAGCGCTGCTTCTTCTCCTCGGTTGCGTACGCAAGGATGTAATGCGGAACGATGCCGCTGTGCACACCCAACTGCATGGCCGAGTCGCCTGCGCGGACCTGCTCCTCGAACAGCACCGCCTCGTGGCGGAAGTCGCCGCCGCCTCCGCCGTACTGCTGGGGTATCGACATTCCCAGGAGTCCATGGTTGCCCGCACTCCGGTAGACCTCCCGGCTGGGGCGTCCGGCCGTCGCGAATTCCTCGCGGTGCGGCGCGACCTCCTTCTCGAAGAAGCTGCGGGCGAGCTGTCGGACGTCGGCGAGATCGGTGGTGACGTCGTCGGTGCGGTCTGCGAGTGCAGTCATAGAGGTCCTCGGGTCGGAGCGTACGACGCGTTGTTGGCGCTGTGCCAATAACGATGCACCGACGTGGCCACGGATGTCAACCATGTTCTGCGGCGGGTGAGTTCTCTAGCTGTCTGCGGAGCGGAGTAGTGCAACGTCCGAGACGAGGCGGATGTGCTCGGCCATCGCGCGTCCGGCCTCGACCGAATTCTGTTGTCGCACAGCGTCGGCGATGCGGCGGTGGTGTTCCAGTGAAGTCTGCGGACGGTTCGACTGCGACAATGATTCGATTCGAGTTTCGCGAATCAGGCCGGCGATTTCACCCATGAGGCGGGCGAGTAGCGGCGAGTGTGCGGCCTCGGTGATGGCGTGATGGAACAGCTCGTCGCCGGAGTCGCCGCGATTTCCGTCGGTGATCTCCGAGGCCATCACCGACAGGGCATGGTCGATCGCCGCCATTTCGGCGTCGCTGCGGCGGTTTGCGGCGAGCTCGGCGAGCTTGACCTCGAGTGCCTCGCGGGCTTCGATCACCTCGGGCAGACGATCGGCGTGCTCACGGAGGGCGCGAATGGCCATGTCTCCCACGGGCCGTCGCACGAGTACCGCTCCGTCGCCGTGGCGGACGGCCAGTATGCCCTGTACTTCGAGTGCAACGAGGGCCTGGCTCAGTGAGGCTCTGCTGACGCCGAGGTGACCCGCCAGTTCACGCTCGGGCGGGAGTCGATCGCCGGGCTTCATGTCGCGATCGGCGATGTGTTTGCACAGCTGCTCCACGATGACCTCGTACAGCCGTGGTCGGGTCACCGGGCGAATTTGCTCAGCCACTGTGTCACTCGCTCTCTGCTCCTCTGGACCCCCACCTTAACCGTCGGATAGCTAGTGGCCCGGGTCATAGCAACTGTTGGCAAGTGATCCACTTCACTGGTTCAGTCTGTAAAGACTCAGTGGCTAGTCCAATTGGCCACGGAACCCGAGCGCCCGCTCGGGGGACAACCTCAGACGAACCGGAGACCTTCGATGTCGACCGAGTTGATACCCATCATTGCGCTCGTCGTCATGTTCCTCGCTGCGACCGTGTTCCCGGTGAACATGGGCGCGCTGGGGTTCGTGGCGGCGTTCTTCGTCGGAACCATTGCCGTGGGCATGGGCACCGACGGCATCATCGCCGGCTTCCCGAGCAGCTTGTTCCTGACGCTGGTCGGTATCACCTACCTCTTCGCGATCGCCCAGAACAACGGCACGGTCGACCTCCTGGTCCGCGGTGCGGTGCGGCTGGTCGGTGGCCGGGTCGCCCTGATTCCGTGGGTCATGTTCGGTATCACCGGCGTGCTGACCTCCATCGGAGCGCTGGGACCGGCAGCCGTGGCCATCGTCGCACCGATCGCACTCGGCTTCGCGGCGCGGTACAAGATCAATGCCCTGCTCATGGGCATGATGGTCATTCATGGCGCACAGGCGGGCGGGTTCTCGCCGATCAGCATCTACGGCGTCACGGTCAACAACATCGCTCAGAAGGCGGGGCTGGTCAACAGCCCACTCACCTTGTTCCTGGGCAGCATGCTGTTCAACGCGGCAATCGGTGCGTTGCTGTTCATGTTCCTGGGCGGACGTGCACTTCTCGGTCGTAGCGTGCACGACGAGGACGGCACCCGCCCCGAGGGAGATTCGGGCGGAGTAGGCGGGGGTGGCTCGAGGACTGTGATGCGCGGCTTCGGATCGTCGACGCCCAAGCCGTCCGGTCAGACGGTCACGGTCGAGAACGCGCCACCCCTGGCCACTGCCGTCAAGGCCATCACGTTCGATCAGATCCTCACGCTCGTGGGGCTGGCCTCGCTGGCGTTGTTCTCACTCGTCCTCGATCTCGATGTCGGCTTCGTGTCGATGACGGTCGCCGTGGTCCTCGCCCTGGCGTCGCCCAAGGCGCAGAAGGGTGCGATCAACCAGATCAGCTGGTCGACGGTATTGCTCATCGGTGGCGTGCTGACGTTCGTCGGCGTGCTGCAGGAAGCCGGCACGGTCGAGTACGTCGGTGATGCGGTTGCCGGCATCGGTATTCCGCTGCTCGTGGCTCTGTTGCTGTGCTACATCGGTGCCATCGTCTCGGCGTTCGCGTCGTCGACGGCCATCCTCGGCGTCACCATCCCACTGGCCGTCCCGTTCCTGCTCGCCGGCGAGGTCGGTGCCATCGGCGTCATCGTGGCCCTGTCCATCGCCTCGACGATCGTCGACGTCAGTCCCTTCTCCACCAACGGCGCTCTGGTGCTGGCCAACGCCCAGGACATCGATCGGGACGTCTTCTACAAGCAGATCCTGAAATACAGCGCGTTGGTCGTCGTCGTCGGTCCGTTGATCGCCTGGGCGGTACTGGTCGTGCCCGGCTGGCTCTAGCTCTCGAGCTGCGCGGACGTAGGAGAACTCGATCTTGACTTCCCCCCGGATCGCTGGTCCAATGAAATTGGCTAGGCCACTGACCCAATGGGCCACACTGGCGATTCACCCCCTCATTGCTTTCGACGTAAGGATCAATTCGATGCCCCTCAACACGACAGGCAGAACCGGACCGCTCGACGGCACCGTGGTGGTGGATCTGACGCGCGCCCTGGCCGGCCCGCACGCGGCGATGATGCTCGGAGATCTCGGTGCGGACATCATCAAGGTCGAGACCCCCAAGGGCGGCGACGACACTCGGGTGTGGGGCCCGCCGTTCGTCACCCCGCGTGACGCGGAGCGCGAATCGACGTACTTCCTCTCGGCCAACCGCAACAAGCGGTCCATCGCGCTCGACCTCAAAACCGACGATGGCCGAGAAGCGTTGGAGCGCATGATCGAACGCGCGGATGTTCTGCTCGAGAACTTCCGCACGGGAGTGCTCGATCGGCTCGGCTTCTCGCCCGAGCGCATCGCCGAGATCAACCCGCGCACGGTCGTGCTGTCGATCAGTGGATTCGGACACGA
This sequence comes from Rhodococcus sp. NPDC077669, assembly GCF_040686915.1. Taxonomy (NCBI): domain Bacteria; kingdom Bacillati; phylum Actinomycetota; class Actinomycetes; order Mycobacteriales; family Nocardiaceae; genus Rhodococcus; species Rhodococcus sp. NPDC077669. The sequence goes on along the minus strand of NZ_JBFBMD010000005.1, from coordinate 136,705 downwards.
CGGCCCCGAGGGTGGCCGATCCGGCTACGACCAGATCGCTCAGGGCGAGGCCGGGTTGATGTCGTTCACCGGCTCCGGTCCCGACGATGTTCAGCGCGTGGGGGTTCCGATCGCAGACCTGCTCGCCGGAATGTACGGAGCGTTCGGCGTTCTCGCTGCGCTGCGCGAGCGCGACCGCACCGGCCGCGGCAAGGTGGTTCGAACGTCGTTGCTGGCCAGTGTCGTCGGAGTGCACGCCTTCCAAGGCACCAAATGGACCGTGGCAGGCGAGATCGGTGAGGCGCAGGGCAACCACCACCCGTCGATCTGCCCGTACGGCCTCTTTCCCACCGCCGATGGAGCCGTGCAGATCTCGGTGGGCAGCGAGGGCCTGTGGCACCGCTTCTGTGAAGGATTCGGTATCGATCCCGACCTCGAGGGCATGGCGACCAACCCGCAACGCGTCGACAGTCGCGACGACGTCGTCGAACTCGTGTCCAAGATCTTCCGCACCTACGAGACCGAGCCGTTGTTGGCACTTCTCGACCAAATAGGCGTCCCCGCAGGCAAAGTGCGCAACGTGCAAGAAGTGTACGAGTGGGAGCAGACCAAGTCTCAGGGACTGCTCATCGACGTCGAACACGAGGCTCTCGGCACGGTGACCCTGCCCGGGCCGCCGCTGCGATTCTTCGAATCCGACGGCACGGAGGTCACCGAGAACCGGCATCTGGCACCGCCGGTTCTCGGAGCCGACGACGAACTCGTCCGCGACTGGTTGAAAGAAGCGATCCGATGACGAGGATGACCGCGCTCGAACTCCTCGATCTGGTGATCGATCCCGGAAGTTTCGAGTCGTGGGACAGCCCGGCTGCCGATTACGTCATCGACGACGAGTACGCGAACGAACTGGCTGCGGCGCGTGAGAAGACGGGTCTCGACGAATCCGTTCTCACCGGATCCGCGACCGTGCGCGGACGCACGGTGGCAATCCTGTTGGGCGAGTTCGCTTTTCTTGCCGGGTCCATCGGGGTGGCCGCGGGTGAACGCTTGGTCAGTGCGGTGCACCGATCCACCGATGAGCGGCTTCCGTTGCTCGCGTTGCCGACCTCGGGTGGAACGCGCATGCAGGAGGGCACCGTCGCGTTTCTGCAGATGGTCAAGATCACCGCGGCGATCACCGCACACAAGGCGGCGAATCTGCCGTACATCGTCTATCTGCGGCACCCCACCACCGGCGGCGTCTTCGCATCCTGGGGATCGCTCGGTCACGTCACCGTTGCCGAGCCCGGCGCGCTCGTCGGGTTCCTCGGGCCCCGCGTCTACGAGGCGTTGTACGACGCGAAATTCCCCGCCGGCGTGCAGACCTCGGAGAACCTGCAGGCGCACGGACTCATCGACGCCATCCGTCCGCCCGAGCAGCTCGGTGAGATCGTCGACCGGGCACTACGCATCATGACCGACGTGCCGTCGTGTCGCGTCCGGCATTCCGATGCTCTCGAGTGGGAGATCGAGGACGTGCCGGCATGGACCTCCATTCTGGCCTCACGCAGGAGCGATCGGCCTGGGGTACGCGAATTGCTGTTCAACACAGCGGCAGACGTGTTACCGCTCAACGGAACCGGTCAGGGCGAGTCCGATCCGGGCCTCATTCTGGCGCTCGTCCGGTTCGGCGACATGCCGTGCGTTCTGCTCGGGCAGGACCGGAGGAGTCAGACGACGAAGACGCCACTCGGCCCCGCGGCTCTGCGTGAGGCCCGACGCGGCATGCGGCTGGCGCAGGATTTGAGGCTTCCCCTCGTCACCGTCATCGATACTGCCGGTGCCGCGCTGTCCAAGGAGGCGGAGGAAGGCGGCCTGGCCGGCGAGATAGCACGGTGCATCGCAGACATGGTCGACCTCGAAACCCCTACGCTCTCCTTGCTGTTGGGGCAGGGAACCGGCGGCGGTGCCCTTGCGTTGGTGCCCGCGGATCGAGTTCTCGCTGCTCAGCACGCCTGGCTCTCGCCGTTGCCGCCCGAGGGTGCCTCGGCCATCGTGCATCGCGACACCACTCACGCCGCCGAGATGGCGACCAAGCAGGGAGTGCGCTCGCTCGATCTCTTCCGGGCCGGTGTCGTCGACATCATCGTTCCCGAGTTGCCCGACGCCGCAGATGAATCACAGCAGTTCTGCGATCGAGTGGGCGCGGTATTGCACCGAGAACTTGCCGAGCTGATCGCCCAGGACCCCTCGATGCGCATAATCGCCCGCGAAAAGCGTTTCAATCGAATCGGTTTTGCCGCTGCCGCTGTGTGATTTCCCGCCGAACTCGAAGTTATGGACGGATTCGAGTCCGTTTTCATCCATTACTTCGAGTTCGGCGGCGAGTGGGGGCGGCTATCGTCCTTGGGGTGGCTGGCAATGCTCGGGACCCCGGAGTCTCGGTGGCTGCGCGCCTGCTGGCCCTGCTCGGCGTGTTCGACGAGAAGGCTCCGTCGCTGACCTTGACCGACCTGGCCGCCGGTGCCGACCTACCCATCGCCACTGCGCATCGGCTGGTGCGAGAACTGGTGGAGTGGGGCGCGTTGGTCCGGGGCGACGACGGGCGCTACGTCGTCGGTAGGCGGTTGTGGAAGCTGGGCTTGCTCGCACCCGATCAGTCCGATCTTCGCGACATCGCATCACCGTTTCTGCACGACATCTACGGAGCGACCCTTGCGACGGTGCACCTGGCCATCCGCGACGGGTGCGAAGTGCTCTATCTCGACAGGTTGGCCGGCCACGCATCGGTTCCCGCGGTCAGTCGCGTCGGCGCTCGGCTGCCGCTGCACGCCACCGGCGTCGGCAAGGTGCTGCTGGCGTACGCGCCGCGGGAGGTGCAGGAGCAGGTCATGCGATCCCTGGATCGCCTCACCCCGTACACGGTGACGCATCCTGGGCAGCTGGAGAGCGAGTTGCGTCGAGTGCGTCGCGAGGGCTTCGCGCAGACGGTCGAGGAGATGACACTCGGTGCGTGTTCGGTGGCTGTGCCGGTCCATGCCGGCGACGGTGTGGTCGCCGCATTGGGAATCGTGGTTCCCAAGCTGGGCCGCGATCGAGTGAGACTGGTTGCCGCACTTCAGGTTGCGGCCCAGGGAATCGGACGCAGTCTCGGCGGGTAGTCGGCCGTTTTCACTCAGTGGAAGTGCGGTCTTGTTCGGCTCGAAATCCCGGGGTCTACTGCATGCATGCGTACACAGGTTGCCATCATCGGTGCAGGGCCCGCGGGTCTGCTGCTGTCCCACCTGCTCGACGAGCAGGGGATCGACTCCATTCTGATCGAGTCACGTACTCAGGAATACGTGCTCTCCCGAATCCGGGCCGGAGTCCTCGAACACTCGACGGTCCAGTTGCTCGACGAACACGGACTCGGTGAGCGTCTGCACCGCGAGGGCGACGAGCATCGAGGCATCTACCTGCAGTGGCCGGAAGAGCGGCACCACATCGACTTTCGAGATCTCGTCGACCGGAGTGTCTGGGTGTACGGGCAAACGGAGGTCACCAAGGACCTCGTGGTGGCACGCGAGAAGGCCGGCCAACAGATCTACTACGACGTCTCGGACACGGCGTTGCACGACGTCGAATCCGACGCGCCCTACGTCACGTTCACCGACGCGTCGGGCAACGTGGTGCGAATCGACGCGACAGTCGTTGCGGGATGCGACGGTTCCTTCGGGCCGAGCCGGGCGGCCATGCCCGATTCGGTGCGCAACACCTGGGAAAGGGTCTATCCCTACTCCTGGCTCGGTGTGCTCGCCGATGTCGCCCCCTCGACCGACGAACTGATCTACGCCTGGCACCAGGACGGCTTCGCGATGCACTCGATGCGGTCGTCGACGGTCAGCCGGCTGTATCTGCAGGTGCCGAACGGAACCGATATCGACACGTGGTCCGACGACCGCATCTGGGATGCGTTGGCGACCAGGCTCGGTCACGGTCAGGACGGGTGGACTCTGAACCCCGGCCCCATCACCGAGAAGAGCGTGTTGCCGATGCGCAGCTACGTGCAGACACCGATGAGACACGGCAACCTGTACCTGGCCGGCGACGCCGCGCACATCGTGCCGCCCACCGGAGCGAAGGGCCTCAACCTCGCGGTAGCCGACGTGGCTCTGCTCGCGCCTGCCCTGGCGCAGAAGCTGAAGGGGAACGATTCGCGGGCCGCAGACAGCTACAGCGACGACGCCCTTCGACGCGTCTGGCGCTGCACCCACTTCTCGTGGTGGATGACCACGATGCTGCATACCGGCGACGACCCCTTCGACGCGCAATTGCAACTCTCGCAACTGAAATGGGTGGCGTCCAGCGAGGCGGGTGCCATGGGACTGGCGGAGAACTACGCCGGATTGCCGATCGGATTCTGATCGGCGGGCGGCGTGTGCACCGCGATAAATTGATCGCTCCGACTTATCAATGAGCTGCAAATAGGTCTTTGTCATCAATGGATTGCGGGCTTACTGTGGGCAGGGTCACGCCTGAGCGTGATACGAACCGACAGGAGGCAATCGATGGAACTGAGGCATCTTCATCAGTTCGTCGCCGTGGCCGAGACCTGTCACTTCGGTCAGGCAGCCAAACGCCTGCATCTGGCGCAGCCGGCATTATCTCAGTCGGTCCGACAGCTCGAGGCCGAACTGGGCGTCACCCTGCTCACCCGAACCACGCGTCAAGTGAGCCTGACTCCGGCGGGGGAGTTCTTCTACCGCGAGACCGTCCGCAACCTCGACAATCTCGAACGCAGCAACCGCGGTGTCCGACGCATCGCCGATGGCCGGTACGGGTTGGTACGTATCGGCTTCACCGGCACGGCGGCATTCGATCAGTTGCCGCCGATCGCCCGTGCGATCAAGCAGCGCCTTCCCGGGATCGCGCTCGAAATTCACGGGGATCTGTTGACCCCCGCTCAGGTGGAGGGATTGCGGTCGGAGCAGCTCGACGTCGCGGTTCTGCGGCCACCCGTGGCAGGTGACGACCTCGTCGTACGCACCATCACCACCGAGTCGCTGCTGCTTGCGGTGCCCGTAGATCACCGGTACGCCGCCGAGGCAGCGCTCGGCATGGCCGACCTCATGTACGAGGATTTCGTGATGTATGCGGACACGCACTCGGTGATGAACGACGCCGTGGTGCGTAGTTGTCGCGCAGCGGGTTTCAGTCCTCGTCGTGAACACGAAGCCCCGGACACCTCGGTTCTGCTGGCCCTCGTCGCGGCCGGGTTGGGTGTGGCATTGGTTCCCGAATCCGTCCGCGCCCTGCAGTTGACCGGCGTCGTGTTCCGCGACATCGCCGGAGCGAGCACGATCGACCTGGCATTGGCGTGGCACCGCGACCGACCGTCGGCACTCGTCGATGCGCTGGTTGCAGCGTTGGAGGACGCGGGAGTGCTCCCTCCGCTCGAACTATCCGTACCGCCTGCTCAGTCGAAGGAGGCGTTGTGAAAATCGTTGCTGTGGAGGCTATCCCGTACTCGATTCCGTATCGAAAGCCGCTGAAGTTCGCCAGCGGCGAGGTCGATGCGGCCGACCACGTTCTCGTACGCGTTCATACCGACGACGGTGTCGTCGGAGTCGCCGACGCTCCGCCTCGGCCGTTCACGTACGGCGAGACCCAGTGCGGGGTGGTGGCGGTAATCGAGACCCTGTTCGCGCCGGCCGTCGTGGGACTGCCGCTCGCCTCGAGGGAGGTGGTCAATGCCAAACTTGCTCGTACAGTGGGTAATCCGGTTGCCAAGTCGGCAGTGGACATGGCCATCTGGGATGCGCTCGGGCAGACGCTCGACCTACCCGTCACCGAACTCCTCGGCGGCTACACCGACCGTATGCGGGTGAGCCACATGCTCGGATTCGACACGCCTGCAGCGATGGTCGACGAGGCGAGTCGGATGCGAGAGATGTACGGCATCGGAGTCTTCAAGGTCAAAGTCGGGCGAAGGCCCGTAGAGCTCGACACCGCCGTGGTCCGCGCACTGCGAGAGGGGCTCGGTGAGACGGTCGAACTGTACGTCGACGGCAATCGCGGATGGACCGCTGCCGAATCTGCGCGTGCCATGAAAGAGATGTCGGATCTGGGGCTCACTCTTGCCGAGGAACTGTGCCCGGCAGACGACGTCCTCGGGCGTCGTTGGCTGGTACAGCAACTCGATGTTCCGTTCGTTGCCGACGAATCGGCGACGACCCCGGCGGAGGTCACTCGCGAGATCCTCGGTGGGTCCGCAACGGCCGTCAGTATCAAGACCGCTCGCACCGGATTCACCCGCTCGCTCCGCACTCATCACCTGTGCGAAGGGCTCGGTGTCGACGTGGTGATGGGAAACCAGATCGACGGCCAGCTCGGCACAGCCTGCACCGTCGCCTTCGGCGCGGCCTTCGACCTCACCTCACGCCGAGCAGGCGAGCTGTCGAACTTCCTCGACATGAGCGACGACCTGCTGACCGAAAGCCTCGTCATCCGCGACGGCGAACTGCACGTACTGCCGGGCTCGGGCCTCGGCGTGCGTATCGACCCCGACAAGCTCGCGAAATACCGCACCGACCACTGATCTTCAGCCCCGAAGAACGCAACTGTGAGCCAAGGAGTTCTCCATGAGCATCGACCACGCACCCTCGACGGAATCCGCTACCGAGGTGGCCACCGCAGCCGCGTCGGGGGCGAACGCCACCGAGCGTTTCACCTCCGACAAGCAGGCAGCCGCCGACACCCCGCCGGAGCGAGTCAGTCTGCTTGCTCGACAGGTCATTTCGGCAGTCCATGACACGATTCGCGAACACAAGGTCACTTACGACGAGTACAACGCATTCAAGGCCTGGCTGATCAACGTCGGTCAGACCGGTGAGTGGCCGCTGTTTCTCGACGTCTGGGTAGAGCACGTCGTCGAAGAAGTTGCCGGCGAAACCCGTGAAGGCAGCAAGGGCACCATCGAAGGTCCGTACTACGTTCCGAATGCCCCGGAGCTCGGGTCGGCCGCGATCCTGCCCACTCGCGACGGCGAACAGGGCACACCGCTGCTGTTCCAAGGTCAGGTCACGAGCGTCGACGGTAGCCCACTCCCGCATGCGGTCATCGAGATCTGGCACGCCGATTCCGACGGCTTCTACTCGCAGTTCGCGCCCGGAATCCCGGAGTGGAATCTGCGCGGCACGGTCACGGCAGACGATCAGGGCAACTTCTGGATCCACACGATGAAGCCCGCCCCGTACCAGATCCCGACCGACGGGGCCTGCGGCAAGCTGATCTCCGCGGCCGGCTGGCACCCGTGGCGTCCTGCACACCTGCACCTCAAAGTTGCGGCTGCCGGGCATCAGCAGATCACCACCCAGCTCTATTTCCCGGGCGACGCACACAACGACGACGACGTCGCCAACGCCGTCAAGCCCGAACTGATCCTCGACCCTCGGGAAGTCGACGGCGGCCAAGAAGTGACGTACAACTTCGTACTCGACAAGGGCTGAGCCACATGCTTTTTGCCGTGAAGATGCACGTCACATTGCCGCAGGACCTCGATGCGGACGTACGAGCAGACACCCTCTCCAGGGAGAAGGCGTACTCGCAGCAACTGCAGCGGGACGGGGAGTGGGTGAGCATCTGGCGAATCGTCGGCCAGTACTCCAACCTCAGCATCTTCGACGTCCGGGACAACGAGCGGCTTCACGACATCCTGTGGAATCTCCCGCTGTTCCCGTACATGACGATCGAGGTGTCCCCGCTCGCGCAACACCCGTCGGACATTTCCGCGGGGTGATCGACCCCGCCGAACTCGAAGTTGGGGACGGAATATCCGCGGAATCCGTCCCTAACTTCGAGTTCGCGGGAAGATTCGGTCGACGACGCGGTGGGCGATCAGCTCATGCGTCGACTGGTCGGGGTGCAGCCTATCCGGCAACGGGTGGTCCTCGACATCGTTGTCTCCGTACAGTTCTCGGCCGTCCAGGTAATGAAGATGGGGGTCCGCGGTGGCGCGCTCGGACACGATGCGGGCGAGTTCCTCGCGGATCACGGTCAGAGTCAGCTTTCCGGCACGCACCTCGGCGGGATCACCCGTCGCTGCGAATTTCACCGTGCCCGACGCCAATGCCGCCGGATCGAATGCACCTGGGCCGGGGGTGTTCTCGTGGATGGGGCACAGCAGCGCGGAGATCACGAACAGTGGGGTGTGGGGGTGACCGTCGCGGATGGTGTCGAGAAATCCGTGCACCGCGGAGGTGAATGCGCGTAGCCGCATCACGTCGGAGTTGACGAGGTTGATTCCGATCTCGAGGCTGATGAGGTCGGCGGGCGCGTCCCGAATGGCCGTCGCTACGAAGTGATCGAGCAGTGCGCTTCCGCCGAAACCCAGATTGCGCAGTTGCACACCGGCTGTCGCGGCGGCGAGGGCCGTCCAGGTGGTGCTGGGCCCTGTGGCGTTGGACCCCTGACTGATGGAGCTGCCGTAGTCGATCCAGATCGGTCGGGTGTCGATAACGGGTGAGACAGCGGCGTCGGTACGCAGCGCGACCAGTTCGATGATTTCGTTGTGCGGCAACCAGATTTCGACGTGTTTGTCGATTGCGGACAGCCCGGAGAACCGCGCGACACCAGTCGGCTCGACCTGATCGGTGACCGACCCCGTCGCCATGTCGATGGTCGTGGTGATGCCACCCGTCGTCGAAACGCGCTCGATGAGGACGCCGTCGATTCGCAGGTCGAACAGCCCGTCCGGCCGCGGCGGGAGGCCCAGGAATGTGCGACGGGTCGCCACTGCCTCGATCTCGATGATGGTGGCGGTCGTGGTGAAGACCAACCGAACTCCGGACGGCTGAGATTCCGCCATCGTGAGCTGGGGGTCGGTGAAGCGCTGACGAGCTCCGCGTGGCAGGCGATGAGGAAGCACGCCGTTGTCGGTTCGTTCCAGCTCGGCCGCGCCGTGCAGAAGTGTGTCGGAGATGTCGGTAGTGATCATGGTGGTCTCGATCTCTGGAGTGTCGGGCTGAGGTAAGGGCAGCTGGCGCACCTGCCTTCCTATATGAACCGTATATTTGCCTAATGCATTTAGGCAAACCGTTTCGCACACGGATGGGCCGCACGTAATTAAGGTGGCCACATGCGCATCGACGAGTATCGGACGTACGACGGCCTCGGGCTGGCCGAGTTGGTCTCCACAGGTGATGTCACCCCGCGTGAACTTCTCGATTGCGCACTGGAGCAGGCGAAGTCGGTGAACCCGGGGCTCAACGCAATCGTCCGCCCGATGCGCGAGGAGGCCGAGCAGCGGCTGGCCGGAACGCTGGAGGGCCCGTTCGCCGGGGTGCCGTTTCTGATCAAGGACTTGTCCCAGGACTACGCGGGGCTGCCCACGTCCAGTGGTTCACGTGCACTCACCGAGCTGCCGATGCCCGAACACGCCACGGTGGTGCAGCGCTGGCTCGACGCAGGCCTGGTCATCTTCGGTAAGACGAACACCCCGGAGTTCGGTGCCAAGGGAATCACCGAGCCGACAGTGTTCGGACCGGCTCGAAACCCGTGGGACCGCAGCAGAACTCCCGGTGGCTCGTCCGGTGGCTCTGCTGCGGCGGTCGCGGCCGGAATCGCGCCGGTGGCGGGAGCGAACGACGGCGGCGGCTCGATTCGCATTCCGGCGGCGTGCTGTGGATTGGTCGGGCTCAAGCCCGGCCGTGGACTGGTGCCGTCGGGACCGACTTTCGGCGAGCCGATGCACGGGGCCGCAGTGCAGGGCGTGGTGTCGCGGTCGGTCCGAGACACCGCCGCGATGCTCGACGTCCTCGCCGGTGGTGAGCCGACGTCGGGATACTCGTCCATGCCGCCGCCCGACGGCTTCCTGTCCCGGATGGACACCGACCCGCGGCCGTTACGGATCGGCATGTACGCCGCGACCTCGGTGAATCCGTCGCCGGCCCCGGAGGCGATCGCTGCGATGGAATCGGCGGCGACAACGCTCGGCGAACTGGGCCATACCGTCGAACTGCTCGAGGCCCCGCCGTTCGACGACGCAGCGCTCAATCGCGAATTCCTGCTCGCCTGGTTCACGTACCTCGCGTGGGAAATGGAAGAGGTCAAGCGCAGAACCGGGTGCGGTGACGACGCATTCGAGCGGGACACCCGAATCATGGCCGCTCTCGGCCGATCCGCGAGCGGAATCGACTACCTCGATGCGGTGGAAGGTCGTCACCTGCACGTGCGGGCCCTGGCCACCTACTTCGAGACGTACGACCTACTGCTGACCCCGACTCTGGCCGAGCTGCCGCCCAAGATCGGGGCGTTCGAACTCGCGAAGCCGTTGCAGCTGGCGTCGGACTTGTTGCTGCGCAGCCGAACTGCGGGAATGCTCAAGTACACCGGCATCGTCGATCAGATGATCGACGAGAACATCTCGTGGATCCCGTACACCCAGACCGCCAATGTCACCGGGCGTCCGGCCCTGTCGGTTCCGCTGCACTGGACGGGCACCGGTCTGCCTATGGGCGCACACTTTCTCGCGCCGCTGGGCGGGGAGGGGCTGCTCGTCCAACTCGCGGCGCAGTTGGAACGAGCAGTGCCCTGGGCCCATCGCTACAGCGACATCGGCTGACAGCTACAGCGACATCGGCTATCGGGTCGCGCCGAGCTGGACCTTGCCGGCGATGCCGGACGGACGCTGTCGCACGGTGCCGTCGACGATGTCGACGACTCCGCCTGCCCAGTCGGGATCGGTGTCGGCTGCGGCCTGAGGATCGGCGTGTGCGTCCGTACCTTCCTCGGCTGCCACGGTGATGGAGCGTTCCAAGGCCTCCCGAACGCTGAGCAACGTCGTATCCGGTTCTGCGAACACTTCCGTCGCGGCATTACCGCGTCGCACGACCATGTCGTGGGTGAGGCTCTCCACCAACGAGATCACGGTGCCGGGCGGCATCGCGGTGATGACTGCGACCGCGCGGCCCACCAACCCCGTCGGCAGCAGTGGCACCGGAATTTGTGCCCGACGCAGACTGGCGACGCTGCCGTACGCCTGCAGCAGTTCCGGGTAGCTCATCGTCTCGGTGCCGCCGATGTCGAACGATCCGGGACGGGCTGTATCGCCGAGGGCGCGGGCGATGATGGCGACGACGTCCACGACGGCGATCGGCTGCACCTGCCTCCGCATCCACGTCGGAATCGGCGTCACCGGCAGTCGCTCGGTCATGCGTCGCACCAACTCGAAGGACGTCGATCCGGAGCCGAGGATAATGGCGGCCCGAAGGACGGTGGCATCGACGGAACTGTCGAGGAACGCCTCCTCGACCTGCAGCCGTGAGCGCAGGTGGTCCGACAGCGGAGTGCCGTCGTCGGGAATCAGTCCGGACAGGTAGACGATTCGCTGGAGCCCGTTGCGTTCCGCAGCGGCGGCCATGGACTGCGCGGCATGGCGATCCTTCTCGACGAAATCGCCTTCGTCCATCGAATGCACCAGGTAGACGACCGCGTCGACGTTCTCGGTGGCAGAGTCGAAGCTGTCGTGGTCGTCGAGGTCGAAGTGGACTGCCGTCACATGCGCACCCCAGGCGAAACGCGACTTCTTCTTCGGATCACGCATCGCGGCGTGCACCTCGTGGCCCTGTTCGAGAAGCACGGGGATCAGCCGAGATCCGATGTATCCGGTTGCGCCGGTGACCAGCACTCGCATGAGATTCTCGTTTCTGTAGACAGGGGTCATACCCCGTCCAGGCGGTCTCACTCCCCGCTGCCGGTGCCGGATGACACACTGTGCGGGTGAGTGCACGTATCAGGAACAACGTGAAAGTCGTCGGAGCTGCCGACGGCCCGGTCGTGATGCTGGCGCACGGCTTCGGCTGCGACCAGACGCTGTGGCGTGGCGTCACCGAAATCCTGGCTTCGCGGTTCCGGATCGTCCTGTTCGACCATGTGGGGGCCGGGGCATCGGACCCGGCGGCCTGGGACGCCGAGCGATACGCCCACATGAGCACGTACGCCGCCGACATCGTCGATATAGCGCAGGAACTCGACCTGACCGACGTGACGTTGGTCGGTCACTCGGTGGCGTCGATGATGGGGGTGCTGGCCGCAACCGCTGCGCCCGATCGATTCACCAAGTTGATTCTGCTGACTCCGTCTCCCCGGTACATCGACGACGGCGACTATCGCGGCGGGTTCAGTTCCGAGGACATCGACGAGCTGCTCGAATCGCTGGACAGCAACTACCTCGGTTGGTCTGCATCGATGGCATCGGTGGTCGTGAACGCACCCGATCGACCCGAACTCGAGAGCATGTGGACCGCGAGCGTGTGCCGAACCGATCCGACCTGCGCACGGGTGTTCGCCCGCACGACCTTTCTGTCCGACAATCGGGCGGATCTGCCTGGAGTACCGGTGCCGACGTTGATCATCGACAGTGCGCGCGACTCGCTCGCACCGTCTCAGGTCGGCCGGTTCGTGCACGAACAGATCCCGGGGAGCGTCCGCATCACGCTCGACGTCAGTGGCCATTGCCCGCAGATCACCGCACCCGAACTGACGGCCGAGACCATCGCGGACTTCGTGAGACCGTCGTGATCGATGACCTCGACGTCGAGGACCTGTACGAGAATGCGCCATGCGGGTACCTGTCCGTGCGCCCCGACATGCGTATCGCGCGACTGAACTCGACGCTGGCAACCTGGCTGGGCTTCGAGGTCGACGCGCTGGTCGGCACCGACTTCGGGGAGCTGCTCACCGTCGGTGGACGCATTCACTTCGAGACCCACTTCGGGCCGATGCTGTTGATGAACGGCAAGCTCGACGGCATCGCACTGGACCTGGTGACGGCAGATCGTCGACGGTTGCCGGTGTTCATCACGGCGAACGTCAAGATCGACGCAGCGGGCCGGCCGGTACTGATCCGCATCACCGCGCTCGACGCTCGCGATCGCCGCACCTACGAGCGTGAACTGGTCCAATCACGCACGCGAGCAGAATTGTTGGCCAAGACGTTGCAGCGGTCGCTGTTGCCGCCTGCACTGCTACCGCCGTCGGGGATGACCGCGGCAGCGCACTACCGGGCAGCGTCGCGCGACGAGGTGGGCGGCGACTTCTACGACTTGTTTCCGTTGTCCGACGACTGTTGGGGGTTCTTTCTCGGCGACGTCTGTGGCAAGGGTGCAGCGGCGGCCGCTGTGACGTCGCTGACGCGGTACACCCTGCGTGCGGCGGCGGTGTACGACGAGAACCCTGTTGCGGTGCTGCAGAATCTGGATTCTGTTCTACGACAAGAGTTCCGGGATGCAAACGCGCAGTTCTGCACCGCGGTCTTCGGCATTCTGAGCCGGACGGACACGGGATTCGAGGTTTCGATGGCCAGTGGCGGGCACCCCCCACCGCTGGTCCTTCGGGCTGACGGCACCGCCCACTACGTGCCGATGACGGGCGGCCAGCTCATCGGAATTCTTCGGCACGCTCGCTTCGTTCCGGCGACTGTCACGCTCGAAGCAGGGGACACCCTGATGCTCTACAGCGACGGACTCACCGAAGCACGAGTCGGCCGGGGCCGATACGACGACGACGGTGCTCTCCTGGAATTCGCGACGGCACACGCTCCGGCGACTCCGGCAGCCATCGTCGACGATCTGCGGTTGCTGCTGCGCAGTTTCGGCGACGGTCTGGCCGACGACGCCGCCGTGATGGCACTCGGCGTATCTCCGGCCCCCGACTCAGCCGAGAGCAGCGAGGGCTGACGGCAGGTCGGCGTGCAGGGTGAATTCCTGATCCAACCCCATCAGCTTGATCGGCCGGCTGGTGGTCGGCCCGTCGGCCACGACCGAGAACGACAGGGACTCGCCGTGCTCCTGTTGCGTCGTCGCGAGAACTGTCATGGCCGCCGAGGCCAGAAACGACACTCCGCTCAGATCGACGATCAGTGCAGCCGGGCCGGTCGCGGTCTGTGCGGCAATGGCCTCGGACAGTGCCGGGGCAGTCGTGACGTCGAGCTCGCCGGCTACCGAGATGACGGCCGCGCGCCCGTCGTTGGAGGACTGGATCGAGAATCCTGCGGCGTTCGTGTCGACTGGCATCTGTACTCCTGAATCGTTACCCGCCGCGCTCGTCGACGGGGGATGCGGACCATTCAATCAGGCGGTGTCAGCGGAGCGTGACCTGAGTTCCTCGAAGCGCAGGTGCGCCCACCGTCGTGGTCCAAGAGGGGACGGCCTCCGGTGCGATTCCGGTGGCACCGCCGTAGATGACGGCCAGGGTCTGCTGCTCGGTGACCGAGCCCGCATACGAGGCGGGTACGGGGGAGAGCTGTGGAGCCGAGAGCACCGGGATGTTCTGCTCGCCCGGGTTTCTGGTGGGTACCTGGTACGAGCCGTCGTTGGGCGAGCCGCCCGGGTACTGCGGGAAATACTCGCCCGCATTGCGGTCGAGGGGGGTGTAGCAGCTCGGTCCGCGGGTCTGCTCGAACAGCCGTGGCTCGTCCTGGTTCGGCAGGTACCGACCCTTGGGGTTGACGAACGGCATCGAGACGTTGATGCCGGGGTACTCGTCGCCGACGCCGGTGACGATCCTGCCGCGACGTGCCCCTTCGGCGAACTGCGCGACCGTGCAGCCCAGGGCGGGGGAGAACTCGGCCAGCACTTCGAGAGCCTCGCGTGAATTCGCGGCGAGACCGATCAGCTGCGTCGAGTTCGCCTCGAGAAAGCCGGCCGTCGTGTTCGAGGCGGACGTCACCGACGTGTACAGCGTCGCGAGCGCGGATTGCTTCTCGACGACGGTGTTGCCGGTGGTCCGCAGATTGTCGAGGGCGCTGATCAGCTCGGGAGCTGCGTCGGCGTAGGTCTCGGAGAAATCGGCCAATCCGCGTAGGTCCTGCTGGATTGCGGGGAGTTCGGTGTTCAGTCCGGAGAAGATGTTCTCCAATCGATCGATCGTCGAGCCTAGCTGTTCCCCACGCCCGCTCAACCCCTGTGCCAGCGCGCCGAGGGTGTTCGAGAGATCCTGCGGCGGCACGGCTTGGAGCAGCGGCAGTAGGCCGTCGAGCACTTGCCCTACCTCGATGGCATTTCCGCTGCGATCCTGCTTCAGCACGGTGCCCTCGGTGATGGGCGAACCGGGCTTGCCGTCCGGCAGGATCAGCGCGACGTACCGCTCGCCGAACAGTGTTTTGGGCAGCAGTCGGGCCGTGACGTTCGAGGGGATCATCGGAGCCTTGTCCGGTTCGATCGCAAGTTCCGAGGTGACGACGCCGTCGGTGGTCGTGGCGGATCGGACCTCGCCGACGATCATGCCGCGCACCTTGACGTCGGCGTTGCGGGGCAGCGCGTTGCCGACGCTGTCGGTCTCGAGGGAGACGGTCACGACGTCGACGAACGTCTTGTTGTACGAGGTGACACTCCACCCGACGAACACGACGATGAGCACGACGAGGGCGATTCCGAGGAGACGGTTCTGCACCGGCGAAGGGGCGCCGGTCATGCGACGGTCTGTGCGACAACAGCAGTCATGACGCGAACCTTAGTGCTACATAGAGTCACACTTACTGCTCCGACGCCCCTTCTGAGATGCACCTATCAGTGCCCGGGTGATGCGATACAGATCACACTCGGTCGGTGTGTCAGTCCGCGATCAGTTGCGTCGACGAGAACCAGCCGTCTCCGCCGCGTTCGCGCTGACGACCGATGACGTATCGGCCGGGTGCAATTCCGGTGGCCCCGTGTTCGGGGTGAATGAGATAGGCGGTCTCCGAGTTGCTCAGGATGCCCAGAGCGAGGCGTCGAACGTCGTGCACCGGACTCGACCACGTGCATCCGCGGCCGTCGGCGACGAGGCTGTGCGGATTGCCGCCCGCCGCACTGCGGAGTAGTTCGATGCCGGACAACGGCACGGTCTCGTGTCGTGTCCGTTCGGTGGTGACGACGATGCCGTCGAGTACGGCGAGCGGGACGACGATCAGATCTCCCTGGGCCTGCGACCCGTTGACGACGGGCACCGATATCTCCTTGTCGAGGTAGTCGAAGACATCCAGACCGGTGCGGTCGGTGAGAGTGGACAGCGTGATGTTCGAGTTCATGGGGTCACCTGTGGTTGGTCGTTGGGGTGGGTAGTTGTGGTGTGGGTATCGATGGAGTTCGTGCGGAGTCACGTACGGCGGAGGAGCCGGGCATAGTCGGCTCCGGCCAGACCGTAGGTCCAGCCTGCCGCGTCGATGGCGGAGGTGAAGGCGGCGGGGACCCGCAGGCCGTAGCGGCGACGCCGGCCATCGCGTTCACGGGAACCGTTGACGGCGAGCAGAATTCGTCCCCCGTCCTGCCAGCCCTCCGGTGCTGCGTACAGCTCCAGGGTGCAGCCCGGGTTCCCCGGATCCTGGCCGGCGTCGACAAGACGTAGGCCCGCCTGCTCCAGATAGGTGTCCCAGCCGATTCGTTCGATGGCGATTCGTCGCACTTCGACGTTGCGTTCGACAGTGATGCGGTCGACCGTCGGGTCGTGGATGACCCAGCTCGGAACGACGGTGCCGCTCAGTACGTGGACCGCGCTGCCGTCGGCGAACTCCACGGCCGGCCCGTCCGAATTATGCAGTCGCACTTCACCGTGCGGCGAATCGGGCAACGGTTCGACGTGTACTGCGGTGGGCCGTTCGGCCATCACTGCGATGTTCTCGAACGCCCACCACCACCCCGTCGACTCGATGAGGGCGGTTTGGACGTCGAGTAGTTCGACGTCCTCGAAAGAGAACCGTGCGAGGCCGTGGCGACGGAAAGCGTCGTAGTAGGCGACGCGATGGGCTTCTTGTTGGCCGTACCAGGTGATGGAGCCGAACGGGCGGGGAGTGGTCGTGCGGATGGCAGTGGCAATTCCGTCGAACAGGCTGGTGTGCAACGACGCACGGACGGTCCGGTCGATGATGGGATCCGGGCTGATCCCGGCGAGGGCCGCCTCGATCGGGGTACCGCGGGCGACGATACCGCGGACTCGAAAGTCGTTGCTGCCGTTGGTTGTGCTCCACCGGTCTTCCCGCGGCCATTCGATGTGGCGGCGCTCGATGATGCGGTCCATGCGGTGCCGGGAGTCGGACAACATGGTCGCGATCGCGGCGTCCACCTCGGTACCGGCGGTGGATATCGACGGTGTTCTCGCCAAGTGTCTGCCGGCGATGAAGGTCGCTGCAGCCCGAGGCGACGGCACCCAATGGAACTCGGGCTCGTCGAACCCGGCAGATCGATACAGTTGTGCCACAGCATGTTCCGCGACAGATCTGTCGGCTGGGCCGGCTTTCAGTCCGTAATCGAGCCACCGGTCGCGTTGTGCACAGACCGCGCGAATGTCTTCGGCGTAGGAATCGGGATCTTCGGAGAATGTGCCTCGACGGGGGAATGTCGACGGCATCGGCACGGCGCTCACTTCGGTGAGGCGGTGTCCGCCTTTCCTGTTGTCATGAACCAAGAGTGACACGAGATTCGGCCGAGCGCAAGGGTTGCTCACGTGCGCGGAAGTTCGTAGCAGGGGTCGAGTTTCCACTCACATGGGTCAGCGCGAGCGCAACACCAATTTCGCGGCACTGATGTCGTCGATCACCAGATCGGTGATCAGGCCACCGCGCAGTGCGGCGGTGAGGGCGTCGAGTTTGGACTCTCCCGCCACGATGGCGACTCTGCGCGGGACGGCCTTGAGCCGATCGAGACTCGGGCCACTCGATCTGTCGTTCAACGCAATTCGATTGTAGCTGCCGTCGGATCGGAGGAACACCGTGGCGATGTCGCCGACGACGCCGTCACGTTGCAGCTCGGCTCTGTCCTCGCGTTCGAGATAGCCGGCGCTGTAGACGTGACTCGGAACGGCTCCACTCATGACGCCGATGCTGAAGACGGCGAGGTTCATGCGATCCTGAAGTTCGAGCACGCGCCTGATGCTGCGCTCGCGCCACAGGTGCTGCCTCGTTTCCGGATAGTCGAAGAATGCCGGGACCGGAAATCCCTGTGCCGCAGCCCCGTACGCATCGGCGAACGTCCGGATGATGTCGGTGGCATACGAGACCCCCGTGGTGCGCATGTTGGCCGCCCCGTTCAGTTGCACCACGCTCGAGTTGTGGGTTCGTTTGGGAGCGAGCTTGCGGCTGACGGCGCTGACGGTGGTTCCCCAGGCGACGCCCATCACCATGTCCGACTCGAAGAAGGACGTCAGCAGTCGGCCGGCGAAGGTCGCGACCCGATCGAGACGCTGCAGTTCGTCGACCGTCTCCGCGACCGGCACCACGTGTGCACGAATGTCGTACAGATCGGCGAATGCACGCTCGATCCGCGGTGCCTGACCGAGTGGGGTGGAGATCTTGATTTCCACCAGTCCCGACGCCCGCGCGAACGTGATGAGTCGTGAGACTGTCGAACGAGATACGCCCAGCTCACGGCCGATGGCCGCCATCGTCATGTCCTGGAAGTAGTACAGCCGCGCCGCCTGGGTGGCATGGCCGGTCCGCAGGTCGGATTCGGGAGTGATGCCGGTGTCCGTCACCGGCACCAGTGTACGACCGAATTGCACATATGTGCATCAGCTGTGAAACGCAGTGCAGGCCGTCTACCGTGGCAAATGGCACGCAATGTGGCGTGTATCACTGACTGTGTGGAGGTTGGAAGATGGCACGTAAGGAACCGGAATGGGGGCTACCGGCGCACATGGCCGCGGAGTTCGCCGGAACCATGATTCTCATTCTGTTCGGTGTCGGCGTCGTCGCTCAGGTGGTCTCGGGTGGTGAGTCCGGCAGCCTCGGCGGTCACGACTCGATCGCCTGGGCGTGGGGGCTGGGCGTGATGTTCGGTATATATGTCGCGGGCCGTATCACCGGCGCGCACCTCAATCCCGCGGTGACCATCACGTTCGCACTCTTCCGCGGATTCAGCTGGAAGATGGTTGCGCCGTACATTCTCGCGCAGACCGCAGGTGCCTTCGTGGCCGCGCTGCTGGTGCGCTGGAACTACAACGACATGATCAATGCGGTCGACCCAGGGCACACCACCGCCACCCAGACCATCTTCTCGACACTGCCCGGTAACGGGACACTGCCGGTGAGTGTGTCCTCGGCGCTGATCGACCAGATCATCGGTACCGCCATTCTGCTGTTCCTCATCGTGGCCGTGACCGATTCGCTCGGAACCGCACCGATGGCCAACATGGCTCCCCTGATCGTGGGCCTCATCGTCGTCGCCATCGGATTCGCCTGGGCCACCAACGCCGGCTACGCGATCAACCCGGCTCGAGATTTCGGACCTCGCCTGGCGTCGTACATCACGGGCTACGGTGGAGCGTGGCGAGATCAATACGGCGGCCTGTACTTCTGGGTGCCGATCGTCGGACCTCTCGTAGGTGGACCGATAGGAGTGTTCCTGTACGACCTGTTGATCGGGAAGAACCTACGCAAACAAGAAGGTTCGACGCCCGAGCCGCCATCACGACTCCCAGCAGACACCCAGACCACAGGAGAGAAGCCATGACCGAGTTCGCAGGAAAGTACGTCGCCGCGATCGATCAGGGAACCACGTCTTCACGCTGCATGATCTTCGATCACGCGGGCACCGTCGTCGCCGTCGATCAGAAGGAACACCAGCAGATCTTCCCGCAGGCCGGTTGGGTCGAGCACGACGCGTCGGAGATCTGGGACAACGTGCGCGCCGTCGCGGCCGGTGCCATGGCCGCAGCGGATCTGACGCGCGAGGATATTGCCGCAGTCGGTATCACCAACCAGCGTGAGACGGCACTGGTGTGGGATCGCGAGACGGGCAAGCCGATCTACAACGCCATCGTCTGGCAGGACACCCGTACCGATCGCATCGCGACCGCACTCGGCGGCGGCGATGCCAACAAGTACACCGCCAAGACCGGTCTGCCGTTGGCCACCTACTTCTCCGGGCCGAAGATCAAGTGGATTCTCGACAACGTCGACGGTGCACGGGCCAAAGCCGAAGCAGGAGAGCTGTGTTTCGGCAACATGGACACCTGGGTGCTGTGGAACATGACCGGCGGAACCGACGGCGGATTGCACTACACCGATCCGACCAACGCCTCGCGCACCCTGTTGATGGATCTCGACACCCTGCAGTGGGACGAGGGCATCTGCGCCGACATGGGTATTCCGATGTCGATGCTGCCCGAGATCAGGTCGAGTTCCGAGGTGTACGGCACCGGCCGTGAACGCGGACCGTTCCGCGGTGTGCCGATCTCCGGGATTCTCGGTGACCAGCAGGCCGCCACCTTCGGGCAGGCCTGCTTGTCTCCCGGTGAGGCCAAGAACACCTACGGCACAGGCAATTTCGTGCTGCTCAACACCGGCACCGAGAAGGTCATGAGCAAGAACGGCCTGCTTACCACCGTCTGCTACAAGATCGGCGACCAGCCGACGGTGTACGCGCTCGAAGGCTCGATCGCGGTGACGGGTTCGCTCGTGCAGTGGCTGCGGGACAACCTCGGCATGATCTCCTCGACTGCGGACATCGAGACCGACGCGCGTTCGGTGGACGACAACGGCGGCGCGTATTTCGTGCCCGCGTTCTCGGGTCTGTTCGCTCCGCACTGGCGTGCCGATGCTCGCGGTGCCATCGTGGGATTGACGCGATTCGTCAACAAGGGCCACCTGGCCCGTGCCGTACTCGAAGCCACCGCGTACCAGACGCGTGAGGTCATCGAGGCCATGAACGCCGACTCCGGCGTCGACCTCGAGGTACTCAAGGTCGACGGCGGAATGGTCGTCAACGAACTGTTGATGCAGTTCCAGTCCGACATCCTGAACGTCGACGTGGTGCGGCCCGTCGTAGCCGAAACCACCGCTCTCGGAGCGGCATACGCGGCAGGCCTTGCCGTCGGGTACTGGGCGAGCGAGGACGACATTCGCCAGAACTGGGCCGAGGACAAGACATGGACACCGTCCATGGACGAAGACCAGCGGGCAAAGCTGTACGCCGGCTGGAAGAAGGCAGTGACACGTACTCTCGATTGGGTTGATGAAGAATGAGTTCCACCACAACGGCTTTGAGTCCAACCGCGCGCGCCGAGGCGATCGCACGGATGGAAGCCGAAGAGCTCGACATTCTGGTGATCGGCGGCGGCGTCGTCGGCGCGGGAACGGCTCTCGACGCGGTGACACGTGGTCTGAAGGTCGGACTGCTCGAAGCACGCGACTATGCGGCCGGCACGTCCAGTCGCTCGAGCAAGCTGTTCCACGGCGGTCTGCGGTACCTCGAACAGTTCAACTTCTCGCTGGTGTTCGAGGCCCTCAAAGAGCGCTCGCTCGTGCTGAACACGTTGTGCCCGCACCTCGCTCGGCCGGTCCCGTTCATCTATCCGCTCGAAAAGGTGATCGACCGTCCGTACGTGGGGCTCGGCATCGGCGTGTACGACGTCATGGGTGCCGGACGCGGCGTCCCGAGTCATCACAAGCACCTCGGTAAGAAGAAGACGCTCGAATCCTTCCCTTCCGGTAAGCGTTCGGCGATTCGCGGTGCGGTGAAGTTCTACGAGGGCCAGGTCGACGACGCTCGGCACACAATGATGATTGCGCGGACCGCAGCCGCCTATGGGGCGTTGTGCGCCAACAGCACTCGCGTCACGGGCTTCCTTCGTGAGGACGACAAGGTCGTCGGAGTCTTGGCGAGCGATCTGGAAACGGGTCGTTCGTTCGAGGTGCGTGCCAAACAGGTCATCAACGCCGCGGGTGTGTGGACCGACGAGGTCCAGCAGATGGTCGGCGGGCGTGGACAGTTCCAGGTTCGCGCATCCAAGGGCGTGCACCTGGTGGTGCCCCGCAACCGCATCAACAGCGCCACGGGCATCATCACGCGCACCGAGAAAAGCCTGCTCTTCGTCATCCCGTGGGGAAGCCACTGGATCATCGGCACCACCGATACCGACTGGAAGCTCGATCTCGCTCACCCGGCCGCGAGCCAGAGCGACATCGACTACATCCTGGGGCACGTGAACAAGCTGCTGGCCGATCCACTGGACCGCGCCGATGTCGTCGGGGTCTACGCAGGTCTGCGGCCGTTGCTGTTCGGAGAATCCGACTCCACCAGCACGCTCTCCCGCGAGCATGCGGTGTCCAGCCCGGTGCGAGGACTGACCGTCATTGCCGGTGGCAAGTACACCACCTACCGCGTGATGGCCAAGGACGCAGTGGATGCCGCGGTGCACGGGCTCGAACGCACAGTGCCCAAGTGTGTCACCGAGAACATCCCACTCGTCGGGGCCGACGGCTACCTCGGGGCGTACAACTCCCGCAATCTGACGGCCGAACGCACCGGCATGCGGGTCTCACGCGTCGAGCATCTGTTGGGTCGGTACGGCACCCTGATGGGTGAGGTGCTGGATCTGATCGACGCCGATCCCGAACTCGGGAAGCCTCTCGACAGCGCACCGGAGTACCTCAAGGCAGAGGTTGTCTATGCCGCGAGTCACGAAGGCGCGCAGCATCTCGAGGACATCCTGACCCGGCGGACCCGTATCTCCATCGAGGTTCCCGATCGTGGTGAAGCAGCAGCCGAGGAAGTGGCTCGGCTGGTGGCTCCGATTCTGGGCTGGGACGATCAGCACCGGGCCGAGGAGATCGAGCACTACCGTCTTCGTGTTCTGGCAGAACGGGATTCACAGCAACAGCCCGACGACGAGACCGCCGACGCGGCCAGGCTCGGGGCACCGGACGTGCGCGCCGGGGTGAGCTGACCCCTCACGGCGGTTCGGTGAGGTAGCGCCGCAGGGTCGGGATCGGTGGTTGTGTTTCCGACCCTGCGGCCGCGTTCCTCGTCGCAGGGCGCGACGAGCTGCAGTGGAACTCGTCTGTCTTCCTGGGCGCTACGAGCCGTTCATGTCGATGCTGGACGGTGAAGGGCATGCAGCTCACCCGTCGATCCCTCCTCCGATATGCCGCTCTCGGTGCCGCTGCCACGCCTGTGCTGGCATGCAGCCCGGCGTTGGTTCGCACCCGGCCGGTGCTGACACACGGTGTCGCCAGCGGTGATGTGCGTGCCGACGGAGCGCTGGTGTGGGCACGTTCCGATACTCCGGCGACGATGATCGTCGACACGTCCGCGACGGACTCGTTCTCCTCTGTGACGACGATGCGGGGGCCACTGCTGACTCCGCAGTCGGACGGCACGGGGGTGCTGCGCCTGACCGGATTGCCTGCGGGACAGAAGGTTCACTATCGCGTCACGCTCGAGGGCGAGGACGGTGCGACGTCGGAGCCCGTCACCGGAATGTTCTCCACAGCTCCTGACGGCCCATCCGACATTCGCCTGTTGTGGGGTGGCGACACCGCAGGCCAGGGTTACGGCATCAACCCCGACATCGGCGGTATGACCATCTTCTCGGCGATGGCCGACAGGCAGCCGGATCTGTTCCTGCACAGCGGCGACGTCATCTATGCGGACGGCCCGCTCGAGGAGCGCGTGACACTTCCCGACGGTCGAATCTGGCGAAACACCATGAGCGAGGCCAAGTCCAAGGTCGCCGAGACGCTCGAGGAGTACCGCGGCCAGTACGCCTACAATCTCACCGACGACAACTACCGCCGCTTCAATTCGTCTGTCGCTCAGATGGTCCAGTGGGACGATCACGAAACCGTCAACAACTGGTATCCCGGTGAGATCCTCGACCTGGAGCAATACACGGTGAAGGATGTGGACCTGCTGTCGCAGAGAGCGTTGCAGGCGTTTCACGAGTGGTTGCCCATCGCGCCCACAGAAGCCGTCGACGGCCGGGTGTACCGCAAGATCGCCTACGGGCCGCTGCTCGACGTCTTCGTCCTCGACATGCGCACGTACAAGGATGCGAACGGTGCGAACACCGCTGCGTCAGGGGAGATCCTCGGCTCGGCGCAGCGTCAGTGGTTGATCGACGAGCTGTCCCGCTCCACCGCGACGTGGAAGATCATCGCGAACGACCTGCCCCTCGGACTCGTCGTTCCTGATGGGAAGGTCGCGCAGGAAGGCGTCGGCAACGGCGACCCCGGTGCGCCGTTGGGCCGTGAGACCGACATCGCGCAGGTGCTCACCGCGATCGACCGGAACGACGTCACCGGCACCGTCTGGCTCACCGCCGACGTGCATTACACAGCAGCGCATCACTATTCGCCGGAGCGGGCGGCCTACCAGGAATTTCGCGAGTTCTGGGAATTCGTCAGTGGGCCGCTCAACGCCGGCGCGTTCGGCCCCAACGACTTGGACGGCACCTTCGGCCCGGAGGCAGTGTTCGTGCACGCGCCACCAGAACCGAACGCGTCGCCACTCGACGCGTTTCAGCATTTCGGTGAGGTGCTCATCGACGGGGACTCGCGCGATCTGACCGTCAACCTCTGCGACGCGACCGGGGCCGTGCTGTTCACGAAGGTACTGCCTGCCGCCTGATCGCTCGGGTCCGTCGATTCGTCGGGGTCAGGTCGGCGAGAGCGACTGCGGTCGAACGGACATCGTCCGCCGTACCGACAGCGGCCCCGCCGTCCTCGTCCGGCCCGACGGATACATCGCGTGGGCCGGACGCTCCGAATCGGAGGAGTGGCTACAGATTCTCGAACAATGGACCGATCAGCCCTGCAGCAACGTGAACGAATGCTCGCGAATCAGAATGGATGGCCCGCCCGCCTCGTACGCCTGATCCGGATCACTCGACGTCGACTGACTCCACTTGCCCTCTGGCAGCGTGAATTCGACTGTCGCAGGTGAGGCGTTGACCATCCAGGCGAACGCCGCGTCTCCCTCGCCCGCACGCATCAGAATCAGAATGCTGTGTGCGTTGCCGTCGGACCAATCCTCGTCGACCATCTTTTGACCGTCGGCGCGGTAGAAGTCGACCGTATCGGGTCCTGCCCCGTCCTCCTCGGAATCGCTGTCGTGCCGGAACCAGGTGGGACGCAACGCCGGATGCTCGTCACGCAGCGAGATCAGGTGGGTGGTGAAGTCCACGAGATCCTGATCGACCGTGCTCCAGTCGAACCAGGAGACCTCGTTGTCCTGGCAGTACGCGTTGTTGTTGCCGTTCTGCGTTCGGCCCAGTTCGTCGCCGCCGAGGATCATCGGGACGCCGGCCGAAAGGAGCAGTGTGGCAAGGTGATTACGCTGCTGGCGGGCGCGGAGTGCGTTGACGCCCTCGTCGTCGGTCGGGCCCTCGGCACCACATCCCCACGAACGGTTGTCGGATTCGCCGTCCTGGCTGTCCTCGCCGTTCTCCTCGTTGTGCTTCTCGTCGTAGGAATTGAGGTCGGCCAGGGTGAAGCCGTCGTGGGCGGTGATGAAGTTGACACTCGCCAAGGTTGGGCGCCGGGTGCTCTCGTACACGTCGGGGCTGCCGGTGACACGTTGCGCAAGAGCGGACAACGCGCCGTCCTCGCCGCGCCAGAAGTCACGAACATCGTCGCGGAATTTACCGTTCCACTCCGACCACCGGGCCGGGAACCCGCCCACCTGGTAGCCCTGGGTGTCCCAGGGCTCGGCGATGAGTTTGACCGGCGCGAGCGTCGGATCCTGGTGTACGAGATCGAGGAACGCGCTGTGGACGTCGAGGCCGGAGTCCTGACGAGTCAGGGTGCTCGCGAGATCGAAACGGAATCCGTCGACGTGCATCTCCGTGACCCAGTACCGCAGCGAGTCCATGATCAGGCCCAGCGCCGCGGGATGTCCGACGTTGAGGCTGTTGCCGGTGCCGGTGGTGTCGTAGTAGGCGCTGCGGTCGTCGTCGACGAGTCGGTAGTGCGAGCCGTTGTCGATTCCTTTGAGCGACAACGTCGGTCCCAGGTGGTTGCCCTCGGCTGTGTGGTTGTAGACGACGTCGAGGATGACCTCGATACCGGCCTCGTGCATCGCCTTGACCAGTGCCTTGAATTCGTCCACCTGGCCGCCGGTGTCGCCGGTGCTGGCGTACTCGTTGTGCGGGGCGAAGAAGCCGATGGAGTTGTAGCCCCAGTAGTTTCGGCGGCCCTCTTCGAGCAGGTGCGAATCCTGGACGAACTGGTGGATGGGCAGCAGCTCCACTGCGGTGACGCCGATACGCTTCAGGTGCGCGATCGCGGCGGGGTGGGCCAGCCCGGCGTATGTTCCTCGAATGTCCTCGGGAACATCGGGATTGGTGGCGGTGAAGCCCTTCACGTGGACCTCGTAGACGACGGTGCGGTCCAGCGGAGTGCGCGGTGCCTCGTCGCCGGTCCAATCGAAGTTCGATTGCACTGCAACGGAATACGGCATGTGCGGTGCGGAGTCCTCGTCGTTGCGGGTCTCCGGCTCTGCATGCAGATGCGAGAACACCGACTCGTTCCAGTCGACCTGGCCGGTGACGGCCGTGGCGTACGGGTCGAGCAGTAGCTTCGCCGGGTTGTGACGCAGTCCCGAGGCGGGATCCCACGGGCCGTCGACGCGGAGACCGTATCGCGTTCCCGGCGTGACATCGGGCACCAGATCGTGGAAGACGTGACCGGTGCGAAGCGTCAACGGTGTTGTACTGCGCTCTGTTCCGTCGTCGTTCATCACGACGACGGACACCGAGTCGGCTGTTTCGGAGTAGACGGCGAGGTTGGCACCGTCGTCGGACAGACGCGAGACGCCCAGGGGATACGGGAGACTGGATGAGGTGGGCATGAGCGGTCGATTACCCCCGGCGCAGGTGAGCGAAACGCTTGCCCACCTGGCGCTCGGATAGAATCGACGAGGAGTTTGCGCCCGTCCTTGACCTACGGCCGCATGTGACTAAGGACGAGGCCATGAATCCCGCAGTACCCGATCCCGGTTCGGCTCGGCTCGACGAGCTGTTTCCCGGTGACAATGCCACCGAGGCTCGGTTTCGCGAGCTGGATTGGAGCTCCACGGAGCTGGGACCGGTGGAGCAATGGCCGTACGAATTGATCGCGGCCATCCGCACGGTCATGCCGTCGACCATCCCGATGTTGATCTGGTGGGGGCCGCACCTGGTCCAGATCTTCAACCACTCGTACACCGATTTTCTCGGTGACAAGTTTCCCGCCGCCGCAGCGCAGCCGGCCAGGGACTGCTGGGCGGAGATCTGGGACGAGATCGGCGCATTGGCCCATCAGGTCGTCGACGGCGGCACTGCGGTGCACGGTGCTCGCCAACAGTTCATGATGAATCGGTACGGGTTCCTCGAAGAGACGTACTGGACCTTCTCGTACAGTCCGATTCACGGTCCCGAGCGCGCGGTCCTCGGCGTGTTCGTCGCGACGTCGGAGGTCACCCAGCAGCTCCTCGGCGAACGCCGCATGCAGGCGTTGCTGAGCCTGGGCACGCTGACGGGCAACGACACCGACGGTGCCGTGGACATCTGCCGTGCGGCAGTGGGTGTGCTCGCGGCCGAAGCATCGGAGTTTCCCCTCGTCGCCGGTTACCTCCGCGAAGATCTGAATGCGGACGGCCCGGTGGAGTGTGTCGTGACCGGCGGCGACGCCGGGTACCAGGCTGCGACGTGGGAGTGCGCCGACATCTCTCGAGTTGCCGACGGTACGGTCGCCTGCGCGACCGTGCAGGTGGACGGCAACGTTCCGCAGGCCGTCGTCGTGCCGTTGACGATGGCCGGTCGGGTACAGCCGGTCGGGGCGCTGTTGATCGGAGTGAGCAGCCATCGGGTGATCGACGACGCCTTCACCTCGTTCTGCGTCGTCGTCGCCGAACGCCTGTCCACCGCATTGACGGCCTCGCACGCGTTCGAGATGGAGCGCAGCCGGGTGGCGGCCTTGGCCGACGCCGATGCTGCGAAGACTCGGCTGCTCGAGAACGTCGGGCACGAATTCCGCACCCCGCTGACGTTGCTGACGGGCCCGCTCGATTCGGTACGCGAGAACGCTGCTTCGGTGCTGGACGCGAACGACCGCGAATCACTCGACGTCGTTCATCGCGCGTCGATGCGGCTGCGCAGGTTGGTGGACGACCTGCTCGACATCGTCAATGCCGAGGCCGGCCGACTCGTCTCTCGACCCGAGCCGGTGAACCTCGGCTCGGTGACACGCGATTGCGCGACGATGTTCTCGGCCGTCGCGTCGGCGCAGGGGCTCGAGCTCGTCGTGGATGCGGCCGAGGACGTCGTGGTCCTGACCGACGCCGAAATGTGGTCGAAGGTGGTGTTCAACCTCGTCGCCAACGCCGTCAAGTACACCCCGGCCGGACGGGTGTCGGTTCGTCTGGTCGCGGACGAGAACACCGTCCGGCTCGTGGTCACAGACACCGGGCTGGGAATTCCGGCCGAGGACCTCCCTCGAATCTTCGACCGGTTCCACCGCGTCGAACGAGAAGGCGCGCACAGCATCGAAGGGTCCGGAATCGGGCTTGCCCTGGTGACGGACCTGCTGACCGCCTTGAACGGGCGCATCGACGTCGACAGCGACGTGGGCCGGGGGACTACCTTCACCGTGCAGGTGCCGCGGTTGCCCGCAGAAGCTGCCGCTATCGATCGACCCGGCGCTCCGGCCGATCCGATCTCGGCGATCTTCCCCTCGATCGAGCCCGTTCCCGAGACGTCCGATCGCGCCGACGTCCTGCTCGTCGAGGACAACGTCGACATGCGCAACTACCTCGCGCGCCTGCTGACCGACGAAGGGTGGTCCGTCTCGACAGCGGGGGACATCGAGACCGCTCTCGATCGTGCCCGAGCGATGCTGCCGGGTCTCGTGCTCTCCGACGTCATGCTGCCGGGGCGCAGTGGTCTGGATCTGGTGGACGACATCCGCGGCGACGCCGAGTTGAAGCGAGTACCGGTCATCTTGCTGACCGCTCGTGCGGGAACCGACTTTGTGCTCGACGGACTCGGACGCGGTGCCGACGATTACATCGTCAAGCCGTTCCACGACCGCGAACTCGTCGCGCGCGTTCGCGTGCACCTCGAACTGTCACGGATGCGCGAGCAGCTGATCGCCGAGAGCGGCAATCAGGCCGCGACACTGCGTACGGCGCTCGAGACCCGCGGCACGATCGGCCGAGCCGTCGGCATCCTCATGTCGGTGTATCGGATCGACGCGGACGCCGCGTTCACGCAATTGACCGAACTCTCACAGAACACCAACCGCAAGACGCGGGATCTGGCCGTCATGATCGCCGACGACTTCACCGCCGGCCTCGCCCGCGAGCACTGACCGGCCGGTCAGTGGTTGCGGCGGTAGTTCTCGCGTTCGCGTTCGAGTTCCGCCGTCTTCTTCTCGCTCTTCAGATCGGCGGGCAGTCCGTGAATCTCGAGACGACGAGCGCGGTTCTGGTCCATGTATGCGGCGGTGTAGAACAGCGCGAGCAGCAGGGCCAACAGGACCATCGAGGCACGTAACCAGATCGCGCCGGGAAAGAGCACGAAGAACCCGATGAAGATGGGCAGGAACGGGATCATCGAGCGCAGGATGTGACGCGGTGTCGCGCCGGGGCCGACGAGGTCGCGTCGAACCCAATCCTGCATCGAGTCGGGGAGTTTGCGGCCCAGGACGGCGTAGCCCAACCATTGGCCGGCGTTCGGACGGGTGCGCTGGGGTCGTGCGCTCATGTCAGTGCTCCTGCTGCGATCGCCGCGTCGTTGACGCGAGTGAGGACGCGGCGCAACTGCTCCAGTTCGTCGAGTGACGCACCGAGTCTCGCCACGACCGCGGATGGAATCTTTTCGGCTTCGGCGCGGAGAGCGGCTCCGGCGGGGTTGAGGGATACGAGCAGAATGCGCTCGTCTTCCGTGCTGCGTGTGCGGGTGAGCAGGCCCATCGATTCCAGGCGCTTCAGCAGCGGGGACAGGGTGGGCGAGTCGAGTTGCAGCGCTGAGCCGATCGCTTTGACCGACATCGGCGACTCGCCCCACAAGGCCAACATCACCAGATACTGCGGATGGGTCAGGCCCATCGGTTCGAGCAACGGCCGATACACCGACAGCACAGCCCGGTTGGTGACGGCCAGGGCGAAGCAGACCTGGCGATCGAGCGCGAGTGGATCCTCGGTGGTGGTCACGGTGGCCAGAGTAGCAGAATTGATTAGTGCACGAATTGTTCGTGTACGACTCGAATGATGAAAAAGGGCGGAGGTTCAGGTTCGCCACCTCGATCGGGTATCGAGTCTGCGACAGTGATGAAAGTTTGCCCACAACGTGTTACCGGGCGCGCAATTGTGCAATGCTGCACCTCGATTCACCCTTACCGTGATAATCCCGAGAGGATCGCCATGCGTCGCCGACGCATCTCCACCACTGTCTTCGTCGCAGCGTTGTCCCTGTCGATCGCCTCGGGAGGTATCGCATCCGCCGAGCCGGCTGCGCCCTCCGCCCGCATCGTCGACACCGTCCTGACATCCGACACGCTGCGCACGCTGAAGGTCGACTCACCCGCTATGGGGGCCGTCGTCGAAGTGCAGGTGCTCACGCCCGCGGTGAAGACCGGACCGCGTCCGACGCTGTACATGCTCAGCGGCATCGGCGAAGAGGATCCGCACAACAGCATGTGGTTGCGGAAGGGGCAGGCAGCGGAGTTCTTCGCCGACAAGAACGTCAACGTCGTCCTGCCGTTGGCCGGGCCAGGCAGCTTCTACACCGACTGGCAGCGCGACGACCCGAAACTCGGCCGGTACCAGTGGGAAACGTTTCTCACCGAGGAACTACCTCCGCTGATCGACGCGGCCGTGGACGGCAACGGCCGCAACGCGATCGCGGGACTGTCGATGGGCGCACAATCGGCGATGATGCTCGCCGCACGTAACCCGGACGTGTACTCCGGCGTGGCGTCGTACAGCGGCTGCTTCGCGTCCGCCGAACCGTTGGGCCAGGCCAGTATTCGAGCCATCGTCGGAGCATTCGGCGGCAATGCCGACAACATGTGGGGCGGACCCTTCGATCCTGCGTGGGCCGAACATGATTCGGTGGCCAATGCCGAAAGTCTGCGCGGTACCGATGTCTACGTGTCGGTGGGAACCGGCGCTCCCGGACGTCACGAAAGCTTCGACACTGCAGCGGGATGGGACAGGGTGGTGGTCGGTGGCCTCATCGAGGTCGGGTCCAACTACTGCACACACCGACTCGCGGATCGGCTCGGCCAGTTGAACATTCCTGCAACGTTCGACTTCACCGAGACCGGAACGCACTCGTGGCCGTACTGGGTGGAGCAGCTACCGAAGAGTTGGCCGACCCTCGCCGGATCCCTCGGTATCTCGGGCTGATACTCGGTATCTCGGGCCGATTGCTCAGTGGGTCCATGGGCAGTCGAGAGGCTTCGTCAGGCCGAGGTGCTTCTCGACTAGCGTCACCGACTGGTCTCGGAGGCGGTCGTAGATCCGGTACGGGTCGTGCAGGGTCCGTCCCAGAACGCTTTCCATCGCCTCCGCATCGAAGGCTGCCGCGGTATTGTCGGAATTGCGTGTGCCGTCGGATTCGAGATTGGACCTGAAGATGCCCGCCGCCGACTTGGGCAGGAAGTCCTCGTACACGATCGGGTCGGCCGCGAGAACACCCGACCTGACCAGTTCGACGAGGCCACCGTCCCGGTCTGCAGCGGACGGGTTGGTCCCAGTGACTCGAAAGGTGAAGTAGGCGAGGTCTTCTGCCATCCACTGTGTCTCGTCGCCCGGCACCAGCGACGACCACAGTGCGGACGCGTGCTCGGGTTCCTCGGTATCGAGTCGATCCAGATACTCGTCGTAGCGACGTCGTCCGAGTGCGGTAGCTGCCGCGCCCCTGGCTTCGACCTCGCCGAAACGCACCCGTAGATGGCCGAGTTCGACGTTGCCGTTCTCGTCGAGAAACATCCGCTGCTCGTCCAGCGCTCGGAACGACGTCTGGCGCAACAACAATCCAGGACCGGACGTACGAGGAGGCCCCTGGATGGTGTCGATCATTGCCACCCCGCGCTCTCCCATACGGCGATGCAGAAGATCGATGTCCAGAACCCTCGGTGTCAGATGGTTGATGTGGGTGGAGGAGACACCACCGATGTCGGCGGCTACCGCCGAGACTGCCTCGAGTTCGCGATACCACGCTCTGTCGACAGGGTCGGTCGACAACGCGAACGCCGCCGTCGCGAGGTCCAGAAAGGTAGCGGACTCCTCCGCTGCGAGGCCGTTGTCCCTCTCGCACGTGGCTGCCAGCTCGAGCAGTAGCGGAGGGAACAGTGTTCTGCGGTCGAGGAATTCCGTCAGGCGACGGCCGAGATCCGGGTCGAAGAACCGTCGATCCGACGCCACCAGCATCGAGGTGAAGATCCGGAACGGGTTGATCGCCAGCTCGGCCGGATCGATCGGCCGGAACGCAGTCGACACCACCGGAATCGAACTCGACGCAGTGTCACGCAGATCGTAGAAACCCACCGGATACATGCCCATGGCACCGAATATCAGTGCCACCTGCGACATCTCACGTGCATTGCCGACACGAATCGCCCCGTGTCGCTCGGCGGTGACGCGATCGATGGAGCCGAAACGTTCCGCATCGGCACCGCTGGTGCGCATCGTCTCGGCATTGATCGACGCGGTGACGTCCAACAGCGTCGTGTACGCGGGAACCTCCCGCCCGTACAGAGCCGACAGACGAAGGGCGAACTGCGCTCGCAATTGCGTCGGTGTCACGTTCACCACCTCATACTGCGCCTTTCGGTGCCGGCACGGAACCCGTTCGGCTGCCTGCTGCACTCTCGCGACTGTGCGCATCTACCGCACAATGTGTGCGCGATCACACAAGACCGGCGCGTTCGCCCGGGCGCAGTCTGGAACAGACATGCGAGAGGTGCCTGCACACGGCACCGAGAAGGAGCGAAAACACATGACCGCAGTACAGGAATCGGCCGCACCGTCGCTGCCGACCGGCACCGCCACCGAGCTCTACATCGCGGGGCAGTGGCACGGTGCATCCGACGGAGGCACCTTCACCGACATCAACCCGACCACCGAACAGCCCCTGGCCGAGATTGCTGCGGCCACCGCGTCGGACGTCGATGCAGCGGTGCGTGCGGCCCGTGCCCAGCTCGGTGGCGAGTGGGGCGCAACGCCCGGAGCGGTCCGGGGCCAGCTGCTCAATCGGGTGGCCGATCTGATCGAGCGGGACGGTAACCTTCTTGCTCGACTCGAAGCCCTCGACATCGGTAAGCCGGTGGGCCAGCCCGCGATGCTCGACATCCCCAATGCCGCAGCCACGTTCCGGCACTTCGCGGGCTGGGCCGACAAGATCACCGGCAGTTCCATCCCTACCGCGGGCTACTTCGGGCAGCCGACGCACTCCTACACCGTTCGCGAACCCGTCGGCGTCATCGGCATGATCGTTCCCTGGAACACCCCGCTGATGATTGCGGCGTGGAAGCTTGCTCCCGCGCTGGCCGCGGGGAACACCGTCGTCGTCAAGCCGCCGGAGGACGCGCCGCTGTCCATCCTGCACCTGGCTCGACTGATCGACGAGGCAGGAGTACCGGCCGGAGTGGTCAATGTTGTTCCAGGACTGGGTGAAGTGACGGGTGACGCCTTGGTCGGACACCCGGACGTCGACAAGATCAGCTTCACCGGCAGCCCTCGAGTCGGCAAGCTCATCGCGAAGAAAGCCGCCGACACGTTCAAGCGGACGACGCTCGAGCTCGGCGGCAAGTCCCCGCAGATCATCCTCGAGGATGCGGATCTAGACGCGGCGATCAACGGAACCGCGATGGGACTGTTCTTCAACCAGGGCCAGGTGTGTGCCGCCGGAACCCGAGTGCTGGTGCATCGCTCGCTGTACTCGCACGTGGTCGACGGTTTGGCCGCAGCGGCGTCGGCTCAGGTCCTGGGAGATCCGTTCGATCCGTCGACGACGATGGGTGCCCTCGTCAACGCGACGCAGCGAGACAGTGTGCTGGGGTACATCCAGGCCGGACGCGACGGCGGAGCCCGAGTCGCAGCCGGTGGCGGACGTCCCGACGGTGCCGGCTATTTCGTCGAGCCGACGATCTTCGCCGACGCCGACAACGACATGAAGATCGCCCAGAAGGAGATTTTCGGACCGGTCGGAACGGTAATTCCGTTCGATACGGCCGACGAGGCGATCTCCATCGCCAACGACACCGTGTACGGCTTGGCCGCTTCGATCTGGACTCGCGACGTGTCGAGGGCGCACATACTGGCCGGGCAGGTCCGTTCCGGCGCGGTGTGGGTGAACGGCTGGGCTGCAATCGATCCCGCTCTCCCCTGGGGCGGCATGAAGTCCAGTGGCACGGGCCGGGAACTCGGGTGGGCCGGTATCGAGGCCAACACCGAAGAGAAGGTCGTCACCGTAGTTCTGTAGCCCGACTCCCTCGTGCAGCAACGAAACAGCAAGGACTGACATGCCGAAGAAATCGACCGACTACGTCGTCGTCGGAGCAGGATCAGCAGGAAGCGTCATCGCCAGGAGGCTCCTCGACGCAGGCCACACCGTCCACGTCATCGAAGCCGGTCCCGTGGACACCGATCCGGCGATCCACTCACCGCAGGGCTGGCCGACGCTGTTGGGCGGACCGCAGGACTGGGGACTGTTCACCACCCCGCAGAAGCACGCCAACGATCGGCGAATCTTCTGGCCACGCGGACGCGTCCTCGGTGGCAGCTCGTCCCTCAACGGAATGATCTACGTACGTGGGCATTCCAGCGATTACGACGGGTGGGCATCGGCCAGCGGTGACGCCGGATGGTCGTGGGAGAACGTGCTGCCGTTGTTCAAGCGTTCGGAGTCACACGAGCTCGGTGCCAACGAGTTCCACGGCGGTGACGGGCCACTGCCGGTGTCCATCATGGGTACCCCGCATCCACTGGCGGCAGCCTTCGTCGACGCGGCCGTCGAGCACGGGCACAAGCTCATCGACGACTTCAACGCCGACGAGATGGTCGGTGCCGGCTACAACCACACCACCACGCGCGACGGGGAGCGGATGAGCGCCTGGAAGAGCTTCGTCGGCCCGGTGCTCGACAATCCCGACTTGACGGTGACCACCGGTGCTCTCGTGCACCGAGTGGTGCTCGAGAACGGCCGAGCGGTGGGCATCGAATACAGCCGCGGAGATGGCGAGCTGGAGCGAGCGTTCGCCGATCACGAGGTCATCCTGTGCGGCGGAGCCCTCGGCTCTCCGAAGACCCTGCTGCTCAGTGGAATCGGGCCGTCCAGACATTTGGCTGAACTGGGAATCGACACCGTCGTCGACCTGCCGGGCGTCGGCGAGAACCTGCACGACCATTTGCTGCTCAGCAACATCTACGAGTCCCTCGAGCCGCTCGCAGCCGGTACCAACAACCTGCTCGAAGCGCAGCTGTACGCCCGCAGTACCGGATGGGCCGGCGCTGCACCCGATCTGCAGCCCCTGTTCATGCACATCCCCTACCCCGCCGACGGATACCCGGTGCCCGAGAACGGCTACACGATCGCTCCGGGAATCGTGGCTCCGCGTTCACGCGGCACGCTGCGATTGGCGTCCTCGGATCCGAATGAACTGCCGCTGGCGGATCCGAACATCCTGGCCGATCCGTACGACCTCGAAGCGATGGTCGACGCGGTGGAGATCTGCCGGGAGATCGGTGCCTCCGATGTCTTCGCGCCGTGGCGTAAAGCGGAGGTGGTACCGGGACCGAGCGCCCGCACCCGCGACGACCTGCGGGCGTACGTCCGACAGACTGCCGGTACGTACCACCACCAGGTCGGAACCTGCAAGATGGGAGCCGAGTCGGACTCCGATGCCGTTGTCGGAGCCGACCTTCGGGTCCGCGGGGTCGATGGATTGCGGGTGGCGGACGCGTCGATCATGCCCACGGTGCCGTCGGGCAACACCAACGCGCCGTCCATCATGGTCGGTGAGCGGGCCTCGGATCTGATCCTCGGAAAGTAGTTCGTGGTCGGGTGAGGGCGGCGTGCGCTCTCACCCGGCGCGGTACTCCCGCGGCGACATGCCGTACGTCTCCTTGAACAGCTTCGAGAAGTTCGAGGAATCGATCAAACCGTGACGCGCACAGACGGTTCCGATACTGTCTGCGGCGAAACGAGGGTCACGCAGGTCGCGGTGGCACCTCTCCAGACGCCTGGATCTGATGCAGCCGGCCACCGTGCGACCGTCCTGCTCGAAGAGCTTCTGCAAGTAGCGCGTCGAAATATGCAGGTGCGCAGCGAGAGACGCCGTGGACAGTGTCGGATCGGACAGCTGAGATTCGACGAGACTCTTGGCCTCGATCAGGAGTGTGGATCCCGGCGCATCGTGGGGAGCCGCGTCGTCGAGAGCGGCGCAGAGCAAATCGAGGACGGCGTTCTCGAGCATCGGTGTCGTTGGTAAAGTGCCGTCGGCGGCGTTGCGACGCAAATTGAACAGGAACGGCGACACCAGCGCGCCGACGCCGTGATCGCCCTCCACACGACGCGCGGCAACGGTCGTCAAGTCACGGGAATCGATGCGGAGCGCGTCGCGTGGAAGCATCACCACGAACATCTCGAAGTCCCCGGCGAAGTGCAGATCGTAAGGGGCACTGGTGTCGTAGACCGCGAAGTCGCCAGGATGGAGCACGGCCTCGCGCTCGTTCTGGACGATCGTGCCGCACCCCGTCAGTTGCAGACCCACCTTGATCAATCCCGGGTCGGACCGCCGGATGGTCGCGCGTGTGCGCCTGACGTCGACCTCCCGGCCGGTCACCTCGCTCAGTTGCAGCGCCCCGAGCGTCGACGACACCAGCGTGCCCTGGAACGACGACGGCCCGGTGGACACAGCGTCGAGAGGCACGAACGCCGTGGAGACGTTCTCGCGCCATTGCTCGAAATCCTGTGCCACCGGGCTCATGTCATACGGTCGGACGGTTGTCGATCAGACGGCGGGCCTTACCGATGGAACGCTCGAGGGCCGCCGGTGCAACGACGTCGACCGCGACGCTGACGCCGATCCGGTCCTTGACCAGCTTCTTCAGCGTTGCTGCGGCAATCGGATGCGTGTCGAGCGCGGCATCGGGTCGGGCTTCGACGAGGACGGTCAGTGAGTCCATGCGTCCGGCACGCTCGAGCACACACTGGAACTGCGGTGCCAGAACGGGAACCGTCAAGATCAGCTCCTCGATCTGCGTCGGGAAGAGATTGACCCCGCGCAGAATGATCATGTCGTCGGTGCGGCCGGTGACCTTCTGCATCCGACGCATCGTGCGAGCCGTGCCCGGCAACAGTCGCGTCAGATCGCGGGTGCGGTAGCGGATGATCGGCATCGCTTCCTTGGACAAGGACGTGAACACCAATTCACCCTCCTCGCCGTCGGGCAGAACCTCGCCGGTCACCGGGTCGATGACCTCCGGGTAGAAATGATCCTCCCAGATGTGGAGTCCGTCCTTGGTTTCGACGCATTCCATCGCGACACCCGGTCCCATGACCTCGGACAGGCCGTAGATGTCGACGGCGTCCATGTCGAGAGTCTTCTCGATCTCCTTGCGCATCTCCTCGGTCCAGGGCTCCGCGCCGAAGACACCGGTTTTCAGCGAGGTCTTCGCCGGATCGATGCCCTTCTTGACCATCGCGTCGACGATCGTGAGCATGTACGACGGCGTGACCATGATGGCGTCGGGCTCGAAGTCCTCGATGAGCTGGATCTGACGATCGGTCATACCGCCCGACATTGGAATCACCGTGCAGCCCAGACGTTCTGCGCCGTAGTGCGCGCCGAGTCCGCCGGTGAAGAGGCCGTACCCGTAGGCCACGTGCACCTTGTCCGACGGCTTGACGCCGCCGGCGCGGAGGCTGCGGGCGATAAGATCGGCCCAGTTGCTGATGTCGTTCGCGGTGTAACCGACGACAGTGGGACGTCCGGTGGTGCCCGAGGACGCGTGGATGCGCGAGACCTTGTCCTGCGGCACCGCGAACATGCCGAACGGGTAGTTCTCCCGCAGGTCCTTCTTGGCGGTGAACGGGAACTTCGCCAGATCCGACAGATCTTTCAGATCGGTCGGATGCACCCCGGCGTCGTCGAATGCCTTCGTGTAGTGCGGAACGTTGTCGTACGCGTGCTGCAGCGACCATCGCAGGCGCTCCAACTGCAGCGTGGAAATGCGGTCCCGAGAGGCGAACTCGATGTCGGGGGTATCGGTGGGGGCGGACAGCACACTGGTCATGATCGGTCTCTCGTGGTCTCAGGCGTCGAAGTCGACGGTGACGGTGTCGCTGAGTGGGAAGGTTTGGCAGGTGAGCACGAAGCCGGCATCGACCTCGTTGTCTTCCAATGCATAGTTACGACGCATGTCGACCTCTCCGAAGGTCACCTTCGCGCGGCAGGTGCCGCACACTCCGCCCTTGCATGCGAAGGGGAGATCCGAGCGCAGCTGCTCGGCCGAATCGAGAATCGACTCGTCCTGCGGCAGAGCGCCTTTCACCTCGCGGCCATCGAGGATGATCGTGACCTCACTGCTGGGGCCGGTAATACCGGGCTCGCGGTGCTGCTCCTGCGGCGGCGGTACGTCGTCGACGTAGAACAGTTCGTGGTGAATGCTGCTCTTCGCGACGCCGAGTTCCTTCAGAACGTCCTGGGCATCGCTCACCATCCCGAACGGACCGCATAACCAGAAGTGGTCGATGTCCGGTGTTGCGACGACGGTGTCGAGTATCTCGCGAAGCCGGTCGGCATCGAGCCTGCCGCTGAACAATTCGACTTCCCGTGGTTCGCGAGACAGCACGTGAATGACGTCGAATCGACTGCCGTACTGATCCTTCAGGTCGGCGATCTCCTCGGCGAACATCACCGTTCGCGTCCGGCGATTGCCGTACAGCAGAACCACTTCGGAGTCGGGATTCGCCAGAACGGATGCCGCAATCGACAACATCGGGGTGATACCGGAACCGGCGGCGATGAGCACGTGCCTGCCGGCCTGGGCCGGATCAGCGTGGAAGGTGCCGCTCGGGCCCTGCACGTCGATGCGGTCGCCTGCTTTGACGTCGTGAACGAGCCAGGAGGAGAACAGACCGTCGGACACCTCGCGGACACCGACGCGGGGACGCGCACCGGCCGGGGCGCAGATGGAGTATGAGCGGCGGTGCTCGACGCCGTCGACGGTGCGGCTGAGCATCAGTGACTGGCCCGGTCGAAAGTCGAACTCTTCGCGCAATTCTTCCGGGACGTCGAACGTGACAGCAACGGCGTCGTCGCAGAGGGATTCCACGTCGGCAACGGTCAATGAATGAAAAGGCTTGTTGCGTAGATTCTTCTGAACGGGCTCGGCGGTGACGGTCATCAGATTTCCTTCACGTGGTCGAAGGGCTCGAGGCAGTCGTCGCACCGGTACTGGGCTTTGCAGAGGGTGGCGCCGAACTCGGACGTGAGCCGGGTGTTGCGCGAGCTGCATTGCGGGCAGGTGAGCTGACGGGGTTTGACGGTCAAGGTCAGCGGAACCGGGCCGGATGTACGTTCCGGGGCCGGACCCGGAGTGGAGTAGCCGGTCTCGCGCAGCTTGCGCAGGCCCTCCTCGGAGATCCAGTCGGTACTCCATGCCGGCGTCAGGCTGGTGACGATCTCGACATCCGCGTAGCCGTGGTCCTGAAGCGTGTGAGCGATGTCGTCCCGCATCGTCGCCATGGCGGGGCAGCCGGAGTACGTCGGAGTGATCGTGACGAGCACGCTGCCGTTCTCGCGTACCTCGACGTCGCGCAGGACGCCGAGGTCGTCGAGGGTGAGCAGCGGCATCTCCGGATCCATGACGGTAGCTGCGATGTCGCGAGCCGAAAGTTCCATCGTTGTCACCAGACTCCCTCCGGATGTGCCCTCGCCACGACCTGCATCTCGGCGATCAACGGGCCGAAGGCCTCGGTGTGAATGCCGCGACGGCCACCGCGGCCGCCGATGGTGCCCACGGACTTGCCCTCGGGGGCGTCCAGCTCCGCGGCGTGCAGCACCTGTGCAAGAACCGAATCGAACTCGTCGCGAACATCGCGAGGGTCGACGGCGACACCGACCTTCGCGAGTGCGATCTCCTCGTCCGTCGGGATGAACAATTCCGAGACGTACGGCCAGATCCGGGTCACGGCGTCGCGGACGCGTCGCTTCGATTCGTCGGTTCCGCAGCCCAGGGTGACGACCCAGCGTGCCGCGTAATCGCGGTGGTACGTCAGCTCTTTGACGCCCTTGTTCGCGACCGCGGCAAGGACGGGATCACGGGATTCCTGCAGGCGGGTGAAGACGGCGAGACGCCACGTCGAGAACACCAGCAGCCGAACCAGCGACTTCGCGAAGTCGCCGTTGTCGAGCTCGGTGAGTCTGACGTTGCGGAAGTCGGCCTCGTCGCGAAAGAACGCCAGCGCATCCTCGGCGGGTGCGGGTGAGGTGTCCGAAATGAACGGCACCACCGTCGGATCGGCTTTGGCGGCGCGGGCCAGCAGCAGCCGGGCCTGGCCGAGGAGGTCGAGGCCGACGTTCGCCAGCGCCACCTCTTCTTCCAGTTCCGGTGCGCGAGTGCTCCATTCGGCGAGGCGCTGCGAGCTGATCAGCGCGTCGTCGCCGAGCATGAGGCAGTATGCGGCAAGCGAGTTCAGGTCGACGTCGTCGGGAACGGTGGTATCGACGCCGGCGAGCGGGTCGTCGAAACTCGTCCCGAATGCCCACTGCCCGTGCGAGTCCTCGTCGACGAGGCCCTCGTAGGCGCTGTCGTGATCAGTCATGGGTGCTTGTCCTCTGGGAGTATGGGTCTCACATGTGGGGAACGTTGTCGGGGATCTCGTAGAACGTCGGGTGGCGGTACACCTTGTCGCCACTCGGTGCGAAGAACGGATCCTTCTCCGACGGCGACGACGCGACGATCGAGTTGGACGGAACCACCCAGATGCTGACGCCTTCGTTGCGGCGGGTGTAGACGTCGCGAGCATGCCGCAGGGCCATGTGGTCGTCGGCAGCGTGGAGCGATCCGACATGCACGTGGTTCAGGCCGCGCTTGCCGCGGAGGAACACCTCGTACAACGGCCAATCAGCCTTTACTGCTTCTCTTTTCGGCTCCACCGGCACGTTGTCGGTGGGAACTGCGCCGTGGCCGCCCTCGGCCGTGAATTCTGTCATGATGCTGCGTTCCTTTCGGCGAATGCGGTTGCGGCCTCACGGACCCAGGCTCCGCCGTCGTGAGCTGCTCGACGGTTCGCGATGCGCTCGACGTTGGAGGCACCGTTGCCCTTGATCACCTGCATGAACTCGGACCAGTCGGGCTCACCGAAATCGTGTGACTTGCGCTCCTCGTTCCACTTCAGGTCCGGGTCGGGGAACGTGACTCCGAGTGCCTTCGCCTGCGGGATCGACATGTCGACGAAGCGTTGGCGCAGTTCGTCGTTGGTGTGGCGCTTGATGCCCCACTTCATGGACTGCTCGGTGTTGGGGGACTCGTCGTCCGGCGGGCCGAACATCATCAGTGCCGGCCACCACCAGCGGTTGACCGATTCCTGAACCATGGCGCGCTGTTCGTCGGTGCCGCGCATCATCGTGGCGAGCAGTTCGTAGCCCTGGCGCTGGTGGAAGGATTCTTCCTTGCAGACCCGGATCATCGCGCGTGCGTACGGACCGAAGCTGCTGCGGCACAGGGGAACCTGGTTGCAGATCGCCGCACCGTCGACCAGCCAGCCGATGGTGCCCACGTCGGCGTACGTCAGGGTGGGGTAGTTGAAGATCGAGGAGTACTTCTGCTTGCCCTCGATGAGCTTGACCGTCAGGTCGGCGCGGTCCGCTCCGAGCGTTTCAGCGGCGGAGTAGAGGTAGAGACCGTGACCGGCCTCGTCCTGCACCTTGGCCATCAGGATCGCCTTGCGGCGCAACGACGGTGCGCGGGTGAGCCAGTTGCCCTCCGGCTGCATGCCGATGATCTCGGAGTGCGCGTGCTGGGCGATCTGGCGGATGAGCGACTTGCGGTAGCCGTCCGGCATCCAGTCACGGGGCTCGACGCGCTGCTCGTGGGCAATGGTCTCGTCGAACCCGTCCTGCAGCGTCTCGGTGGACAGGGTATTTGACGTGGTCATAAGTCCTACTTTCATTACCGAATGATCGGTTGGTAACCAGTATGCATCGAAGTGACCCCGGGCACAAGAGCGGCTTCGCCGCACGTGCGTGAAAGTTCGTAGCAGGGGTCGAGTTTCTGTTCACATGGGTCGTTCCGCAGGCTCCACTCCCGCTCACCTGCCGACGAAGGAGGCTCTCTTCTTCGCGAGGAAAGCATCGACGGCGGCCTTGTGGTCGGCGGTCTGTCCCAGAGCGGTCTGTGCCTGCGCCTCGCGGTCCAGGGCGTCGGACAGACCGGACCGCGCGATCAGCGACTTGACCTGCTTGTACGCCAGGGTGGGTCCCGCAGCGAGCGTTGTGGCCAGCGTGCGCGCGGTCTCGAGAACGTCGGCATCGTCGACGACGCGATGCACCAGACCCCAGTCGAGAGCCTGCGCGGCGGTGACCTTGTCTCCGAGCAGCATCAGTCCCGCGGCCCGGCTCGCTCCCAGTGCGTCGACCAGCGTGTAGCTCAACCCCGAGTCGCTGGCCAATCCGATGCCGGTGAACGCCGTGGCGAACGACGACTTGGTGCCGGCGACGCGGATGTCTCCGGCGAGTGCGATCCCGAGACCGGCACCGACGCACGCGCCGGGGATGGCCACGACGATCGGCACCTCGAGCGCTTCGAGCCCTCGGATGACCGGGTTGTAATGCTCGCCGACGGTATCCATCGCCGTGGCCGGGTCGGCTTCGAGTGCGGTGACGTGCTCGCCGAGGTCCTGGCCGACGCAGAAGTTCTTGCCCTCCGCGGTGATGAGCACCGCGCGCACACTGGGTGCGGCGGCGTTCTGCACTGCAGACATCAGGCCGACTTTCGTCATGACGTCGAGGGCGTTGTGTGCCTCGGAGCGCGCGAGGGTGATGGTCGCCAGGCCGTCGGTGACATCGAACCGTACCGTCATGCGTTCGTCCAATCGTAAAAGCCGCGACCGGACTTGCGTCCGATGTCGCCGCGAGCAACCATGTCTCGCAACAACTGCGGGGGAGTGAACCTGTCGCCGAGGGTCGACGCCAGGTGTTCTGCGATGGCGAGCCGAACGTCCAACCCGACGAGGTCGGTGGACCGCAACGGACCCATCGGATGCTTGTAGCCGAGTTCCATGGCGCGGTCGATCGATTCGGCGTCGGCGACGCCTTCCTCCAGCATCCGGATGGCCTCGAGTCCGAGGCACACGCCGAGCCGGGAGGTAGCGAACCCGGGGGAGTCGTTGACGAGCACCTCGGTTTTGCCGAGCAGTGACACCCACTGCTGCACTCGCTGCACGACGTCTAGGGAAGTGGCCGGAGCGCGCACGATCTCGACGAGGGTCGACGCCGGAACCGGGTTGAAGAAGTGCATCCCGATGAAGCGGCTCGGATCGCTCAATGCTGCGCCGAGTTCCGCGATGGAGATCGAGCTCGTGTTCGACGCGATGACCGTGTCGGGCCCGGCGATCTTGTCGACGAGAGCCAGTACCTCGACCTTGAGCGACGGAATCTCGGGAACCGCTTCGACAACCAGGTCCAGGTCGGCAGCAAGATCCGCGGGGCCGGCGACGGTGGAGACCCGGGCGAGAATCGCAGCGGGGTCCTCGCTGAGCTTGTCGCGCTCGTGCGCCCGGTCCAGCCCGGTCGAGACTCGTCCGAGGGCTGCAGTCTGGTCGGCTGCTTCGGCGATGACGACGATGGAGCCGAGGGCCGCGAAGACCTGCGCGATACCCGCGCCCATCCGTCCGCCACCGACGACACCAACTTTCACAGGAACTGTCATTTCTTCTTCTCCAGAAATGCCGTCATGCGGCGTTGTTTGTCTTCGGTCTCGAACAGCACGGCCTGCGCGATGTCGTCGGCCCATGGGTGCGAACCGGGTGCATCGAGAATCTTCTTGGTGAGTGTCAGTGCCAGTGGTGCTTGCTTGGCGATGCGATCCGCGAGGGAATGCGCTGCGGCCATGGGCTCGTCGACGACGTCCAGCACCAGACCGGATCGGAGTGCCACCTCTGCGTCGAGTGTCCGGCCACCGAGAAGCACCTGCTTCGCTACGGACGCGCCCACCAGCGTCGGCAGCCGGTAGCTGGCTCCGGCGGCAGCCATGATGCCCAGTCCCGGTTCGGGATTACCGAACACGGCAGTCGACGACGCGATCCGGATGTCGCAGGCATAGGACAGTTCGGCTCCACCGCCGAGCGCGTATCCGCGGACGGCTGCAATCGTCGGCAGGGGCAATGCTGCAATGCGATCGAACAGGTTTCGGTTGATGCCGCGCAGTGCGTCGTCGCGAGTGCGGGCCCGCAACTGGTTGATGTCGGCACCGCCGGCAAAATGCTCGCCTGCTCCGGTCAGGATCACGATCCTGGGATCCTGCTCCACGAGCGCGCACACCTTGTGCAGCTCGCTGATCATGTCGGAATCGATTGCGTTGCGCTGCTTCTCGCGACTCAGGGTGACGACAACGCGGTCCGTCGACTCCTCGACGATGAGCGTGTTCACGGTGCCTCGATCAACATCGACACGCCTTGCCCGACGCCGACGCACAGTGTCGCGAGCCCACGGGAGGCCTTCTCTCGTTCCATCCGGCCCAACAGCGTCAACAGAATTCGAGCACCCGACGAGCCGAGGGGGTGGCCGAGGGCGATGGCCCCGCCGTCGGCGTTGACGATGTTCTCGTCGAGCTTCAGCTGGCGGATGACGCCGAGGGACTGTGCCGCGAAGGCCTCGTTGAGTTCGACGGCACCGAGGTCGTCGA
Organism: Rhodococcus sp. NPDC077669; assembly: GCF_040686915.1. NCBI lineage: Bacteria > Bacillati > Actinomycetota > Actinomycetes > Mycobacteriales > Nocardiaceae > Rhodococcus > Rhodococcus sp. NPDC077669. The sequence continues at coordinate 92,120 of NZ_JBFBMD010000005.1, read as the reverse complement.
TCGACCATCCCGCGCGAGTGAGCGCCTTCTGCGTGGACGGGACCGGACCGAGTCCCATGATGTGGGGCGCGATGCCGGCGCTCGCGCTGGTGACGATGCGGCCGCGAACCTCGAGGCCGTACGTGCGCACGGCTTCTTCCGAGGCCACCACCAATGCCGATGCCCCGTCGGTGAACGGTGACGACGTGCCGGCGGTGACGATTCCGCCCTTTCGGAACACGGTCTTCAGGGTGCCGAGCTTGTCCAGAGTGGTTCCGCGGCGCGGCGTCTCGTCCTCGGTGACATCGCCGTTCTTGGTCGTGACGGGCACGATCTCGTCGGCGAAGCGTCCGGAATCCTGTGCGGCGACGGCACGCTGCTGACTGCGGAAGGCGAAGGCGTCGGACTCTTCACGGGTGATGCCCTCGCTGAGCGCGACCTCTTCGGCGGTCTCGCCCATCGACAGGGTGATCTTGGGGTCGATCCCCGCGTCGTGCGCTGCGAAGGTCGGGTTGGTGAATCGCCAGCCGAGGGAGGTATCGAAGATCTCGCCGGGCTTGGCCCACGCCGTCCCGGGCTTGGCCATGACCCACGGCGCGCGCGTCATGGACTCGACGCCACCGGCGACGATGATGTCGGCCTCACCGCTGCGAATGGTGCTCGCGGCGTTGGCTACTGCGGTCAGTCCGCTCGCGCACAGGCGATTGACGGTGTATCCCGGCACCGACTGGGGCAGACCTGCGAGCAGAACCGCCATTCTGGCCACATCGCGATTGTCCTCGCCTGCCTGGTTGGCCGCACCCAGAATCACCTCGTCGATTCGATCGACGGGTACGCCCGCTCTGCGGACCGCTTCGGCCACGACCAGCCCGGCGAGATCGTCGGGGCGCACCGAGGCCAGGGCGCCGCCGTAGCGCCCGTGCGGGGTACGTGCGCCGGCCACGAGAAATACTTCGGCCACTTCGAAACTCCTTCGTCGGTTGCGTCATTAATAACCGAACATTCGGTCGTTTGGCAAGGTCTGCTGCCCGTGGTGCTGTGGAATCGTCCGCCGACTGCGAAGATGTGGCAATGACAACCGCACGCGCGCCGCGCAAGACCGGACAGCCAGGGCGGCCGGGATACGACCTGGATTCCCTCTTGGCCGTGGCGGTCAAGGTCTTCAACGACCGTGGGTACGACGGCACCAGCATGGAGATTCTGGCGAAGCGGCTCGGTATCACCAAGTCGTCGATCTACCACCACGTATCGGGCAAGTCCGAGTTGCTCGAACTCGCGCTGTCGCGGGCTCTCAATGCGCTGTTCGCCGTGACGACCGAGGATCGGGCGACCACCGGGCGGTACATCGATCGCCTCGAATACCTGGTGCGTCGCAGCGTCGACATCTTGTGCGCGGAACTGCCCTACGTGACGCTGCTGCTGCGGGTGCGGGGCAACACCGACGTCGAGCGGCGCGCTCTCGCCCGCAGGCGCGAATTCGACACGTTCGTCACCGGGCTCGTCGTCGCCGCCGCCGAGGAGGGCGACCTGCGTCCCGGTGTCGACCCGGCTCTGGCGTCCAAGCTCGTCTTCGGCACGGTCAACTCGCTCATCGAGTGGTACCGCCCGCGCACCGGCGGATCCGTCGAGGAATTGGCCGACGCCGTCGTGGCTCTGACCTTCGACGGCCTGCGCCGCACGTAGCGAGGACATGCTCAGCCGGGTCGTTCCGCAGGCTCCACTCCTGGTCTTGACTTCTCGGCGTTCGGCGGCGATGGTAATTACCGACCGAACGTACGGTGAGATGGAGGCGTTGTGAGCAGACTTCTGGAAAGCTATGCCCAGGGCACGTGGTATTCCGCGACCGACGAGGGAACGCCGCTGCTGAGCGCCGTCGACGGCAGTGAGATCGCCCGGGTGTCGTCCAGCGGTCTCGACGTCGCAGGCATGATCGATTACGCCCGCACCGTCGGCGGCCCCGCGCTCGCAGCCCTGACGTTCCACGAACGTGCAGCCCTGCTCAAGCAACTGGGTCTGACACTTTTGGCAGGCAAAGAGGAGTTCTACCAACTCTCCCGGCACACCGGAGCTACCACCCGCGATTCCGGCGTCGACATCGACGGCGGTTTCGGCACCGTGCTGAGCTACGCGAGCAAGGCTCGACGTGAACTCCCCAACGAGACGGTCTACCTCGACGGCGCCATCGAGCAGCTCGGCAAGAAGGGCACCTTCCTCGGTCAGCACATCTACACCTCCCGGCGCGGCGTCGCCGTGCAGATCAACGCGTACAACTTCCCCGTCTGGGGCTTCCTCGAAAAGCTGGCACCCGCGTTCATCGCGGGCGTGCCCTCGATCGTCAAGCCCGCCAGCCAAACTGCGTACCTGACCGAGCTTGTCTTCCGTCGGATCATCGAGTCGGGGTTGCTGCCCGAGGGGTCGGTTCAGTTGCTGTGCGGCAGTGCCCGCGGTGTCCTCGACCACCTCGGCGGCCAGGACTCGGTGGCCTTCACCGGATCGGCCGATACCGCTGCGACCCTGCGCTCACACCCCAACGTCGTCGGCGAGGGACTCCATTTCACGGCGGAAGCCGATTCTCTCAACGCGTCCATCCTGGGTTCCGATGTGGCACAGAGCGATCCGGAGTTCGATCTGTTCGTCAAAGGTGTCTTCACCGAGATGACATCCAAAGCCGGCCAGAAGTGCACGGCCATCCGCCGCGTGCTGGTGCCGCAGGACTCGGTCGAACCCGTCATCGAGGCGCTGAAGGCCAAGCTCGACAAGGTCGTCGTCGGTGACCCGCAGGACGACGGCGTCACAATGGGTGCACTCGCCAGCATCGACCAGCGCGACGAGGTCCTCAAATCCATTCGTGGACTGATCAAGTCGGCCACCGTCGTCTTCGGTGATCCCGACTCCGTGGATTCACGGCCTGGTGCCTTCATGGCGCCGGTCCTGTTGAAGGCCGGCGACAAGAGCGCACCCGAACCGCACGAGATCGAGGCATTCGGGCCCGTCTCCACCGTCATCGGTTACGACAGCACCGCGGACCTGCTCGACCTCGTCGCCCGCGGAAAGGGCTCTCTGGTCGCATCTCTGGTGACCAAAGATTCGGCCATCGCGCGCGAGATCGTCCTGGGCACCGCTCCGTATCACGGGCGCATCCTGGTCCTGAATTCCGAGGACGCCAAGGAATCGACCGGTCACGGTTCGCCGCTACCGGTACTGGTGCACGGCGGACCCGGCCGCGCAGGCGGTGGTGAAGAACTCGGCGGTATCCGCGGCGTCCTGCACCACATGCAGCGCACCGCAATCCAGGGAACCCCGGACGTGCTGACGGCCATCGGCAACAAGTGGGTCACCGGAGCGAAGCAGACGACCGGCGACGTTCACCCGTTCCGCAAGAACCTCGGCGAACTGCGACTGGGCGATACCATCGTCGGTGGCCCACGACAGGTCACCCGCGCCGACATCGATCACTTCGCCGAATTCACCGGCGACACGTTCTACGCGCACACCGATCCCGAAGCGGCAGCGGCAAATCCGTTGTTCGGCGGCATCGTGGCGCACGGCTACCTGGTGGTCTCGCTGGCCGCAGGGCTGTTCGTCGACCCGGCACCGGGCCCCGTCCTGGCGAACTTCGGCGTCGACAGCCTGCGCTTCCTGACGCCGGTCAAGGCCGAGGATTCGCTGACGGTCACGTTGACGGCCAAGCTCATCACACCGCGCCAAAGTGCCGATTACGGCGAGGTGCGGTGGGACGCAGTGGTCGTCAACCAGGACGGTGACCCCGTCGCCACCTACGACGTACTCACTCTGGTCGCGAAGCCCGAGGCCGCGTCATGAGCGTGCGAGTAGCCGTCTGTTACGGAATACCCGAGGACCCTGCCGCCTTCGATCGGCACTACACCAAGGTGCACGTGCCCCTCGCTCGCGCAGTTCCCGGCCTGGTCGACTTCACCTGGGGTACGCTCGACTCGCTCGACGAGTCCCCGCCGCCCTACTACGCAATCGCAAGTCTGTACTTCGCGGACGAGGCATCGCTGAAGGCAGGGTTGGCTTCGCCCGAGATGACAGCGGCAGGCAAGGATCTGCGGAACTTCGCGACCGGTGGCGTCACGATGTTCACCCAGAACGAGCAGTCGGTGTTGCGGCCGTGACCGATTCGCCTATTGCGCGGGAGATGTTCGAGGTCGATGCCGCGTCCCGCAAGCTCGGCATCGAACTGATCGAGCTGTCACCCGGCCACGCCAGAATGTCGATGGTCATCACCGAGGACATGGTCAACGGCTATGCAATCACCCACGGCGGCTACGTGTTCCTGCTTGCGGACACCACCTTCGCGATGGCCTGCAACTCGCACGAGGACTCGGCCGTCGCGGCACGATGCGACATCCGCTATCTCCGTCCGACGAAGGCCGGTGACGTGCTGGTTGCGGACGCCATCGAGCGTGCGCGGTTCGGCCGGAACGGCCTCTACGATGTGTCGGTGACGTGCCGAGACGAGCTGATCGCCGAATTCCGAGGCGACAGTCGCACGATAGCGCGCTAGCGATCCGGCGCGTGGAAGTACTGTGAGTCGGTGACCACTGCAGACCTGTCGGCGCTGGCAGACGCCACCGCCACTGCGGTGGGTGGTGCTGTGTCGGTGATGGATCCGCAGGGCTATGTGGTGGCGTATTCGTCGGTGCCGGGGCAGCCGATCGACGACGTGCGACGCGACGGCATTCTGGGCAAGCAGGTCCCGGCTCGATACATGGTGCATCACATCGATCCGGACTTCCGGCGCAGCTCGACCGTGCACGTGGTCGATGTGGCCGGTGCGCTACCGCGTCTGGCAGTAGCGGTGTCGGTCGACGGTGAGTACCTCGGCTCCATCTGGTGCATTGCGTCCGGTGTCGGCATCTGTGCGCCGGCCCCTGCGGCAGTGGCTGCATTGACGCGTGCGGCCGCAGCTGCAGTGCCGTTGTTGTCGGCCCGACATCATCCGGCCGATGCCGACAATCCCAGGGTGCGTGCGTTACTGACCGATCCCGAGGTCGTCACTACGCCGGGAAAGCGCTACGCCGTTCTGGCCGCAGAAGTGGAGTCGCCGCGAGCGCAGAAAATGTTGGTGCAGCTCGCTGGTCTGCTGCAGCTCACGTTCGGCAACGCGGGCGACTCCGGATGCATCGTCGACGGGAACATCGTCCTGCTGGTGGTGGAGTCCGACGACGAACGCGCATTCGCTGCGGAGGCAGAGGAGGTTCGACGACGCGCAGAGACGGCCTTCGGTGCTGCGGTGAGCTTCGCGATCGGTGGCCCGGACGCCCGTCCAGCGATAGCGCTAAAGCATGCTCACTGGGTACTCGACGCGATCGAAACGGGGGCACAGACAACGACATTCGAGCAGAATCGCGTATCGGTCACTCTTCGGAGAGCGGGGGAGGCGCTGTCGGAAGTGTCGCTCGCGTTGCCTGCCGTCGAACGGATGCTGTCCTGCGATGCCTCGGAAGGTACGGAATACGCCGCCACGGTGCTGGCGTTGTTGGCACACGAATCCAACGTCGCTGCCGCGTCTGCGTCGCTGTACCTGCACCCCAATACCTTTCGCTACCGACTCCGGCGTACCAAGGAGTTGTTCGGTCTCGATCTCGATGACGTGGACAACCGGTTGCTGGTGTGGATGTCGCTGCGGCTCACGACCGGGCGGTGAGGACCTTCCCTGGGTTGAGCAGGTATTGCGGGTCGAGCAGCTCCTTGATGCCGCGCTGCAGTTCCGCTGCAACAGAATCGAGTTCGGTCTCGAGAAGATCGCGTTTGAGCAGGCCGACGCCGTGTTCACCGGTAATGGTCCCGCCCAGCGAGAGTGCGAATGCCGCGATCTCGTCGAACGCGCGGTGCGCGGCAGTCAATGAGCTCGGGTCCAACGGGTCGACGATGACTGTCGGATGGATGTTGCCGTCCCCTGCGTGGCCGACGACGCCGATGACGATGCCGATGCGCTCGGCGATGCGTCCGACCTCATCGATCATCGCGGCGGGCTGCGAAATAGGAACGGACACATCGTCGACCAACGGTGAGCCGAGACGCTCGAGTGCCGGGTACGCCAGTCGACGGGCCTGCACGAGTTGCTCCGATTCGACCTCGTCCTCGGCAACGGCCACATCGGTTGCCCCGGCTGCGGTGCACAGTGCGGCGATGGCTTCGAGCTCCTGCACAGAGCCCGCGCCGATATCGGACTGAGCGATCAGCACGGCCGCGGCGTCGGTGCCGAAGTCCATCCGGGCGTACGCGTCGATCGCGGCGATGGTGGTGCGGTCCAGCAACTCGAACAGGCTCGGAGTGATACCGGCGGCCCGGATCTGCGTCACCGCTTCACCGGCCGCGACAGTCGACGGGAAGGTCGCGGCCATGGTCAGCGGATTGGCAGCCGGAAAGTCGAGTCCTACGGTTGCTTCGGTGATGATTCCGAGTGTGCCCTCGGATCCGACGAACAGTTCGGCCAGAGAAAGCCCGGCCACGCCTTTGACAGTGCGTCGACCGACGAACGTGGCGCGCCCGTCGGCGAGTACGACGCGCAGACCACGGACGAACCGTGCTGTGACGCCGTATTTCACGCAGCACAGACCGCCGGCGTTGGTGGCGATGTTGCCGCCGATGGTCGACGCCTCCCAGCTGGACGGGTCGGGGAGGTACGTCAATCCCTGCTGCAGGGCAGCATCTTTCAGCTCTTTGTTTGTGACACCGGGTTGCACGACGGCGGTGCGGTTGACGACGTCCAACTCGACGATCTTGTTCATCCGCCGGGTGTTGAGGGCAATGGCTCCGACGCTGGCGTTCGCGGCTCCCGCCAGGCCGGTCAATGCACCCTGCGGCACCACGGGAATGCGATGTGCCGATGCGATTTTCATGATCGCCTGTACGTCCGATTCGGTGCTCGGTAGCACTGCCGCCAGGGGTAGCGCGGATTCGCAGAGAGCGGCGGCGTCGTGCCGGAAGCTTTGCAGAATGTCCGGGTCGGTCACCACCGCGTCGGCACCGAGGGCGCGCATCAGTTCGTCGATGACCGGCGAATGGAGAACGAGGGTGGTCGGAGCAGCCATGGATTCGAGTATGTCGGGCGGCGCTGTCGATGTCTGCGTCGTTTCGGACGAAGCACGAGGTCTCGATCGGTAGTTTCCGACGAAGTGTGGGCAGGGCCTTGTTATGCACGCGACCACCTTGACAAACTACGGTGGCGCCGGTCACAGTAATTACCGACCGAATGGACGGTGAGTTTTATCCGGTTCGTCGGTTACCTGAATCCGCCGCTGTTCATACCCCACGTCACTCCGAACTGTCGCTCGCTCTCACGAGCGCCGGAGCCCGAACGAAACGAGATCGTCGATGACAACACAGGTCGAGACGCCCACCGGGGTGTCGCGTGAGCATCGCCGCGCCGCGATGGCCAGCATGGTCGGAACCACCGTCGAGTGGTACGACTTCTTCATCTACGCGCAGGCCGCGTCGTTGATCTTCGCTCAGCTGTTCTTCGCGCCCATGGGCTCGTCCGGACAGCTGGTCGCCTACGTGACCATCGGTATCAGCTTCGTGTTCCGTCCTCTCGGGGCCATCGTCGCGGGGTACTTCGGCGACAAGATCGGTCGCAAGAAGGTCCTCATCGCCACCCTCACCCTCATGGGCGCGGCCACCGTCGGAATGGGACTGCTGCCCACCTACGCGACCATCGGCATCTGGGCTCCGATCATCCTGATCGTGTTGCGCATCCTGCAGGGATTCTCGACCGGCGGCGAATGGGGCGGCGCGGCATTGATGGCCGTCGAGCACGCCCCGAAGGGCAAGCGCGGAATCTACGGTGCCGCAACCCAGATGGGTGTTCCGCTCGGCATGCTCATCGCGGTGGGAACGTTGGCACTGTGCACCGGTTTGCTCAGCGAAGAGCAGTTCGAGGCCTGGGGCTGGCGTATTCCGTTCCTCATCAGCTTCGTGCTGATCCTGGTCGGCTTCTACATCCGACGCCGCGTCGAAGAGACTCCGGTGTTCAAGGAGCTCGCAGAACGCAAGGAGCGCAACCACACTCCCGTTCGTGCACTGTGGCGCACCAACAAGAAGCAGGTCATGCTCGCCGCGCTGTCGTTCGTGGGTAACAACGGCAACGGTTACATCATCGTCGGTGGCTTCATCGTCGCGTACTCGACGAGGGAGCACGGGCTCGCCCGTGTGGACGTGTTGGTGGCCAGTCTGTTCGCCGCTCTCGTGTGGGGTGTGTTCACCCTGCTCGGTGCGTATCTGTCCGACCGCTACTCCCGGACCGCCATCATGAACCTGGGCAACGCGTCGATGGTGTTGTGTGCCATCCCGTTCTTCCTGCTCGTCGATACCGGTGAGCTGCAGTGGATCTACGTGGCCCTCGGACTCTTCGCCGTCGGACTCGGCCTCGCCTACGGACCACAGCCGGCGCTGTACGCCGAAATGTTCCCCGCAGCAGTCCGATTCAGTGGAGCATCCATCGGCTACGCCATCGGCACCGTGCTCGGTGGGGCCTTCGTCCCGACGATCTCCGAGGCACTGTTCAAGGGAACGGGTACCTCTATGTCGATCTCGATCTACCTGATGATCCTGGCGGCGATCTCGTTCATCGCGACCTCGCGCATCAAGAACCGTAGGGACGAGGATTTGAACGTCTGACCCAACGACGACGACAGCCCCGCAGCCAGCCCAGTTGCGGGGCTGTCGTCGCGTATGTGGCCCAGACGGTGTTCGTTCCGCGTGAGCTCAACTGACCTGTGGTGCAGCCTCTTTGCCCCATTGTTCGAGTGCGACAATTGCGTCACGCAGGGCGAGACCTCTCTCGGTCAGCGCGTACGCGCGAGTGTTGTGCCGAAGGGGGAGACGGGTCAACACTCCTGCCGCTTCGAGTTCGCGCAGCCGGGTAGCGAGCATGTTCGTCGGTACTCCCAGGTCGCGCTGCAGATCGCCGTACCGTTGCGGTTCCTCGAGCAGTCGCTCGACAATGAGAAGTGCCCACCGGGCACCGACGATGTCGAGGGCGGCGGCGAGGTCGCTCATTCGGCCGTATCGGTGTCCGGCTTCATCCAGAACGGCGAGTAGTGGTAGCCGTCGAGGTCGTCGAACTGACGTTGATACATGAAGGCGTAGTCATCGATGTCTCCGATGCGTCCACCGGCAGCACCGGCCCGCTCGGTGAGCTCGTCGACCGCCTCGCGGCTACCGAGGTCGAACGAGACCGTGACCTTCGACGGGGTGTCGGGACCGCCGATCAGCTCCTCGGTGCCACCCACGCTCGCATACATCTCGCGGCTTCCGAGCATGACGTACTGCCCCGGTGTGATGGCGAAGCACGACACGTTGTGGTCGGACATCTCGGGGTTGAGCGTCCAGCCGAGGGCTGTGTAGAAGGCGGTTGCGCGCTCGACGTTCTCGACGGGACAGGTGATGAACAGGCTCATGCAGTGATACTTGCAAAATGCAAGCGCGGCGTCAAGGACTGGGTTCCGCGACCTCAGCTGTGCGCGTGCAACGGCCTACCCGAGAGCGCCATCATTGCCTCACCGAGTGCTTCGTTCTGAGTGGGGTGGGCGTGCACAAAGCTACCGACCTCCGATGGCAGTGCTTCCCATGCCACCGCGAGTTGCGCCTCGCCGATCAGCTCGCCCACGCGGTCACCGACGAGGTGGACTCCCACAACAGGGCCGTCCTCGCGTGCCCGAATCACCTTGACGCCACCTGCAGTGGCGAGGATGCGGCTCTTGCCGTTGCCGCCGAGGTCGTAGACCACAGAGGTCACGGTGCCGTACTTTTCCTCCGCGGCCTTCTCGGTGAGACCGACCGACGCCACCTCCGGATGCGAATAGGTCACGCGCGGAACGAGATCGCCGTCGATACGTGCCGGCGCGAGTCCGGCAATGTGTTCGGCGACGAACATGCCGTGCTGGAATCCGCGGTGAGCCAACTGATAGCCCGCCACGATGTCGCCGACGGCATAGACGCCGTCTGCGGTGGTGAGCACATTGTCGTCGACAGTGACGAAGCCACGTTCGGTGGCGATGCCCTGCTCGGCCAGACCGAGGCCTTCGGTGCGGGGGCCGCGTCCGACGGAGACGAGCACGAGATCCGTCGAGAGGGTGTCGCCGGAGGACAGCGCCACCGCGACGTCGTCGGACGACTCGGTGACTGTCTCGACCTTGGTGCCGGTACGAATGTCGATGCCGCGCTTGCGCAGAGCCTTGGTGAGCTGCTTCGAGGACCATTCGTCCTCACCCGGAACGATGCGATCGAGGGCCTCGACGACGGTGACCTTGGCACCGAAAGAGGCCCAGATACTGGCGAATTCGATACCGATGACACCGCCGCCGAGCACGACGACAGACTCGGGGATACGGTCGAGCGACAGTGCGCTGTCACTGGTGAGCACACGTGGGCCCAGTTCCACACCGGGGATGGTGCGCGAATACGAACCGGTGGCGAGAACCAGCGAGGCTCCGGTGATGCGTCGACCCTCCACCTCGACGGTGCGAGGACCGACTACCTGGCCGCGACCGGACACGATCTCGATGCCCGGGCGTTTTAGCAATCCCCGGAGCCCGGCGTACAGACCAGCGACCACGCTGCGCTGATAGTCCAGTGCTGCAGGCATATCAACACCTGTGAGCGACGCGGTGACGCCGACATGCGCCGAGCCGCGGACCGCGTCGGCCACCTCGGCGGTGTGCAGCAGAGCCTTGGTGGGGATGCATCCGCGATGCAGGCAGGTGCCGCCAAGCTTGTCCTCCTCGACCAATGCGACCGTCAGGCCGAGTTGCTCGGCGCGCAGGGCGCAGGAGTACCCACCCGATCCACCGCCGAGGATGAGGACGTCCACGTCGCTCATCGGACGGATCCCAGTGCCACGACGGGGTTCTCGACGAAATCGGCCACGGTGCGCAGGAATCCGCCCGCCACTCCGCCGTCGCACACGCGGTGATCGAACGCCAATGACAGCTGCGCAACCTTGCGGACGGCCAATTGGCCGTCGACCACCCACGGGCGGTCGATGATGCGTCCGATGCCCAGGATCGCGGCTTCGGGATGGTTGATGATCGCGGCCGAGCCGTCCACCCCGAAAACTCCGTAGTTATTCAGCGTGAATGTTCCACCGCTCAGCCGGGCTGCGGGCAGGGAGCCGGTTCGCGCCAGCTCGGTCAGCTCGGCCAGTCGCTCGGACAGTTCCTTCAGATCGGCCTTGTCGGCCTGCGGCACAACAGGAACCATGAGTCCACGATCGGTCTGCGCGGCAATGCCGAGTCCGACGTTCTCGTACCGCAGGATCTCGCCCGCGGCGGTGTCGACGGTGCTGTTGAGCTCGGGGAACTTGGCCAGCGCGATCATGGTGAGTTTGGCGAGAACTGCCAGCAGTGTCACCTTCACTCCGTCGATGGAGGCGTCGAGGTCACGTCGGGCTTGCAGCAGAGCCGTCGCGTCGACGTCGACCCAGACGGTCGCCTCGGGAATTTCCGCACGACTGCGAGAGAGTTTGTCGGCGATGGTCTTACGAATCCCGGTGATGGGAATTCGCGTGACGCCCTCGGCACTGGTAGTGCTCGAGGACAGTGCCCGTTCCACGTCCGCGCGGGTGATGACTCCATGACTGCCGGCGACATCAATCGACGCCAGATCCAACCCACCCTGCAGTGCCATGCTGCGGACGATGGGGGAGAGCACCTTCGGTGCATGTGAGTGGAAATTCGTAGCCTGCGTCGAGTTTCCACTCACGTGCGAAGCTCTTTTTCGACGGCCGGTCGGGCCGTGTCCCGTGCCATAGCCGATCAGCACATTTCCTGAGCCGGCGCGTTCTTCTTCGCGGTATCGCTCGTGGGCTGCAGGCGTATCGGCGACGGCACCGCCGGTGATGCTGATGAGCGGCGCGCCGACGGCGAGTGACGTGCCCTCGGCCGCATGCAGTTCGCCGACAACACCCTCGAACGGGCAGGGCACCTCGACAGACGCTTTTGCCGTCTCTACTTCGACGACGACCTGATCGATGGTGACGGTATCGCCGGGCTTGACCTTCCACTCCACGATCTCGGCCTCGGTCAGTCCTTCACCGAGATCGGGGAGCAGGAATACCTGCATGCTCATACCGTGACCGCCTTGCTGAGGTCGGGGGCATCGTTCCACTGCAGTCGGTCGATGGCATCGAGCACACGGTCGGCGGACGGCAGGTGAAAGTGCTCGAGTTTCGGTGCAGGGTAGGGAATGTCGAGTCCGGTCACCCGCAGTACCGGAGCGTGCAGGTGATGGAAACAACGCTCGGAGACGCGCGAGGCGATCTCCGCGGCGACGCCGGAAAACCCCTGCGCTTCCTGAATCACGATGCAGCGTCCGGTCTTCCGTACCGAGGCTGCGACGGTTTCGTCGTCGAACGGATTGATCGACCGCAGATCGATCACCTCGACGCTCCGGCCGTCCTCGGCTGCGAACTCTGCGGCCTGCATGGCCACCGACACGGTGGGTCCGTAGGCGAGAAGCGTGACGTCGGTACCGGCACGACGCACGACGGCGGTACCGATCGGCTCGGTCTTGGTCAGCTCGATGTCGTCCTTGGAGAAGTACAGCCGCTTCGGTTCGAGGAAGATCACAGGATCCGGATCGGCGATGGCGTCACGCATCAGCGAGTACGCGTCGGCCACGGTGGACGGCGAGACGACTTTCAGGCCCGGGGTGTGGGCGTAGTAGGCCTCGGACGAGTCGCAGTGATGTTCGACGCCGCCGATACCTCCCGCGAACGGGATGCGGATGACCATCGGCGCGGTGAGTGATCCGCGAGTTCTGTTGCGCAGCTTCGCAACATGGGACACGATCTGCTCGAAAGCCGGGTAGGCAAAGGCGTCGAACTGCATCTCTACGACGGGCTTGTAGCCCGACATCGCCATCCCGATCGCGAATCCGACGATGCCGGACTCCGCGAGCGGGGTGTCGAAGCAGCGATCGTCACCGAAGTCTCGGGTCAGTCCGTCGGTGACGCGGAAGACGCCGCCGAGCGTGCCGACATCCTCGCCGAAGACAACGACCTTCTCGTCCTCGGTCAACGCGTCGCGCAGGGCGGCGTTGAGGGCTCCGGCCATGGTCATCGTGGTCATGACAGTTCTCCTGCTGCGATCTCGGCGGCGACCTGGTTTCGCTGTTCGATCAGGCCGGGGGTGGGGGAGGAGTAGACGAACCGGAACAGATCCTCGGGGTCGACGTCCTGCTCGACGTTCATGCCCGCGCGAAGTGCCGCGGCATCGGCGTCGGCCGATACCGTCATCTGTTCGCGCAGATCGTCGGTGAGCAGACCCTGGGCTTCGAGGTAGGAATCGAGGCGCGAGAGCGGATCTCGGGCCAGCCAGCCTTCCACCTCGTCTGCCTTGCGGTAGCGCGTGGCGTCGTCGGCATTGGTGTGGGCGTCCATGCGGTAGGTGTGCGCCTCGACGACCACCGGTCCTTTGCCTGCTCGGACGTACTTCACGGCCTCGTCCATCACGGCCATCATCGCGATCGGGTCGTTGCCGTCGACCTGCTCGCTGCCGATGCCGTAGCCGACACCCTTGTGCGACAACGACGGAGCTGCAGTCTGACGCGCGAGGGGAACGCTGATGGCGAATCCGTTGTTCTGGACCAGGAAAATCACCGGTGCGCGGAACACCGCGGCAAAGTTCAGGGCCTCGTGGAAGTCGCCCTCACTGGTTGCTCCGTCACCGCAGAACGCGAGGGCGATGGTGTCTCGTCCCTGCTTGGCCTCGGCGTAGGCGAAACCGGTCGCGTGCAGCAATTGTGTTGCCAGAGGAGTGCATTGGGGAGCGACCTTGTAGGCGGTGGGATCGTAGCCGCAGTGCCAGTACCCGGCGAGCATGCCGAGCAGCTCCACCTGGTCGACGCCTCGCGCCGCGAGAGCCATCGAGTCACGGTACGTCGGGAACATCCAGTCCTGCTCACCCAGGCACAGGGCTGCGGCGATCTGGCAGGCCTCCTGGCCGCGGGAGGACGGGTAGACCGCAAGCCGACCCTGTTTGGTCAATGCTGTTGCCTGCTGGTCGAATCGGCGGCCGTGGACCATCGAGCGGTACATCTCGAGCAGGCGCTCGTTCGACGGGTGTGCGTAGCGGGCTGCACTGTCCACGCCCGTCCCATCGGGTGCGAGGTACTGCACGGGACGGTCGGCAGGCATGAACTGTTGGTAGGACGTTGCCGGAACCTTCTCGACGGTCGTCATGGGGCATTCTCCTGAGATCGGCTTGTACGGTGATTCTGGCCGAATCGGTGAGGAAGAAGTCCTATGGCCGTAGGATTGCAGACATATTGCCGACATTTCAGGTACGAACTGACTATCTGTCGGATCGGCGTAGCGAACCACCAGGTAGGAGCGGACGAATGGACGACGTCTCGAGACGTGTGGAATTGGACGACACGGATCGTCGCATCCTCGCCGAGCTGACTGCCGACGGGCGGGTCTCGATGCGGGTGCTGGCCGATCGGTTGAATCTCTCTCGGGCACATACCTATACACGGGTGGACAGGCTCAAGGATGCGGGTGTCATCGAACGGTTCACCGTGCAGGTGGATCACGCGGCGTCCGGGCTAGGGACCTCGGCGTTCATCGCGTTGTCGATCCGTCAGGATTCGTGGCGCAGTGTGTCCGAGGGGTTGCGGTCGATGGAATTCGTCGACCACTTCAGTTTGCTCGGAGGGGATTTCGACGTGCTGGTACTCATCAGGACTCCCGACAACGAGAGTCTGCGGCAAGTCGTGCTGGAGGGCCTGCAATCGCTCGACGGCGTCCGGGCGACGCGCACGTGGTTGATCTTCGACGAGGACCGAGGTGGTCTGGGACGAACTGCGCCGCCCACCGAACGCTGACAGTGGGCGGCGTCGTTCGGGGTACGGGTCAGAAGTTGCCGCGAGCGTCCTGCTCACGTTCGATGGCCTCGAACAGTGCCTTGAAGTTGCCGATGCCGAAGCCGAGCGAGCCGTGGCGTTCGATCATCTCGAAGAACACCGTCGGGCGATCGACCAGCGGCTTGGTGAAGATCTGCAGTAGGTACCCGTCCTCGTCTCGGTCGACGAGAATTCCGCGCTTCTGCAACTCTTCGATCGGCACTCGGACCTTACCGATACGGGCTCGCAGTGCGGGATCCTCGTAGTACGAATCAGGAGTGGCGAGAAATTCGACGCCCGCCGCGCGGAGCGCATCGACCGAAGACAGGATGTCGTTGGTCGCCAGCGCCAGATGCTGTGCGCCCGGGCCGCGGTAGAAATCCAGGTACTCGTCGATCTGTGAGCGCTTCTTCGCGATGGCCGGCTCGTTCAGCGGGAACTTCACTCGGTGGTTGCCGTTGGAGACGACCTTGCTCATCAAGGCCGAGTAATCGGTGGCGATGTCGGCCCCGACGAACTCGGCCATGTTCGTGAAGCCCATGACGCGGTGGTAGAAGTCGACCCATTCATCCATCTTGCCGAGCTCGACATTGCCGACCACGTGATCGAGAGCCTGGAAGATGCGCTTGGGAGCGCCTTCCGGTCGCTGCAACGTCGACGTCCGCGGTACATAACCGGGTAGGTAGGTGCCGGTATAGCGGGAGCGGTCGACCAACGTGTGTCGGGTGTCGCCGTAGGTCGCGATGGCCGCGGTGCGGACCGTGCCGTGCTCGTCGGACATGTCGGTCGGCTCTTGTAGTACGCGCGCGCCCTGGGCTCGCGCATGCTCGATGCATCGGTCGACATCGGGTACGGCCAGCGCGATGTCGATGACGCCGTCGCCGTGGCGCGTGTGGTGTGCCACCAGTTCGCTGTCGGGGTCGACGGCTCCCTTGATGACGAAACGCACTGCGCCGGACTTGAGCACGTACGCGTGGTGGTCGCGTTGGCCGGTCGTCGGGCCAGAGTAGGCAACGAGCTCCATGCCGAACGCGGACTGGAAGAAGTGTGCGGTCTGCGTCGCATTCCCGACCACCCACACGATCGCGTCCCAGCCACTGACCGGGAAGGGGTCGCGCTTGTCGTCGTACTCCACGAGTCCGACTAGCTGCCGCAGCTGATCGGCGTCGAGATCGGCGAGCTTCTCGTCGTCGTTGAGGATGTTGTCGAGGCTCATGAAAGCTCCTGGTTGGTCCGAGTGAGGCACACTGTTCCGCCCAGCCCAACATCGCGGTGCAGGGGAGTCAATCGACGCCTGAATAGCTGTTCGTGCTGTGCAGATAGGGCAGCTTCTTCCGCAGTTTGCTATACGATTCGCATAGCAAAGTGGAGGTGCGTCATGGAATCGACGTTGGACGAATTGGACCGCGCGATGCTCGCTGCGCTGCATGACAATTCGCGGATCGGCGTGCTCGAGCTGTCGCGCATCCTCGGGGTGGCGCGTGCGACGGTGACAGCAAGATTGCAGCGGCTCGAGGATACCGGCGTCATCACCGGCTATCGGCCGAAAATCGGTTTGGCAGCAGCTGGTTACGGCGTACAGGCGTTCGTCACGCTGGAGATCGCGCAAGGCGCACTCGGCGACGTCGTCGCGGTTCTGGAGCAGATCCCCGGCGTACTGGAGGCGTTCGCGACAACCGGAGCCGGAGATGTGCTCTGCCGGGTCGCCGCGGCGTCGCACGACGATCTGCAACGAACGCTGATCGTGCTCAACCAATCTCGGACGATCGCGCGGTCCACCAGTGTGGTCGTACTCTCTGAGCTCGTCGAGTTCCGGGCAATGCCGCTGCTCAACAGCGCGGATCCCGATCGAACCCCCAGAGCCCCCGCATACCGACTACCGCGCGAGTGATCGACCTCAGGCCGGAACGATGCGGCCACGGACGTCCCCGAAGCCGATGCGCGAACCGCTAGGCCCTGGAGCGCTGGCTGCAATGACCACCTCGTCGCCGTCTTCGAGGAAGGTTCGAGTCTCCGAGCCCAGGGTCACCGGTTCTTCTCCACCCCAGGTGAGTTCGATGAATGCCCCGCGCTGATTCTTCTGTGGTCCCGAGATGGTGCCCGAGGCGAACAGGTCACCGGTTCGCGATGTTGCACCATTGCTGGTCTCGTGGGCGAGCATCTGAGCGGGCGACCAGTACATCGAATTGTACGGCGGACGCGAGACGACGTGGCCGTTCCATGAGACGGTCAGATCGATGTCGAGAGCCCAGGAACGCGATTCGCGCAGATGCTCGTGCGGCTCGGGATCCTGAACCGGCGTCGACGTTCGCGCGTGCTCCAGAGCGAGCAGCGGTACCACCCAGGGCGAGATGGACGTTGCGAAACTCTTGCCGAGGTTCGGCCCCAGCGGCACGTACTCCCATGCCTGGATGTCGCGAGCAGACCAGTCGTTGACGATGACGACACCGAACACGTGCTCGGAGAACTGATCCGGCGATATCGGACCATCCGCCGGAACGCCGACGACGAAGCCCATCTCTGCCTCGATGTCCAGTCGACGAGACGGGCCGAACGTGGGTGACGCCTCGTCGGGTGCCTTGCGTTGACCGTTCGGACGCTTGACATCTGTACCGGAGACGACGACCGTCCCCGACCGTCCGTGATACGCCACGGGCAGGTGCTTCCAATTCGGTAGCAGCGGTTCGGCATCGGGACGAAAGAGTCGGCCGAGATTGGACGCGTGGTGCTCGGACGCGTAGAAGTCCACGTAGTCCGCAACTTCGAACGGCAGGTGCATCGTGACGTCGGAAACCGAGACGATCGCTTCCGCGGGGGTCGTGCCACTGACGATCATGGCGGTGACGGACTCGCGGACCTCGACCCACCGACTGCGGCCGCGCGCCATGAAAGCATTGAGGCTGGGGGAGGCGAAAACCGAATGGTTCAGAGCGGCAGAAAGATCGATCACATTGTCGCCGTACCGGACTCCGACTCGAGCGTCCGAACCAGGAGTACTGAAAATGCCGTAAGGCAGGTTGTCGATTCCGAACTCGGAGTCGGCGGGGATGTCGATGTGCGTCATGAACGGCGCGCTCCTTGGTTCACTGAGGTGGGACGAGTCCGAGGCGGACCAGGTCGTCCAGGGGTTCGCGGATGCTGCAGGTGCCGAAAGATGCGAAGGCGCGTTGACCCTCGATCCCGGCGACGAGACCGGCGAGGACGTCGGCGTCCCGGATCGCCAGGATCTTCTCGAGCTCACCGACGCGTGCGCCGCTGTGTGCGGCCTGCGCGGCGAGGATCACGTTGAGGAAACCGTGTTGCTCGAAACCGTTGTGGGGATCGGTGTTACGGGCGGCATGGTGCAGACCCGCGGTGGCTTTGAAGTGGACCTCGCGTTGTGCCGCCTCGTAGATGGACGCGGCAAGCTCTCGCTCGTCCGGGTACTCGTCGGCCGTGACGCCGCCGGTCCTGAATTTGGCGCGATACCCGAACTCGTCGACTGCGTCGAAGATGTCGTCTCGTCGGGAGTCTCGGGGGATTTCGACATAGATGTCGATGTCCTGAGTGATGTTGCGCAAGGCGTCGATGTTCGTGCCGTCGGGTACGGCCACTTCGACGGCAACGACCGTCACGCCGGCGGTCCGGTCGGCGGCGCGTAGGCCTGCCTCCACGCTGCCCGGACCGGCAGGTGCGGTCAACGCGACCTCCATCCGGGCGCCCAGGACGAGTTCGTGCACCCGGTCCATCGGAACGACCAACGGGCCGACGAGGTCTGCGAAAGAACTCGCCCGGTACTCGAGATGTTGTGCTGCAGCAACATCGAGTGGTGCATTGCCGGGAGGGAAGGCAGCGGCGTCGTCGCACAGGCGGTGGAAGAACTTCGGGATCATCGGTTCGGCCCCCGGCCTGCCCACGTCCACGCATACCCGGTGTCCTCGCACGCGAGCGCTCCTTCACCGAGTTCGAGGGGGCGGAAAGTATCGACCATGACGGCCAGTTCGTCGAAGAACTCGGCGCCGATACTGCGTTCGTATGCACCGGGTTGCGGACCGTGAGCATGACCGCCCGGATGCACCGAGATCGATCCCTGGCCGATTCCGGAACCCTTGCGGGCCTCGTAGTCGCCGCCGACGTAGAACATGATCTCGTCGGAGTCGACGTTGGAGTGGTAGTACGGCACCGGAATTGCGAGCGGGTGGTAGTCGACCTTGCGCGGAACGAAATTACAGATCACGAAGTTGGCCCCCTCGAATGCCTGATGCGCAGGCGGCGGTTGATGCACACGGCCGGTGATCGGTTCGTAGTCGGAGATGTTGAACGTGGACGGATACAGGCAGCCGTCCCACCCCACCACGTCGAACGGGTGTTGCGGGTAGACGTAGCGGGTTCCGACGATGCCCGTCGAACCACGGTGCTTGACAAGTACTTCGATGTCTTCGCCGTCGGCGAGTAGAGGCTCGGTGGGGCCGTGCAGATCGCGTTCGCAGTAGGGAGCGTTCTCGAGCAACTGGCCGTACTTCGACAGGAACCGCTTCGGTGGAGCGATGTGACTGTTGGCCTCGATGGCGTAGGCGCGCAGGGGGCCGTTGGGAATCCAACGGTGCGTCGTCGCACGCGGAATGAGCACGTAGTCACCCTGCTGCGCCTGGAGAGTACCGAACACCGTTTCGACGGTGGCAGAACCGGATTCGACGTAGACCATCTCGTCACCGATCGAATTGCGATACAGCGGTGAAGTTTTCGATGCGACGACGTAGGACAGTCTGACGTCGGCGTTGCCGAGAACGAGGCGTCGGCCGGTGATGACGTCGGTGTCCGCCACCGTGGATTCGGGAAACAGCTCGTGCAACTTCAGGTGCCGCGGCACGAGCGGATGGTTGGGCGTCGTCGATTGATCGGGCAGGTCCCAGACCGTGGCATCGATGATGGCCGACGGTATGTGGCGGTGGTACAGCAGAGACGAATCCGAGGAGAAGCCCTCTTCGCCCATCAGCTCCTCGTAGTAGAGGTTGCCGTCGGGAGTTCGGTGCTGGGTGTGCCGCTTCGGCGGTACCGATCCGAGCTGCCGGTAGTAGGCCACGTGCTCTCTCCTGAGTTCTGTCACCGCTTGTAGTAAAGACATTAACTACTTTGACGTGATCTACGCAACCTTCAGTTACGCCCCCGGACGTCGAACTGGCTGCGGTTGGTGATCAGTTTGGTCAACAGCATCACCAGGATTCGCTGTTCGGGTTCGGTGAGCGCGCTGGCCCATGCGTTCTCCCGTTCGTTCTGTTCGGCGAATGCCTCGACCATCTCGTCGTGCCCCAGCGCGGTCAGGGCGAGGCGCACCGAACGTCCGTCCTTCTCGTCGGGCGTGCTGGCGAGCAGGCCGCCGGAGATGAGTGTCTTGGACAGGTTCGACACGGCGGCGCGGCTCATGCCGGTCAGTTCGGCTGCTCGTCGCGGTTCGATCGGGCCGGCCAGCCACGTGACGAACATCAGCCGAAACGACGACCATGACCAGCCTCGCGGGCGATGAACCGTCGACTCGAGGTCGTACGTGACGATGTTCGACGCTCGGTTCAGTGTCAGCAGAACCTCGGTGGCCAGCTGATGCTCGAACCCGTACTCCCGGGCCAGTGTGTTGTTGGCAGTGTCGATGAACGACCAGAAATCGGGCTCGGGTGCGTCGGTCACGGATTCACTGTAGCCACGATCTCATCTGATCAACACCTTTACTACTCCCGCAGCGAGATTCGTGTCCCACCGAGGAGGGGCCATGATGGACCCATGAGCTCGAAGAACCTGTTCGGTGGCCCCCGCACCCTGCTGATCGTGGCAGCAGTGGTCATCGTGATCGCACTCGTCGCTGCCGCCGCGACCCTGATCGTCCGCGCCGTGCTCGGACCGCCCGAGGGGGAGAACAAGTTCGAGATCCAGGGCTACTCCGTCGTACAGGTCGATCCCCAGGTCAGCGACCTCGCGCTCGCCACACGCTAGCCGACTCTGCACCGACCTGCGGGTCGTGCGTCTGCTGAAAATTTCGCCCGCCGCGCGCGAATGTGCGTAGCGTCGCGGCGGGTACCTCGTGTTCGGGAACAGGCTCGCCGATCCACTCGCAGTCACGGACGAAGATCAGGTTCGACGCCACCGCGTCGGCGCTGTGATCTTCCCGCAGTGGGCCGAAAATTCGGCCGAGGAAGTACTCGCCGTGCTCGGTTCGCGTCCAGACGAAAGATCCGTCCGCGACCTGCTCGAAACGCTCGACCCGTCGTAGCGAGCGTTCGTCGTCGGCTGACATGCCGCAGAGTCCGTAGGTGAGGGCACGCTCGACGCCATTCGGCATCGGGGCGCGGTAGACATCCGGCATACAGCCGAGCCTAGGACCCGAGGGGTCTACATACCGCTTGGTCCGTTGCAGGATGTTCTCGAACAGCGGACGAATTCGACGAAATGGGGAGCATCGCGTTTTCGAGAAATAGAGTCCTTCGCCTCGTGGCGGCACCATTGGTGGCGGGAGCCCTGACGCTGGGGTCGGCGGGCATCGCGTCGGCCGCAACCACCACGGAGCTCAGGCCGGTACAGGCATTCGTCTTCTTGCAACACGGCGTCAGTTTCGGGTCGGGGCCGGTCGAGGCAACGGCGACGGTGATCGAGGCAGGGGAGGTCACGGTGACGACAGTGAGCAAGATTTCTGGTGCGGGTGACATGGGCTCGTCAGCGGTCGGCCTGCTGCCGGTTCCGGTGGCCGTGGTGTGGACGAACATCGACAACGGCCGATCCGGTTCGGCGGGTGGGATATCGACCGAGCCGATCACTCTCGCTACCGGTGCGGGCCGTGTCGATCTCACGATCACGACGGACACGCCCAACCTTCCCGGTGGTGGCCGCGTCGTCGTGGAGTAGCCGTGTCCTCGGCGTGGAGCACTGACGTGAGCGTCCACAATTCGCTCTCACAAACGGGAAAAGGTATTTCAGCACTAATAGTGGGCGCTGAGGTCACCCACAGTGTGGTTCGGTCCAGACCGGCTGGTCCGATGTTGTCGTGATTGGACTCGAGTGGTAAGTTGAAGGTTCAACTTGAGCACTCGAAGGACCGATCATGACATCTGTCGTCAACCCGCCGATCGCGGGCGCAGCGTTCGACGCATTTCTCGCCGATACCGCACCCGCGAGCCGATCCCAGCAGATGTGGACCCCGAACGACGGTCCGATGCCTGCCCTCTACATCAGCCACGGTGCACCCCCGGTGTTCGACGACGCGCTCTGGATGAACGAACTCTTCACCTGGTCGCAGTCGATGCCCAAGCCGAAGGCGATCCTGATCGTCAGCGCACACTGGGAAGAGGCCCCGTTGAGCCTGTCCGCGACGGCTGCGGCGACACCACTCGTCTACGACTTCGGTGGATTTGCCCAGCGTTACTACTCGATGGAATACCGGACTCCCGACGCTCAGGCACTGGCCGCACGGGTGGCCGCGGCCATTCCGGCGTCGGAGAACCTGCATCGGCACACCGCGCGCGGACTCGATCACGGTGCCTGGGTGCCGCTGAAGGTCATGTATCCCTACGCCGATGTCCCGGTTCTGCAATTGAGCCTTCCGACGCACGCCCCCGATCGGCTGATGGCGATAGGCGCTGCGCTGAAGGAACTTCGGGCCGAGGGTGTGTTGGTCATCGGTTCCGGGTTCATGACCCACGGACTGCCGTTCCTGTCCCGGGAGAATTTCGCAACCAATACCGTGCCGACGTGGTCCGAGGACTTCGACCTCTGGGCAGCCGACGCCTTGTCTCGCGGTGACGTCGGGACTCTCGCCGACTTCCGCAGTGCCGCACCGGGAATGCCGTACGCGCACCCCACCGTCGAACATTTCACGCCGTTGTTCGTCACCCTCGGTGCCGCCGAGAATCCGGAAGCTCCGGTGACGACGGCCATCACCGGCTTCCAGTTCGGTTTGGCGAAGCGGTCTTTCGCGGTCGCGTGACGAACGGGAACTACCCCGTGCACTTGGGCTCGATTCAGTTCTGAATCTTTTTCGGCTCGGGGATTGTTATCCACGCCACTTCGCTCTACAGTTCTGAGCACCATCTCGGACATCGGTGTCCAAGATTGTCGGATGCGCTGTACGAAATGTCGCCGGGCGCGCGTCCTGTGGACCCCGTTGTCCGGCGCGAAGGAGTACAGCCGTGTCTTCTGCCCGATCTTGGACGCTGCGGGTAGCGATCGGTGTGGCGACCGTAGCCGCCGCCGTTGCCGCTACGACCAGCCCCGCTTCCGCTGCACCCGAATCCAGCGGTCCGGCCGGTGTGGAGGTTCAGCCGCCTTTGCCGCCGCTCACGTGGCCGAAGATTCCCGAGTTCGACACCGACTTCTACCTTCCTCCCGCCGACGTGGTGGCAGCGGCCGCGCCGGGCCAGGTCATCGCCGCACGGCCCGTCGAGCTGGCTACTCTCAACGTCATTCCCACGCAGGTCGACGCGTGGCAGTTGTCGTTCCGGTCCAACAACGGGCGCGACGAGCCGATCGCCGCCGTGACCACGGTCATCAAGCCGCGGGGAGTGCCTGCGGCACCGCGTCCGTTGATCTCCATCCAGGTGGCCGAGGATTCTCTCGCGGCCTACTGCGCTCCGTCGTACGCGATGCGAGCGGGTGCCATCCCCTGGCCGGTGACCGGCGCGGTGACGTCGGGCGCTCAATTCCTCGAAGTGCAGGCAGCGTTGGCGCAAGGATGGGCGGTGTCGGTACCCGATCATCAGGGCCCGAACAATTCGTTCGCCGCCGGGCCGGTCGCCGGTCGGATCACACTCGACGGCATCCGAGCTGCCGAGAACTTCGCGCCGATGCAGTTGGCCGGGGAGGCCACCAAGGTGGGGATGAGCGGCTACTCCGGTGGCGCGATCGCCACCGGGCACGCAGCAGAACTGGCCGAAAACTACGCCCCTGAGCTCGATATCGTCGGAGTCACCGAGGGCGGCACCCCGGCCGAACTCGGGGCATTGGTCGACAACGCGAACAACACCCTGGGATCGGGCATCGTCGCCGCCGGCATCATCGGTGCCAGCCGCGAGAGTCCCGAGCTGGCCGCCTTCATCGACGAACACGTCGACCCGTTCGGTAGAACGTTGTTCGCGGCCAAGGACAACCTCTGTGTCGGCTACTCGTCGGCGCTGCTGCCGTTCGTCAACCTGAAAGGCTTGCTGCACACCGACGGCGACCCGATCCAGCAACCGGTGGTGAAGAAGGCCCTGTCCGCGATGCAGCTCGGCCGCACCACTCCGAACATGCCGCTCTACGTCTACCATTCCAACCCGGACTGGCTGGTGCCGATCGGGCCGGTCAACGCGATGGTCGAGTCGTACTGCAGCCGTCCGGGTGCCGACGTCACCTACACCCGCGATCATTTCAGTGAGCACATCAGCCTGGAGCTGATCGCTTTTCCGAGTGCGGTGTTGTGGATGCGCGACCGATTTGCCGGTGTTCCGGTGGAACCGGGTTGCCGGACGAACGATGTCGGCTCGATGGCGCTCGACACGCGTGCGCACCCGACGTTCGTCGCGGCCGTCGGCGAGATAATCGCCGGATTGTTCGGGAAGCCGATCGGGTCGTGATGGAACCCATCAGCGGGGCTGCGAACGGTGCGTCGCCTGTAGACTCCCTCGGTGACTGTCGCCGATGATCAGGGCCGCATCTACGCCGGACGATCCTCCGCTGTTCGGAAAGCCGATCGTCGAGCTCGGTTCTTGCACGCGGCTATCGAGGTCGTCGGGGGACGCGGATACGCCGCCACCTCGGTGGCGGACATCTGCGCCGCGGCCGGCCTCGCACGCAGTCAGTTCTACAGTGAGTTCGCCAACCGTGAGGCGCTGCTCGTGGACGTCTACGACCTGATCCAAGACGACGCGCTGGCCGCCGTCGTCGCCGCACTCGACGAGCAGGTCGACCGTGATCGTCGCTCTCTGGTCGTTGCAGCGATGACGGCCCTGGTCGGATCGATCGGAGGTGACCCACGTCGGGCGCGCATCTCCTATCTGGAGATGCTGGGTGTCAGCGATGCCGTCGAACAGCATCGGACGCGCCGTCGTGCGCAGTGGGTGGAGTTCTTCGAGAACACCCTGCGCTCGGAAGTCGGTTCCGATTTCGTTCCTCCGGGTGGATACCGCTTGGCCGCAACGGCATTCCTCGGTGCGCTCACCGAGATCGTCTCCGACTGGTCCCGCACTGCTCCGCCTCGTCCACCTATCGAGCAGATCGTGGACACGATGGTTGCCGTCCTGGCAGCGTTCGTTCCGGACCTGAACTGAACTGCAGTCGGCCGCGCAATACAGTGGACCGATGACAGACGCCACCGGTCCGCTCACCGGCCTCGTGGTCGCGGACTTCTCCCGTGTGCTCGCCGGACCATACGCGACGATGATGCTCGGCGATATGGGCGCGGACGTGATCAAGATCGAGCGACCGGGTACCGGTGACGACACCCGATTGTGGGGCCCGCCTTACGATTCTGCCGGTACTGCAACGTATTTCAACTCGGTCAATCGGAACAAGACGTCTCGGTTCATCGACCTGCAGTCCGAGAGCGGTGTGGCCGAGGCCCGTGAGATCGTCGCGGGCGCAGACATCGTGATCGAGAACTTCCGCGCTGGAACGATGGACCGGCTCGGTCTCGGCTATTCGGCTGTCGCGCAGACGAACCCCGGCCTGATCTACTGCTCGATCACCGGCTTCGGTACCGGCGGCGGTGCTGCTCTTCCTGGATACGATCTGGTGGTTCAAGCCGTCGGCGGGCTGATGAGCGTCACCGGCCCCGACGCATCCACACCGACGAAAGTGGGCGTGGCGATGGTCGATATCGTCACCGGTCTGCATGCGCTGAGCGGAATCCTTGCCGCACTGCATCATCGATCGAACACCGGTGCGGGTCAGCAGGTACACACCTCGCTGATGGCGTCGGTACTGTCCGCACTCAGCAATCAGTCGGCGGCATATCTCGGGGCGGGCACCGTGCCGGTTCCGATGGGCAACAAGCATCCGTCGTTGGTGCCGTACGAGGTGTTCGAGACCGCCGATCGACCGCTCGCGTTGGCCGTGGGCAACGATCGGCAGTTCCAGGCGTTGGTCGACGTGCTGGGTACCCCGGATCTGGCTGCGGATCAACGCTTCTCGTCCAATTCTGCTCGCGTCGAACATCGAGATCAGTTGGTCGACCTGCTCAACACGGCGTTGCAGACGCGTACTGCGGACGAATGGTATCGAGAACTGATGGCGCGGCACGTTCCCGCCGGGCCGGTCAATTCCATCGAGGAGGCATTCGCGTTCGCGCAGTCGTTGGGTCTCGAACCACGCATCGAGGTTCCCGGGGCAGTGGCCGAGGGCGTCCGAAATCCGGTGGATTTCTCGACGACCCCGGTGAACTACCGGCTGCCGCCCCCGCCGGCCGGCTGAGCCCGTGCGTGGGGGTCCTGCAACGTGTGCTCCACTCCAGGGCCCGAGTCGGCGAATCCCCGGTCTGCAACCTCTTCAGTGGAGCAATAGTTGCAGCGGCAGTAACTCGCTGCGCTAGTTCAGCGCCCACTTCACCGACACGGACACGCTGACGGTCTGCTGTCCCGGTTCGATGGGCACTGCCGTGTCGAACGAAGCGGAGTCGCGAAAGCTCGTCGGCTGCTCCTGACCGGTGATCGACTCGGTGATCGACAGAACGTCACCGAGTTCGCCGCCTGCGAGCGACGCATACTGCTCGGCGCGATCGCGGGCGTCGGCGAACGCCCTGGACCGGGCATCGGTGATCAGTTCGGAATCGTCGTCGATCTTGAACGAGACCCCGGAGATTCGGGTCGCGTTGCCACCGGCGGAGGTGGCGTCGCCCAGGACTGCAGACGCCTTCGACAGGTCGCGCACCGTGACCTGCAACGTGTTGGTGGCCTGATATCCGGAGATGGCCGAGGTGCCGCCCGGCAGTGCTCCGGAGTACTGCGGATCGATCGACACCTGCTGCGTCTGAATATCCTCGCGTGCGACGCCGGCAGCAATCACTGCGTCGGTCACCTCGGTAACCGCAGCATTGGCCTGTTCGATGGCGGCAGTGACGTCCTCGGCTGTGGCCTGAACGCCGATCTGAGTCGTCAACGTGTCCGGTGCACCCTGGACTTCGCCCACTCCGTTGACGTTCACTCCGGGAGGTCCGTCCGGGGACGTGGTGGCCGGACTGCTGCAGCCTGCGGTCAGGGCCACGGCCAACACCAGGGCCGATGCGCACGATCCGATCGTCCATCGATTTCGGTTCACCGCCGTAGTGTCCACCATTGCAGGTGAATTGGGAAGGCTCAGGGCTTGCGATACTCGGCGTCGAACGTCACGGTCACCTCGTCTGCCACCTTCATGGCTCCGAACATCTGCGAATACGGCGTGATCTTGTAATCCGTTTGACGCACAGTAGTTTCGGAACCGATCTGCCATTTGTCGCCGGAGTCGGTGACGTCCACGTCCACGGTGATCTCCTTCGAGACTCCGTGTATCTCGGCGGTACCCGCCAAGCGAAATCCGGAGGCGAGGGCAGTGATCTCCTCCGAACGAAATCGAATTGTCGGGTATCGGTTGGCATCGAAGGTCTTGAGTGCGTTGGCTTTTGCCACGATCTTCTCCGGCCCGATCAGCGGTGTCAGTCCGCCCTCACCGTGGATCACCTCGAGGGAGCCGACCTCGGCGGTCAGTGACACCGCGGTGGGGGCGTCCCCGGACCACTCGACCGTCGCGGTCCAGGAGGTCACCGCAATCGTGAGTCGATGCCCCATCTTGGATGCCCTTCCGGTGACATCCGTCCGAACAGTCAACTGCCCGCCGTCCGATGCGTCGAAAGCCCAGGTCTCGGTGGTCATCTTCGCGACTGTAGACGCGCGGCGGCCCGGCAGCTCACCGAAGCCGACAATGGAGGCTTAGTGTGAAGGAATGTTCTCCAATTCTCCTCGAACATTCGTCGCCGACGCCCTCCGCGGCTTCGTGGCCGCCACCGACGACGTCACCTGGCACGCCGATCCCGGATTCCTCACCCGTCGCTATCGCATCTCCGACGGTCAAGTCGCGCTGCTGTCCGGTGGCGGATCGGGCCACGAGCCGATGCATGCCGGATTCATCGGTCGCGGCATGCTCACCGGCGCGTGCCCCGGCCTGGTGTTCACGTCACCGAACGCCCTCCAAGTACACGAGGCATCCAAGGCCGTGGACTCCGGCGGCGGAGTGGTGCACATCGTGAAGAACTACACCGGCGACGTGATGAACTTCAAGATCGCCCGAGAGTTGTTGCAGGAAGACGGTATTGCAGCCGATGTCGTTCTCGTCGACGACGACGTGGCCAGCGAGAGCGAGGGCGGCCCGGGTCGCCGTGGCACTGCCGCGACCATCGTCGTCGAAAAGGTGTGCGGCGCAGCGGCAGAACGCGGCGACAGCCTGCAGGCGGTGGTCGCGCTGGGGCGTCGAACAGCGGAGAACGCACGCAGTATGGCGGTCGCATTGAACCCGCCGACGCTACCGGGTGCCGACGGGCCGTCGTTCGAATTGCCCAAGGAGGAAATCGAACTCGGCATCGGTATCCACGGTGAGCGCGGCACCGACCGGGTGTCCCGGCTGCCTGCTCAGGAGGTCGTCGAGAAGCTGACCGAGCCCATCGTGAGCTCGCTCGGATTGAACTCGGGCGAATCGGTGATCGCCATCGTCAACGGGCTCGGCGCAACGCATCCGCTCGAACTGCATCTGCTGTTCGGGGAACTCTCGGAGTACCTCGCGGGTAAGGGCATCGAGATAACCCGCTCACTCGTCGGAAGTTTTGTCACCGCGCTCAACATGGGCGGAGCGTCCATCACTCTGGTGCGCGCCGACGACGAGATGCTCGAACTCTGGGACGCCCCCACCGATGCGCCCGGTTGGCCCAACGCACAGAGCCAAGGTGCGAAACCGGTGGGCGAGCGCGGCGCATTCGGGCCGACGTTCTCGCCGTCCGACACCGGAGAGAAGTCGGCATTCGTCTCGGAGTGGATCGGGTCGTGGGCCCAGCGGGTACTCGACGAGGAGCCCGCGCTGACCGAGTTGGATCGCAAAGCGGGCGACGGCGACTTCGGAACCAACATGGTGGCCGCACTGGAACAACTCGACCTCGACGCGATCAAGGAAACCTACTCGGCAGCAACGGTATTCGAAGCCGTGAGCGAGGCCTACCTCGGCCACGCTGGCGGTACGTCCGGCGCACTGTTCGGTATCTGGTTCCGCCAGTTCTACCGAACGATGCTCGACACCGAGCCATCTGCCGCGGCTGTCGCAGCGGCCGCGCGGGCCGGACTGGACAGCATCACCGAACTCGGCGGAGCCCGCGTGGGCGACAAGACGATGATCGACGCCATTGCCCCGGCCGTCGACGCGCTCGAGAAAGACGGCGGCACCCTGCAGGATGCCGCCGACGCCGCGAAGTCCGGAGCCGAATCGACCAAGGACATCACCGCCAACCGGGGCCGCGCCAGCTATGTCGGTGAGGCCGCGCGAGGCGTCGTCGACCCCGGCGCGTTGGTCATGGCCTGGTTCTTCGAAGCGGCAGCGTCTAGCTGATCGAACCGAGGAACACCGCCGCGATCGCTTCGAGGCCGGCCTGATCGTCGGCGTCGAAGCGATCGGGTATCGGGCTGTCCAGATCGAACACACCGATCAGTTTCTCGCCCTGGTACAGCGGAACGACGACCTCGGAGCGAGTGTTGGCATCGCACGCGATGTGGCCGGGGAAGGCATGAACGTCGGCCACTCGTTGTGTCTCGCGGGTGGTCGCGGCAGCGCCGCAGACCCCTTTGCTCAGCGCGATGCGAACGCAGGCAGGCTGGCCCTGGAACGGGCCGACCACCAGTTCGGTGCCGTCGAACAGGTAGAAGCCGACCCAATTGACCTCGGGCAGAGCGTGATAGACCAACGCGGAGAGATTGGCGGCGTTGGCGATGAGGTTCGATTCCTCGAACACCAGGCCGCGTGCCTGCTCGGCGAGCTGCTGGTACTGCTCTGCCTTGGAACCGTTCAGTTCGGTCGCGGTGAAAGACATGCGCCGAGTCTAAGCGCACACCCCAGCACCACCAGATACGCCGACATCCCGCCCACCTGCACCCGCTGGGCGATGCCGAGGCCGTGATCGCCGGGAAGGTTGTCGGCGATCAACAGCCACGCCGTGGCCAGGGCCGTGATGGCCAGCACCGCGACACCGAGCGTCCGAAGCAGGGGATAGGCCCGATAGCGGAATGCGGCGAGCGTGAACGCGATCATGACCGTGAAGATCGCGAACACCGCGATGGTGCTCGTCAGAGCATGAAGATGATGAAGCTGTGGGAACAACCCGCTGGGCTCGATCGGGCAGCTCGGATCGTCGGCGGCCACACACTCGAGTGGCAGTTTCGCGTCGGCGATGGTGGCGATACCGAAGATGCCCGACGCCACCCAGCCGGTGACGACGAGCCGTCGGCGAGGGCTGACGAGGAAACCGAGCACGGCGGCGAGAATCATCAGCGAACCCGTGACCACGTCTGCGGTGGAGAAGAATTCGCGGTACGGCTGATCGCGGGCATCGAGTTCGCTGAGGAACGACCGGGCCGGGTCGAGCCCGGTGTCGAGGAAGAATTCGGCCACCCACGCGGAGTACAGCAACCCGGCGAGGATCAGAAACACCACCGCGATTACTCGGCGGATATCCACACCTTCGGTTTTCGAGCGCACCGACCAAGGCTAACCAGTGAGCTCGTCGGCAGCTGCCACCGCCAGCGCGACGGCGGAGTCGCAGTCGTCCGCCATGACGGACAGCTCGGGAACCGTGCGGGCGTAACGCGCGGCCGAGTCCTCGTTACCGGGCAGGCCGAGAACGGGGTTGCCCAACACGATGTCGGCCGAACACACCGAATCCGAGTCGCGAGTCTCCACGGTGTAACCGCCCTGCCGGATCTTCTCGCGATCTGTCGAACGCAAGTCGCTGTCGTCGTAGGTGAGCGCGACGTCGAGCAGTACCAGGTTGTCCTCGAACGTCGCCGACGACGCCTCGAAGTGGCAGCCGTACGGATCCGCGGCAGGGTTCCACCGGTCGACCGTCCAGGTCTCGGGCAGATGCTCCAGCACGCTGCACGGATCCTTCGCGGCCAACGGCAGGTTGTACCTGGAATCGGCACGTAGTGGTGGATCGCTCACGAGGCCGAGTGCGGTCTCGGTGACGGATTTCGCTGCACTGCAGGCGTCTCCGTCAGCAAGATAGACGTCGATCGTGGCGAAACTACGACCCGATTGGGTGAGAACATCGTCCATGGGCCCGGAGGTGGTGCCGTCGAACTCGTCGCGAAGCGGGAAGCTGACGCGACACGTCCCTCGGGAGGCGTCATCGAGGTACACCTGCTCGCCGCCGATCGTGACTTGCTCGAAGTTCGGGTCGGCCGGCGTCGGCTGGTATCCGTTCAGCTTGATCGACACGGAGTCCGTGACGTCCGATCGCCCAGGGTTGACTTCTGCCGAGCAGCTACTCAGTTCGCCGTCCGGCCTGAGCTGCACCACGGTGCCGAGAGCTGTGAGGTCGTCCTCGGTGAGGAAGCCGCAGGGATCGAGGCTGCGGACGAAGGCCGCCGAGTCGGCCAGATAGCGGTCTGCCTCCGACATCTCGAATCCGTACCGGTTCTGTTCCGCCGGCGACGCACTGCCGGCGGGGAACGCGCTGCCGAGCAACACCACCGCGCATCCACTGGTCGATAACGACATCGCCGCTGCCATCGCCGCAAGCACCCAACTTTTACGCACTGTCCTCATCCCTCGACTCGAATCGACCGATCATCAGGTTGGACGCGCGGGGAGTGCTGTGGGTTTCAGTCGGTCACTATCGGATCTGCAGCAAGATCATCGACGACGCGTTGGGCGGCGACGACCGGGTCCTCGTGTTCCCAGATCCGCACGACGCGCCAGCCTTCCTCGATCAGGCGGGTGTCGGTGTCGCGGTCGCGGGCCACGTTGGCAGCCAGCTTGTCGGCCCACCACTGGGCGTTGTTGCGGGGTTTCGTCGCGTGGACGGGGCAACTGTGCCAGAAGCAACCGTCGACGTAGACCGCCACTTTGCGACGGGGAAACACCAGATCTGCTCGACGCCGCATGCCCTTCAGCGGAGCGCGGTCGACGAAATAGCGCAGTCCTCGTCGGTGCAACTCACGACGCAGCGCCACTTCCGGTTTGGTGTCGCGGCGGCGCTGCTTACTGAGCCGTGCACTGGTTTTCGCGTCGGTGACGGGACGTGTCGCGCTCACACCGACACCCGTTGCGTGTACCCACCCATGCGCTCGAGGTGGGCGTCGAGGTCGTCGAGAAAGCCGTCGGCGAAGCGGAGGTTGCCGGCTCGCGCGCGCTTGAGGAACCCGGCCGTGGCTCGCGCCGACAGCAGGGTGGAGTCGTCCAGGAAGTCGATCAGGTCCTCGGGCGGTTCGTGCACCGGCATGGTCGAGACGGTCACCTTGAAGCTCGCGCGGTCTCGGCCCCACGCGGCCGTCGGCCAGGCCTGACCGGGCAGCAACGCGGTGTCGCCTGCGACGTCGTAGGGCTTCGGGTCGTCGAGTGCGGCGGCGACCCACGACGCCATCCGCACACTGACGGCATTGCCGACGAGCTTCCAACGATGCCCGGTACGCACTCCGGCGCGCTCGACCGCAGGCAGCGTCCAGTCCGGATCGAACCCCTGCAGCCGCTCGGCCCCGATGATGCCGGGCGTGACGATCTCCCCGGACGGCAACCGCACGGCCGGCGGACTGGCGATGCCGAGGGAGGAACCGCCCTTGAGGGTGGGGACGGCGTTGACGGCCCAGCCCAGTCCGCGGGTGCCCTCGGTCCAGTAGAAGCCGCAGGGCGCAGTACTCGGATCGCCGTCGGGCAACGGCCCGGCATCCTGCGAGAACAGCACCTCACGCGGATCGTCGGTGCGCGAGGCCAGCATCACCACGCGCTGTCGACGCTGCGGCAACCCGAACGCACGGGCGTCGACGACGCGGTAGGCCCACATGTAGCCGAGGTCCTCTAGCGCGTCGGTGATGTGTCGCATCGCTGCGCCACGTCCGAGTTGCAGCATGAACGGCACGTTCTCCATCAACAGCCACCGCGGGCCGCGGCGACGTGAGACCAGCCGGAACACCTCGTCGACCAGCCCGGAGCGAGCCCCGGTGATGCCTGCGGTCCGTCCGGCCTGGGAGAGGTCCTGGCAGGGGAAGCCGGCAGCAACGAGCTCGGTGCCGGTGGGCAGGCTGCGCAGCGTGGTGACGTCGGTGTGCAGCGGAACGTTCGGCATGCGCGCCGACAGCACCGCGCCGGCACCCGGATCGATCTCGCACAACAGCTGCGTCGTCCACCCTGCCTCGGCCAACCCCAGCTCGAGCCCGCCGATACCGGCGAACAACCCGACCATCGACCGTGTGCTCACGTGTGCCCTTCTCTCGCCCGACGGGTTCACGTTACTCGAGACTCGGTGTGCTGAGCGTCGGTCGAACTTGACCTCGACCGTGCTCGAGGTTCCACACTGGAATGCAGGCCG
The DNA here is from genome assembly GCF_040686915.1 of Rhodococcus sp. NPDC077669. NCBI lineage: Bacteria > Bacillati > Actinomycetota > Actinomycetes > Mycobacteriales > Nocardiaceae > Rhodococcus > Rhodococcus sp. NPDC077669. The sequence goes on along the minus strand of NZ_JBFBMD010000005.1, from coordinate 58,744 downwards.
CCGAAAATCGGTTGGAAACTGAGCCTGAGCAATGAAATCATTCGGGCACCGCAATAAGGAGAACAACACGTGTCCACGGGTGTGCTCGACCCCGAAGCCCCAACCGTCGTTGAGTCGAACCCGAATGCTTCGCGGACACCCACGTCGCTGCAGCGTTTCGCGCCGTTCCTGGCCCCGTACAAGTGGTTCTACATCGGCTCCATCGTGGTCTCGCTCATCGCGACCCTCACCGGCCTCGTCATTCCGCTGGTGATGCAACGCGTCATCGACGGGCCCATCGCCGACCGCAACTTTTCCGCGGTGTGGTGGCCCGCGGCGCTGATCCTGCTGCTCGGCACCATCGACGCGGCCGGCATCTGGGTGCGTCGATACCTGGTGTCACGCCCGTCGAGCCAGTTCGAGATCAGCGCTCGGGCAACGGTATTCGACAAGCTGCAACGGCTGTCGGTCGCGGCGCACGAGAGCTGGGAATCGGGTCAGCTGCTCTCCCGTGCCATCGCCGATCTCGGGTCGCTGCGCCGGTTCATGGCGTTCATCGGCCCGTTCATCATCATCAACGCCGTCACGCTCGTCGTGGGTATCGGTGTATTGCTCGTTCAGGCATGGCAATTGGGTCTGATCATGCTGGTGACATCGGTTCCGCTGGTGATCGCCTGCACCAGGTTCGAGACGCTGTACCGCGTCGTCGCGCGTGATGCTCAGGACCAAGCAGGTGATGTGACGACAACGGTCGAGGAGTCCATTCAGGGCATCCGTGTTCTGAAGGCGTTCGGGCGAAGTGCGCACCTGGGCAAGCAGTTTCTGCGTCAGGCCTACACTCTTCGCGGCACCGAGCTGAAGAAGGTGCGCTATCTCGCGATCATCTGGGCGGTGATCGTCGGACTGCAGCCGATCACCATCGGCGCGATTCTGGCCGTGGGAACCTACTCGATCGTGCAGGGCACGATGACGGTCGGCACGCTCGTCGCTGCCATCGCCATCGTCACGTTCCTGCTGTGGCCGATCGAATCCTTCGGATACCTGCTGGCGGAGTTGAACAATGCGCGGACTGCGGCGGATCGTTACTGGGAGATCATCGACACCCCGGAGACCGTGACGGATCCGGACAACCCCGTCGAATTGCCCGACACGATCCGTGGCCGAGTGCAGTTCGACCGCGTCGGATTCACCTTTCCGGACGCGTCCTCGCCGCTGCTCACCGATGTCAGTTTCGTCGTCGAGCCGGGGGAGACCGTTGCGCTCGTCGGCAACACCGGCAGCGGAAAGACGGCACTGACGAACCTCGTTCCTCGTTTGTTCGACGCTACCGAGGGCACCATTTCGATCGACGGTATCGACGTGGCGTCGATGCGGCTGGCCGATCTGCGCTCGATCGTGTCGGTAGCGTTCGAGGACCCGGTGCTGTTCTCGGCCAGTGCGCGGGAGAACATCGCGCTCGGCTCTCCTGGCGCGTCCGATGCCGAGATCACCGAGGCGTTGGGGATTGCTCACGCAACGGAATTCGTCGACCGGCTGCCGTGGGGCCTGGCCACGCGCATCGGTGAGCAGGGTATGAGTTTGTCGGGCGGGCAGCGGCAGCGACTCGCACTGGCCCGTGCAGTGCTGGGCAAGCCCCGGGTGCTGGTGCTCGACGACCCGCTCTCGGCACTCGACGTGGACACCGAAGCGAAGGTGCAGAAGGAATTGCGGCGCGTGCTGGCCCATTCGACGACGTTGCTGGTGGCACACCGGCCGTCGACGGCGGCGTTGGCCGACCGGGTGCTGTATCTGGAGAACGGAAGAATTGTGGAGCAGGGAACGCACGAGGGACTGCTGGCGTCGTCGCCGCGGTACCGCGACGTCATGGGGTCGATCCATGGCTGAGCAGACCGCAACCGCGGACTGGCGGGGAGTGGGCGGCGAGGACTCGGAGGTGGACGCCACCGGAAACCTGGTGTTGGCCGGACGTTCTCGGCGGTTGCTCGCCTCGCTGGTGCGCCCGTACAAGAAGCAGGCCCTGCTGTCTTTCGTCATCATTCTGATCGACAACATCACCTATGTGGCCGGCCCGCTGTTCGTCGCCTACGCCCTCGACAACGGCGTCGGTGCTGCCGGACAAGGTGATTGGGGTCCGCTGCTGTGGGCCGTGGGCGGATACACCGGCTTCGGCCTGCTCGGAATGTTCACCACCTACGCGTTTCTCACCGTCTCGGGCCGACTCAGTCAGAACATTCTTTACGACCTGCGTGGACGCGTGTTCGACCACGCGCAGAAACTCAGTCTGTCGTTCCACGAGAAATACACGTCGGGACGGTTGATCTCGCGGTTGACCAGTGACGTGGAGTCGTTGCAGACACTGCTCGAAAGTGCGCTCAACGACGCGTTGACGGCCATCCTGTCGATGGTCTCGATCGCCGTCATCCTCGTGTATCTCGATGTTCCGATGGCGATGATCGTGCTCGCCGGCTTCGTACCGCTGGTGCTCGTCACCCGGTGGTCACAACGACGCCAACGCCAGGGATACCGTCGAACACGGGTGGCGATCGCACGTGTGGTGGTTCATTTCGTGGAGTCGATGGGCGGAATCCGTGCCGTACAGGTCTTTCGGCGTGAAGGTCGCAACGACGCGATCCTCGAGACCGAGGACTCGGAGTACCGAGATGCCACCACCGCGGCCCTGCGCGGCATGGCGAGCTACACCGGAATCGTTCGGTGGATCGGCAACGTCACTCTGGCGATCATCCTGGTGTTCGGTAGCTGGCGAGTGATCAACGGGCACATGGACGTCGGCGTGCTCGCCGCGTACGTGCTGTACCTTCGCCGGTTCTACGGCCCACTCGACGAGCTGGCGATGGTGTTCAACGCCTACCAGTCGGCCGCCGCTGCACTGGAGAAGATCTCCGGCGTACTCGAGGAAGAGCCGTCGGTGGTTGCCCCGAAGAACCCGGTGTCGATCGGAACGGTGAAGGGAGACATCACGTTCGACGACGTGCACTTTTCCTACGGCACCGAGCGCGTCGTGCTGCCCGAGTTCTCGCTGCACGTGCCGGCGGGTCAGGTGGTTGCCATGGTCGGTGCGACCGGAGCCGGAAAGTCGACGTTGGCAAAGCTGTTGGCGCGCTTCTACGATCCGACCGCCGGATCCGTGCGACTCGACGGCATCGACATGCGCGACATCTCCGACGAGGACCTGCGCCGCAACGTCGTCATGGTGACACAGGAATCGTTCCTGTTCTCCGGCTCGGTGGCCGACAACATCCGCCTCGGACGTCCCGACGCGACGGACGCCGAGGTCCGCGCTGCCGCCGAGGCCGTCGGACTGACCGAGTTCATCGCCTCGCTCCCCGAAGGGATCGATACCGACGTGCGTAAGCGCGGAGGCCGATTGTCCTCGGGCCAAAGGCAATTGGTGGCGTTCGCGAGGGTGTTCCTCGCTGCGCCGTCGGTAATCGTGCTCGACGAGGCAACGTCGAGTCTCGACATCCCGAGCGAGCGGTTGGTGCAGCGCGCACTCGAAACGATTCTGCAGGGCCGGACGGCGTTGATCATCGCGCACCGCTTGTCGACGGTGGCCATCGCGGACCGCGTCCTCGTCATGGCGGACGGCAACATCGTCGAGGACGGAACCCCGGCGGACCTCATTGCGGGAGAGGGCCGCTTCGCACACCTGCACGAGGCGTGGGAGGACTCGCTCGTCTAGGTCCAGGGGGTGATCGGCGGTTTGACCCACATGATCTTCTCGTCGGCGTGCTGGGGCGTCGCCCCGTCGTGACCGGGGTGCTCGGCCGCCCACGCGGATTTGCGGTCGAGCAACTCGGCCACGATGGTCCACGTTTCCATCGTGCTCGGTGGATGCAGGTCCGCTGCGCGGGCCAGTTTTCGACGGGTGGCGTCGGGAAGATCGAGCAGTTCCGCGCCGCTGATCCCGCGCTCCCAGACGTAGCGCGCCAGAGCGGTCGCCTTGTCCTGTCGGCTCTTCGCGGCCTGCTCGGAATGCGCGAAATCGAACTGGCCGCCGCCTGGGTTCCCTGTCGTCACGGCCATCACCTTAGTAATCGTGAGCGAAATCGACAGGGCCCGGCCGCTGTAAGGCGTCGCACACGGTGTCGGGCCAGAAGTCGACGTCGACGGGGGTCGGCCGAGGCCGAGCGCAGCATGAACGGCTGGGTCGGTGCAAAGAAAAGTCGCGTCCGCTTGTTCTACAGGGGGCCCTGTCGCATACCGTAGGACCCGTGATCACTCAAGCATCGGGTGCAGAGCACGTCTCCGTTCCCGCAACCGCCACCACCGACGCGAAATCCTGGCCCTCGATCCTGACGTGGCGAGCGCACGACGTTCCCCGCATGGAGTCCGTACGCGTCCAGCTTTCCGGCAACCGCATCAAAGCTGCCGGACGCATCATCGGTGCCGCCTGCAGTGATCATCCCGCGTTCAGTGCGTCGTACGACCTGGTGACCGACGAATACGGCGTCACCAAGAGGCTCTCGGTGCGCACGTCGCTCGCGTCGGGTGACCGGCAGGCCTCGGTCAGCCGCGACGATGAGGGCTACTGGATGGTGGAGAACTCCGCCAACCACCAGCGCTCGACCTACAGCGGTGCCCTCGACGTCGACATGGTGCTCAGCCCGTTCTTCAACACCCTGCCGATCCGACGATTCGGTCTGCACACCCAGGTCCAGGACCTCGAGGTGCCGACGGTGTACGTCAACCTTCTCGACCTGAGCATCCAGGAAGCGACCCTGACCTACAGCAGCGGCGCGCACGGCATCCACGTCATCTCGCCGGTCTCGACATCGTCGGTGACGGTCGACGCCGACGGTTTTGTCATCGACTACCCGGGACTCGCCGAGCGGATCTGACGCACGACGCCACCGCGTCGCCCCGCGTCCTGCAGGTTCTCTCGCCACCCCGGCTCGCCCGGGGTTACGTCGGTGATGTCGAATCGCTGATGCTGCTCGTACTGCAGTCGCGCTGCGTGTCCGGCGTCGACCAGCGTTTCGGTCGAGTTCTCGTTCAATTTTTCGCGCGCTGTGGTGAGCGCATGCAGCGCCTCGTCGAGCGCGGTTCGTAGCGCGGTCGCGTTGCCCTCGGTCATCGCACGGACGAGAGTCGGCGCCGAGGACGCCACCCGGGTGCCGTCGCGAAACGACCCCGCGGCGAGCCCGAGCGCCAACGGCCCACCCGCGGCCCCCACGATCGCCAACGCCTCGGCCAGCAGATGCGGTAGGTGCGAGATGCGGGCGACGGCGCTGTCGTGCTCGACGCTGCCGGCCGGAACGACCACCGAACCGCAGGCCAGGGCCAGCTGGGCCACCCGCACCCACACGTCGGCGTCGACACCGGAATCCGTGGACACCACCCAGACCGCGTCGGCGAACAGTGCCGGGTCCGTCGCCGACCAGCCCGAGTGGTTGGTACCCGCCATCGGATGGCCGCCGACATAGCGGGCCTGTAGTCCGCGAGCAGCGACGGCCGCGGCAACCTCGGCCTTGACGCTCACCACGTCGGTGATCGGGGCGGTGGGTGCGTGCTCGGCGATGGCCTGCAGAGCGGAGTCGACGGCAGGCATCGGAACGGCGATGACGATCAGCGCATCCTCATCTGCAGCCCTGGTCAGGGCGGTTGCCAGATCGGTGCCGACGTCATAGCCATCGTCCGCAGCCCCGGCGATCGCGTCGGCCGATCGGTTCCAGCCCCACACCCGGCGACCGGCGTCGTGCGCCGCCCGCAGAATCGACCCACCGATCAGTCCCAGACCGAGAACGCACACCGAAGAAGAAGTCACCCGATCAGATTGGCACAGGTGGGTGACTTCCAAGGGAGGTGGACTTCGAATACCGGCACCTACCGGACTACCGTTGCGCACATGGCCGCACAGCGCGCGAACAACAACCGTGCCTCCGCATCGGAGTACGACGACCTCGAAGGATTCGGCGTTGCAGTTGTCCGAGAGGACGGCAAGTGGACCGTGACGCCACTGTCCGACGACGCACTGACCAGCCTGTCGGCAGCAGAGACCGAATTGCGTGAACTACGCAGCTCGGGAGCGGTGTTCGGACTGCTCGACGTGGACGAGGAATTCTTCGTCATCCTGCGTCCCGCACCCAACGGCACCCGCCTACTGCTGTCCGACGCGGTCGCCGCCGTCGACTACGAAATCGCCGCCGACGTCCTCGACGCACTCAACATCGAGATCCCCGACGTCGACCCCGACGAACTCGACGACATCGAACCCTACGAGGAAGGCGACCTCGCTCTCCTCGCCGACCTGGGCCTGCCCGAGGCAGTCCTGGGCATCATCGTCGCCGAGACCGACGACTACCCGGACGAACAACTGCAATCCATCGCCGAGCGCCTGGGCTTCGAGGACGAATTCGCCGCAGCGGTGAACAAGCTGCGGCGGTAACCGATGCCGCTGCCCGACGCGGACATGATCCGCGCAGCGCTGTCGGCCGCAGCCGAGGCATCGGACGCCGACGTCCCCGTCGGAGCCGTCGTGTACGACGCGTCGGGACGTGAGATCGCGCGAGCCTGCAATGCGCGGGAGGCGTCGGGCGACCCCACTGCGCACGCCGAAGTGCTCGCATTGCGTCGAGCAGCCGCCGTCCACGGAGACGGCTGGCGGCTCGAAAACTGCACTCTTGCAGTCACTTTGGAACCCTGCACGATGTGCGCCGGTGCCCTCGTTGCGGCCCGCGTCGGCACCGTGGTGTTCGGAGCCTGGGAACCGAAAACCGGGGCCGTTGGCTCGCTGTGGGACGTCGTCCGAGACCGTCGACTCACCCACCGCCCACAGGTGCGCGGGGGAGTGTTGGAAGCCGAATGCGCCGAAGTGCTGACCCAGTTCTTCGCCCGCCAGAGATAACGATCTCGTCACGGGGTGGCCGGAATGTCCAACATTGGGGAGGGTGGAGGGCAGGGCGCAACGCTGCGCTCCGAACTTGCGAAGGAGACACTCATGGGACTCGACGACAAGATCTCGAACAAGACCGAAGACCTCGGCGGCAAGGCAAAAGAAGCCGCAGGTTCGGCAACCGGAGACAGGGACCTCGAAGCAGAGGGCAAGGGCGATCAGACCTCCGCCGCATTCAAAGACGGTGCCGAGAAGGTCAAGGACGCGGCCTCGAACATCAAGGACAAGCTCACCGGCAAGTAACTTTGCGCTCTGAGCAGGCGATTTAGCCTCAGGCGCTCATTCCGGTACAGTCTTCTGCGGTGGCGTGTCCGAGCGGCCTAAGGAGCACGCCTCGAAAGCGTGTGAGGGTTCACCCCCTCCGAGGGTTCAAATCCCTCCGCCACCGCCAAGACTCCCCACCCGATCCGTCGGGTGGGGAGTTTTTTGTGCGCGGGGTGGGGTGGCTGGGTGTTGCTCGGCAAACGCGCGCGCATTCGTCAGACGCGAGCGAATTTGCCATCGATTCGGGGTCTATTTCGCGCGCACCTGGCAAACGCGCGCGCTTGCGGGATCACCAGGGCCCGGGCATCGAACCCCCAGGGCCCGGACGGGATCACCGGGCGGGTGTTACGCGGCAAACGCGCGCGCATTCGTCAGATGCGTTCAGATTCGTCACCGATTCTGGGTCTACTTCGCGCGCACCTGGCAAACGCGCGCGCGTTTGCGGGATCAACAGGGCCCGGGCATCGAACCCCCAGGGCCGGGCGGGATCACCGGGCGGGTGTTACGCGGCAAACGCGCGCGCATTCGTCAGATGCGTTCAGATTCGCCACCGATTCGGGGTCTACTTCGCGCGCACCTGGCAAACGCGCGCGCGTTTGCGGCGGTAGAGGGGCGGCGACCGACTCAGACGCTCAGCATTGCCCCGCGCCCGCGGCGTCGAGTCCCCGCAGAATTTCGCCTTGATCGGCCTCGGGCACCGTGGACCAACTCGGCGCGGTGGTCATTTCGCTGCGCAGACCCTCGACGGATTTTGCGCGATCGGAGATTCCGGTTTGCTCCAGTGCATCGATGGACGGGAGAAACTGGGTGCAGGTCTGACGGTAGAGATCGTCGCCGGTGACGCCTCCGGTTCCTCCGGTCACTGCGGGGTCGGCTGGATCAGCGGCGGGCGGTGCCTCGGGAGCCGGACTGTCAGCGGGTGCATCGACCGTCGGGGTGGCAGCTGCGGTGGTCGCCTGCGTCGTCGTGGCCGACATGGCCGGAGCTGACGTGGCCTGAACGGACGTGGTCGACGCGTTCTCGGTCGACGCGTCGTCGCCGCATCCGGCTACAGAGGTGGCCACCATCAGCCCGAGCAATCCGGTCGCGATCTTTCGTTTCATCGCCACTGTGTACCACCTGCGGCTCAGAGCAGTGTCTGCGCGCGCCCGGTGATGGTGCTCAATGCGGTGGACCAGGCGATGTGCTTGGGGTCCAAAAACGCTCCGTGTCCGGCTCCGGGCAACACGACCAGCTCGGGGTCCGTGCTCCCTGCGCGGGTCGCGGCGTCGACGTACACGCGGCTCTGGTTCACCGACACGGTCTGGTCCGCATCACCGTGCAGCGCGGTCAACGGGACGTCGAGCGGGAGGTATTCGATGGGGGAGGCGATCTTGTATCGACCGGGAACGTCGTTGGGCATGCCGCCGAGGAATGCGGGCACGAACTTGTCGTTGCCGATGTTCGCCGCTCGTTTCATGTCGAACACCCCGGCCATGATGGTGGCACTGCGCGGCCGGATTCTGGGGTCTGCTCCCGGTGCGTCGATCGGCATCAGATGACGCGCAGCGACCCACGCGGCCAGCTGTCCGCCGGCCGAATGTCCGGCGACGTGCACTCGATCGAGGTCGAGTCGCCCGTCGGCGGCGTTCTGTACGACGGTTGCCAGTGCCTCGGTGGCGTCGTCGACGTCGGTGAGGGTGTTGGCCCAATTGTTCGGTCCGCGCCGATACTCGACGTTCCACACGGCGATGCCCTGGTCTGCGATGGCTTTGGACATCTGCTGGAAGTACGACAGATCGAGGTTCTCCTGCCATCCACCGCCGTGAATCATCACCACCACCGGCAGTGACGTCGCAGTGTTGGCAGGCAGATACAGGTCTCCGATGTTGTCGGGTTGGTACCCGTACTTCAGCCGGATCGGATCTCCGGTCGGTCCCGAAACGGGTTGCAGTGCAGCCGAATACGTCTCTGCTGTGCTCGGTGAGGATGTGGTGTCCGTGGAACTGCAGCCGACCAGCGTGACAGCGAGCAGGCCGGACAGGAAGTGGCGACGATTCACGTGCCCTGAGCCGTCCAATCGAGCAGCTCGGGCAGCGACCAGGTGTTGATGACGCGATCGGCGGGAACGCCTTGGGCTTCGGCGCGGACACAGCCGTAGCCCTGCCAGTCGAGCTGGCCCGGTGCGTGTGCGTCGGTATCGATGGAGAAGAGGCAGTCGCGTTCGAGGGCGATGTCGATCAGGCGCTCGGGCGGGTCCTGGCGTTCGGGCCTGGCGTTGATCTCCACCGCGGTGCCGAACTGTCGGCATCCCTCGAACACCACCGGGGCGTCGAACGTCGACTCGGGCCGCTTTCCCCGGCCGCCCTCGACCAGTCGGCCGGTGCAATGACCGAGTACGTCGACGTGCGGATTCGCGATGGCGGTGACCATGCGCTTCGTCATCGCCACAGAATCGGCCCGCAGGTTCGAGTGCACGCTGGCCACCACCACGTCGAGTTCGGCGAGCAATCCCTCGTCCTGATCCAGCGAACCGTCGTCGAGGATGTCCACTTCGATTCCGGTGAGGATGCGGAACGGCGCGAGTTGCTCGTTGAGCTCGGCGATGATGTCGAGTTGTTTTCGCAGACGCTCGGCGCTGAGTCCGTTGGCGACCTTGAGCCGCGGTGAATGATCGGTCAACGCGCAGTACTCGTGCCCGAGGTTCTTGGCGGTGCGCATAATCTCGTCGATGGGGCTGCCGCCGTCGGACCAATTGGAATGGGTGTGCAGGTCGCCTTTGAGTGCGGCCCGTAGTGCGTTGTTGCCGATGGGTTCTGCGGCGTCGCGTTGCTCGGCCAGGTAGTCAGGAACGTCCTGGGTCAGCGCCTGCCGGATGATCAGCGAGGTCTTCGCACCGATTCCGGCCAACGACGACCAGCTGTCCGCCTTCTCGTGCTCGGATCGTTTTGCAGGAGAGAGTGATTCGACGACATCCGCGGCTCGGCGGTAGGCCTTGACGCGATGGGTGTCCGAGCGCGAACGCTCGAGCCAGAAGCCGATCTCACGAAGTGCCTCCACCGGATCCATGGGTTCCATTGTGCCTGGCACCACCGACACCTGCGCACGGGGTAATCGGACAAAATTCTCAGGGAGTTGCCAGGTCGCTCACTCCCCATGGGCTTGAAGCTGCAACTATCATCGTCGGTCATGACCAAGAAATGGTGGACAGTTGGCGTCGTTGTCGTAGTGCTCGTGGCCCTCGGGCTGTATTTCGGCCCCAAGATCTACGCGTCCTTCCAGGAGGACGACGCTCCGGCAGCGACCGTCGACACCTCCGGTGCGCAGGCCGCCACCACCGACGATCTGAACGGCACCTGGACGGTGACGGCAGGCGATGCGTCGAACAAGACCGCGGCCGGCTACACCGTCGACGAGGTGCTCAACGGATCCGACGTGACCGTCGTCGGGTCGACGCCCGAGGTCAGCGGCTCGGTGACCGTGGCGGATAATTCGTTGACCGCCGGTGAGGTTGTGGTGCAGACCAATTCGATCACCACCGACAGTGACCGTCGAGACGGTCAGTTCCGCGGCAACATCTTCGACACCGCGACATATCCGACGGCGACGTTCACCATCGACCAGCCCGTCGACCTCTCGTCGTTGCCCAAGGACGGCACCACCCAAACCGTCACGGCGGAAGGCACATTGACGCTCAAGGATCAGACGCGTCCGGTGTCGGTCGAGATGGAGGTGCTGCAGTCCGGTGACACGCTCATCGCGTCGGGTGCAATTCCGACGACGTGGTCGGACTACGGCATCGAGCCGCCGTCGCTCGGTTTCGTGACCGTCGAGGGTTCGGGAACCGTCGACTTCCTGATCAATCTGAGTCGGCAGTAGCCCGTTCTCGTGGGGCCGCCGGTGTCCATCCCGGCGGTCCGACGACGTATCCGACGCGTTCCTTCCATGACCTCGATGCCGCGACATCCCGTGCGATGTTGCGGTATTCGTGTGTTTGAAGCGTCCAGATGTTGAACGTGCCGACGGGCTTGGTCAGTCCGTAGTTCGGTCGCTGGACTTCGTCGGCGTAGCTGCCGAACAGGCGGTCCCAGACGATCAGGATGCCGCCGTAGTTCTTGTCGAGGTACTGCGGATCGCGACCGTGATGGACGCGGTGGTGCGAGGGCGTGTTGAAGACGAACTCGAACGGCCGCGGCAATTTGTCGATCCGTTCGGTGTGTACCCAGAACTGGTAGACGAGATTGATCGAAAAGCCCACGAACACCATCCACGGCGGCATCCCCAGCAGCGGCAGGGGCAGCCACATGATGATCTCGCCGCTGTTGTTCCACTTCTGCCGCAGCGCCGCGGCGAAGTTGAAGTACTCGCTCGAGTGGTGAGCCTGATGGGTCGCCCAGATCAGTCGGGTTCGGTGTGCGATGCGGTGGTAGCCGTAGAACAGCAGATCGACGCCCAGGATGAGGATGACCCACGTGTACCAGGCGTCGGCGGGTAGATGCCACGGCGCGATGTAGACGTAGATGGCGGTGTAGCCGATCAGGGCCAGCGCTTTCCACGCAGTCGTGGTTGCGATCGAAACCAAACCCATGCTCAGGCTCGCCCGTGCGTCCCGGGCCGAATACGCGCCGGGGGTTCCGTCTTCGAGTTTCTTCGCCGCGATCCACTCGATCGTCAGCAGTAGCGCGAACGCGGGGACGGCCAGGGCAACCGGATCCCGCAGCGGTTCGGGTAGCGAGTTCCACGCCGATGCGAGTTGGTCCCTCATGTGTACAGCCTTCCGTGCGTGACACTGCTGTTCGAAGTGTAACGACAGTATGGTGATCGTAGTCTCGACGCGTGAAAATTCGTAGCCGCCGTTCCGGGGATATTGCGTTCTGTGTGACCGCGCTGGCGACGGTGCACGAGGCCGACGGGTATCCCGCACTGTGGCCCGAGGATCCGGCCGCCTGGTTGCACTCCGCAACGCAGGTCGCCGCATGGGTAGCGGAGTCGAATGACCGCATCATCGGCCACCTGGCACTCGACCTGGTCGACGACGGGCTGATGGTCTCGCGATTGTTCGTCCGGCCCGAGTGCCGGGGTACAGGCGCAGCCGCGGCCTTGTTGGACGCCGCAGTGGCGTATGCGGCAGAACGGACCGTTGCTATCGAACTGCACGTGGAGCAGGGCTCGGCTGCGGCGATCGCGTTCTACGAAAAGTCGGGCTGGGTCAGGACCGGCACCGCACCCGCGGACTGGGTGTTGCCCGACGGGCGCAGAGCCGTCGAGCATCGGTACGTTCTCGGTCGCTAATTTCCTATCGAAATGATAGGAATTGAATCGTGCACATCACGGCGAAAGCGGACTACGCGGTGCGGACTCTCGTCGAGCTCGCCGCGGTCGGCGGCCGAGCACCCGCCAAGGCCGAGGCGCTTGCCGCCGCTCAAGGGATACCGCACAAATTTCTCGAGTCGGTGCTCTCCGACCTGCGTCGCGCCGAGTTGGTGCGAAGTAGAAGGGGACCCGACGGCGGATACTGGCTCGCGCGGGAGGCGTCGAACATTTCCGTCGCGGACGTGATGCGTGCCGTCGAGGGGCCGCTCGCGTCGGTGCGCGGGCAACGGCCCGAGGATGCGCAGTACGCCGGTCCCGCCGAGCCGTTGACGCGGGTGTGGCTGGCCGTCCGGGTCAATCTGCGTGCGGTTCTCGAATCCGTATCGCTGGCGGACATCGTCGACGACGACCTCCCGGATTTCGTCGGAGAGCTGATCAGCGAGCCGACCGCATGGTCCCGTCGATGACCTGAGTCACAGTCGGCCACCGATGTGGCACGGTCGTCAATATTGCACAGCTCTGCAAACTTGCCGAGCTGTGCAACTTCCGTATGTTGGACAGGGTGACCACCCCGACCGGCCTTCGCGATCAGAAGAAGGCAGCCACCCGCGATGCCCTCGGCATTGCCGCAGTCAGTCTGGGAAAAGAGCACGGACTCGATGCCGTGACGGCCGACGCCATCGCACACGAAGCCGGAGTGTCGACCCGAACGTTCCACAACTACTTCTCCAACAAGGAAGAAGCGGTACTCCACAACATCGAGGCCTCGGCCCTGGAATGGTTCGAGCTGCTTCGCGCCAGACCCGAGGCCGAACCCATCTGGGATTCGCTGCAGCACATCGCCGTCAACCTCGTCGCCGACCCCGGCCGCGACCTCGACGACACATTCGCCGCAGCACGACTCATCGAGGCCAACCCGGCGCTGATGGCGCGCAAGCTCGAAATGCACCACTCGCTCACCCGCAAACTCGGCGAGGCGATCGCTGAGCGCACCGGAACCGATATCGATTCCGACCTCTACCCCAACCTGCTGCAAATGGCAGTCGGCGGTGCCGTGACCGCCGCACTGAACCTGTGGATCAACGACCCCGGCGGAGAGAACACTCCGAAAGCGCTTGTGGAGAACGCATTCCAACAACTCCGCGCCGGAATCCCCGAGCCGAAATCTCGCCAGCACGTATCCGATAACAACCGAGGAGCCTGACAGTGGCCACCTATCTGTACCGAATCGGCAGATTCGCCTACCGCCGCAAGGGGGTCGTCCTCGGCCTCTGGCTCGTCATTCTGATCCTGGCCGGAGTGGGCGCAGCCACGCTGTCCGCGCCTACCGTCAACTCGTTCAGCATCCCCGGAACGCCTGCTCAGGCTGCATTGGATCTGCAGAAGGAACGATTCGGCGGAGCCGAGGATCCCCTTCAGGCCGTCAACGCCGAGTACGTGTTCCAGGCACCCGACGGTCAGTCGCTCGATGCCCCGCAGTACACCTCGGCCATCGACGCCACGATCGCCGAGATCGAGAAGGTCGATGCGGCCAAGCCGGCGGAAGGCGCTCCGCCGCTTGCCGATCCGGTCGAGGCCAACAAGGCCATCGTGCAGCAGTACACCGACGCAGCCGCCGAGGCAGGAACGCCGGCCGACAAGGTGGCAGCCGACGCGGCAGCCACGTCGCCGTTGAGCCCCAACGGCAACGTCGGCACCGTCACGGTTCCGATCAACGTCGAGCTGGCCGATGTCACCGACGCGATTCGCAGCGATCTCGATGCCGCGGCGCAACCCGCGCGTGACGCAGGGCTGACCGTCATCCTCGGTGGCACCGTCGCCCAGGAGAACCCGTCGCCCGGTGGAAGTTCGGAGATCGTCGGTCTGGCCGTCGCCGCCATCGTCCTTCTCATCATGTTCGGCTCGGCCGCCGCTGCCAGCCTGCCGCTGATCACCGCGATCGTCGGTATCGGTATTTCGAGTCTGGCCATCACGACGGCCTCCGGGTTCGCGAGCCTGTCCTCGTTCACGCCGATTCTCGCGATCATGATCGGTCTTGCCGTCGCGATCGACTACTCGCTCTTCATCCTCGCGCGGTACCGGCACGAACTCACGCTCACCGACAACCGCGAAGAAGCAATCGGTCGCGCGGTCGGTACCGCCGGATCAGCCGTCGTGTTCGCCGGCGCGACCGTGCTCATCGCCCTCGTCGCCCTGCGCGTCGTCGGCATCCCGTTCCTGTCGCAGATGGGTCTGGCAGCAGGCTTCGCAGTGTTCGTCGCGGTACTCATCGCCCTGACGTTCCTGCCCGCCATGCTGGGCGTCTACAAGGGCAAGGCCTTCGCGGGCAAGCTCAAGTTCGTCAACACCACCGACCCGGAGGACCCGAACGCAACCCCCACCAACGGTCTTCGGTGGGCACGGTTCCTGGTCAAGAAGCCGATCCTCGGCCTCGTCGGAGGCATCGTGCTGCTCGGTGTCATCGCGGGCCCGACCACCGGGCTGTCGCTGGCTCTCCCGTCGATCGCCACCTCGGACCCGTCCACGCCTGCCCGTCAGGCCTACGACATCACCGAAGAGGCATTCGGGCCGGGACGTAACGGACCGCTGCTCGTCATCGCCGACGCGTCCGACGTCGCCGAGGCAGACCGCACCGCGTCCTTCGGCAAGGTCATCGAGACGATCACCGCACAATCCGACGTCACGAACGCGCAGATCGTCGCCGTCAATCCGGCGGGTGACACCGCGCAGATACTCGTCACCCCGTCGAGCACACCCAACAGCGACCAGACGAAGGCGCTCGTGACCAACCTGCGCGATGCCGAGAGCGGATTGCAGGAGAGCTCGGGCGTCTCCTACGGAGTGACGGGCGAAACCGCGATCGGGATCGACATCTCGGAGCGGCTGCAGAGCGCGCTGATTCCGTACCTGGCCGTGGTCGTCGGACTGGCGTTCGTGCTGCTGATGCTGGTGTTCCGCTCGATTCTGGTGCCGCTGACGGCAACGGTCGGGTTCCTGCTCAGCGTGCTCGCCACCTTCGGTGCGACGGTGTTCATCTTCCAAGAGGGCGGGCTCGGCATCATTTCCAACCCGCAGCCGATCGTCAGCTTCATGCCGATCTTCCTCATCGGTGTGGTGTTCGGCCTCGCGATGGACTACCAGGTGTTCCTCGTCTCGCGCATGCGTGAGGAGTTCGTGCACGGCGCGGCCGCCAAGGACGCCGTCGTCAACGGCTTCAAGTACGGCGCACGCGTGGTCACCTCGGCAGCGGTCATCATGATCTCGGTGTTCGCCGCCTTCATCGCCGAGCCGGACTCGTTCATCAAGTCCATCGGCTTCGCATTGGCCGCCGCCGTCTTCTTCGACGCGTTCGTCGTCCGTATGGTGCTGATTCCGTCGGTGATGGCGCTACTGGGCGACAAAGCCTGGTGGTTGCCGAAGTGGCTGGACAAGATCCTGCCCAACGTCGACATCGAAGGGGCCAAGCTGAAGACGGCCCCGGAGAAGCGCGCGTAGTACTCGCGTCGCAGCTGAGAGGCCGAAGATTGCTCGTAATACTCGAAACGGAGAGACTGTTATCCATGTGTACGAGTAATCTTCGGTCATCATGCTGATCCCCCTTCTGCGTAGGTTTCTCGCCCCGTACAAGCTGCCGATTCTCTGCTTGGTGCTGCTGCAGCTGATCGCCACCCTCGCCGCGTTGTTCCTCCCGAGTCTCAACGCGGACATTATCGACAACGGTGTGACCGTCGGCGACACCGGCTACATCCTGTCCGCCGGCGGCGTCATGCTGTTGATCTCGGCAGTACAGATCATCAGCTCTGCCGCAGCGGTGTTCCTCGGTGCACGCACGGCCATGAGTGTCGGACGCGACCTTCGCGGAGCAATCCTCGAACGCGTCGGCACGTTCTCCGCCCGCGAGGTCGGAAAATTCGGTGCTCCGTCACTGATCACCCGCAACACCAACGACGTGCAGCAGGTGCAGTTGGTGATCATCATGGGATTCACCATCGTGGTGATGGCTCCCATCATGTGCATCGGCGGCATCGTGATGTCACTACGTGAGGACATCGGCCTGTCGTGGATCCTGCTCATCGCCGTGCCCGGCCTCGCACTCGCGATGGGCCTGATCATCGTTCGCATGGTGCCGGCCTTCCGCTCCATGCAGAAGCGCATCGACGCGGTCAATCGCGTACTACGCGAACAGATCACCGGCATTCGCGTCGTGCGGGCGTTCGTCCGCGAACAATTCGAGGTCGACCGTTTCGGCGCAGCCAACACCTCGTTGACCGAGACAGCACTCAAGGTCGGCCGGCTGATGGCCTTGATGTTCCCGACCGTCATGCTCATCAGCAACGTCACCAGCGTCGCCGTCATCTGGTTCGGTGGTCACGCCATCGACAACGGCACGATGCAGATCGGTTCGCTCACTGCGCTTCTGAGCTACATCATGCTCATCCTGATGTCGGTGATGATGGCGTCGTTCATCGCGATGATGGTGCCGCGCGCATCGGTCTGCGCCGATCGCATCAGCGAGGTTCTGGCCACCGAATCCTCGGTGGTGTTGCCCGAGAATCCCCGGACGTTCGTGTCCTCACCGGGCACGGTCGAGCTCGTCGGGGCCGAATTCTCTTATCCCGGAGCCGAATACCCGGTGCTGTGCGGGGTGAATCTGACTGCCGAGGCAGGCAAGGTCACCGCCATCATCGGCGGTACCGGATCGGGTAAATCGACTCTCGTCAATCTGATTCCACGGCTGATGGACGTCACCGGCGGCCAGGTGCGGGTCGGCGGTGTCGACATTCGCGAACTCGATCTGGACCTGCTGCGATCCGAGATCGGATTCGTGCCGCAGAAGCCGTACCTGTTCTCCGGCACCATCGCCAGCAATCTGCGGTACGGCAAGGCCGACGCCACCGACGCGGAACTGTGGGAGGCGCTCGAGATCGCCCAGGGAGCCGACTTCGTGCGCGCGATGCCCGACGGCCTAGAGACTGCCGTCGCGCAGGGCGGCACTACTGTGTCGGGCGGTCAGCGGCAACGACTGGCCATTGCCCGGGCGCTGGTACGCAAACCCAAGATCTACCTGTTCGACGATTCCTTCTCCGCTCTCGACCTCACCACCGACGCGAAACTGCGTGCGGCGCTGCGGCCGGTGACGCGAGATGCATGCATGATCGTTGTGGCTCAACGGGTGTCGACCATCGTCGACGCCGACCAGATACTCGTGCTCGACGACGGAAAGCCGGTGGGCGTGGGTAACCACGAGCAACTGATGGCCACCTGCCCCACCTACGCCGAGATCGTCGACTCGCAGCGGCAAGTTGCAGGTGCACTGTGACCGACACCGACACCGACACCACCAAGGATTCCGCGGCCAAGCCCTCCTTGGAGAAGAAGAAGGGCAGTCGCGTCGCGAAGGCACTGCCGGCCACGAAAGCCAAGAACTTCAAGGGCTCGTTCAAACGCGTCATCGGTTTGCTTGCTCCAGAACGATTCCTGCTGAGCCTGATGCTCGTGCTGGGAATCGTCAGCGTCGTCCTCAGCGTCGCTGCGCCGACCGTCCTCGGGCATGCGACCAACCTCATCTTCAACGGAGTCGTCGGCGGAGATCTCGAACCGGGGCAGACGAAAGAACAAGCGGTCGACGGCCTTCGGGCCGCCGGTAACGACACCGTCGCCGACCTCGTCTCGGGCATGGACGTGACGCCCGGTGCGGGAATCGATTTCGGTGCCGTCGGAACGGTGTTGCTCTGGGTTCTCGCACTGTACGTAGTGTCTGCACTGCTGGCGTGGGCTCAGGGCTACATCCTCAACATCGCGCTGCAGCGTCGAATTCTGTTGCTGCGCGGCAGCGTCGAGGCCAAGGTGCATCGCCTGCCGCTGCAGTACTTCGACAACAATGCCCGAGGCGAGACGCTCAGCCGCGTCACCAACGACATCGACAACGTCTCGACCAGCCTGCAGCAGACACTGAGCCAGCTCATCACCGGCATCCTGACCGTGCTCGGCATCCTCGGCGTGATGATCTGGATCTCGCCGTTGCTCGCTCTGGTTGCGCTGCTGACGATCCCGGCCTCGTTCCTGGTGACCGCGCTGATCGCCAAGAGGTCGCAGCCGCACTTCGTGGCGCAGTGGAAGCACACCGGCAAGCTCAACGCGCAGATCGAAGAGACCTACACCGGCCACGAGATCGTCAAGGCGTTCGGCCGCCAGGCGGAGGTGGAACGCGAGTTCGGTGACCGCAACGAGAAGCTCTTCCAAGCAGGCTTCCGGGCGCAGTTCATCTCGGGCCTGATCATGCCGATCATCATGTTCCTCGGAAACATCAACTACGTCGTCGTCGCCGTCGTGGGCGGCCTTCGCGTGGCGTCGGGAACACTGAGCCTGGGCGAAGTGCAGGCGTTCATTCAGTATTCGCGGCAGTTCACTCAGCCGCTGTCGCAGGTCGGCGCGATGATCAACCTGATTCAGTCCGGAGTCGCGTCCGCCGAACGCATCTTCGAGGTGCTCGACGCCGACGAGGAAGACCCGGACGTCGTGCCTGCGTCCAGCCCGACGGAGCGCCGCGGACGCGTCGTGTTCGACGACGTCTCGTTCAGCTACTCGCCGGAGCAGCCGCTCATTCAGAACCTGTCGCTCACCGCAGATCCGGGACATCTGGTGGCGATCGTCGGACCCACCGGTGCCGGCAAGACCACGCTGGTCAACCTGATCATGCGGTTCTACGAGATCGATTCCGGCCGAATCACACTCGATGGCGTCGACACACGCAAGATGACTCGCGACGAGTTGCGTTCACGAACCGGCATGGTGTTGCAGGACACGTGGTTGTTCGGCGGCACCATCCGAGACAACATCGCCTACGGTGACCCGACCGCCAGTGAGGAAGAGATTCTCGAGGCGGCTCGGGTGAGCTACGTGGACAAGTTCGTGCATTCGCTGCCCGACGGATACGACACGATCATCGACGAGGAGGGCAACAACGTCAGCGCCGGTGAGAAGCAGCTCATCACCATCGCCCGTGCCTTCCTGGCCAAGCCGCTGATCCTGATCCTCGACGAGGCCACCAGCTCGGTGGACACTCGCACCGAACTGCTGGTGCAGAAGGCGACGGCAGCGCTGCGCAACGACCGCACCAGTTTCGTTATCGCGCATCGTCTCTCGACCATCCGTGACGCCGACACCATCGTCGTGATGGAAAACGGCAGCATCGTCGAGCAGGGCAATCACGAGGAATTGCTCGAGGCCAAGGGTGCGTATTACCGGCTCTACAGCAGTTAGGCGGCTGGCGCCGCACGTGAGTGGAAAATCGTAGTGGGCTACGAATTTCCACTCACAAGCGGCGAAGCCGCATACTGACGCGGTGAGTTCTTCCAATTTCGGCTTCGATATCGGCACCCGGCTCGACGGTGAGCTCGGACGCACCGGCACCATCCACACCCCGCACGGCGATATCGCCACCCCCGCGTTCATTGCGGTGGGGACGAAGGCGACCGTCAAAGCGGTGCTGCCGGAGGCGATGAAGGAACTCGGCGCACAGGCGGTACTCGCCAACGCGTATCACCTGTACCTGCAGCCGGGCTCGGACATCGTCGACGAGGCAGGCGGCCTGGGCAAATTCATGAACTGGGACGGGCCCACGTTCACCGACAGCGGCGGCTTCCAGGTGATGTCCCTCGGTGTCGGGTTCAAGAAGGTCATCTCGATGGATGCCTCACGGGTGGAGTCCGACGACGTCATCGCCGAGGGCAAGGAACGATTGGCCCACGTCGACGACGACGGAGTCACATTCAAGTCCCATCTCGACGGCTCGAAGCATCGATTCACTCCCGAGGTGTCGATGCAGATTCAGCATCGGCTCGGAGCCGACATCATGTTCGCGTTCGACGAGCTGACCACGCTGATGAATACCCGCGGGTATCAGGAGAAGTCGGTCGACCGCACCCAGGCATGGGCGAAGCGATGCGTCCTCGAACACGAACGCCTCACCGTCGAGCGTGCCGACAAGCCGTACCAGGCGCTGTTCGGAGTGGTCCAGGGAGCGCAGTACGAGGACCTGCGACGCAAGGCCGCGCACGACCTCGAGACGATCACCGGTGAGACCGGCCGCGGCTTCGACGGCTACGGAATCGGCGGCGCACTCGAGAAGCAGAACCTGGGCACCATCACTCGGTGGGTGAACGAGGAACTGCCCGAACACAAGCCGCGCCACATGCTCGGGATCAGCGAGCCGGACGACTTCTTCGTCGCAATCGAGAACGGTGCCGACACCTTCGACTGCGTCAATCCCTCACGGGTGGCGCGCAATGCGGCGATCTATGTGCCCACGGGCCGCTTCAACATCAACACCGCGAAGCATCGGCGCGATTTCACCCCGATCGACGAGAACTGCGACTGCTACACCTGCGCGCACTACACCAAGGCCTACATCCATCACCTGTTCAAGGCGAAGGAGATGCTTGCCTCGACGCTGTGCACGATTCACAACGAGCGATTCACGGTCAAGCTGGTCGACGACATCCGCGCTTCGATCGAGCAGCAGCGATTCACCGAGTTCAAGACGGAGTATCTGGGCCGGTTCTATGCGTCGAAGACTGCCTGAGCTGATCTTCCAGCTCCGAAATACGCTGCAGTAGTTCGGTTTCCCGTTCGGCAGCTTTGCGCTGGTATACCTCGGACAGGTCCGCGAGGTACGCCGCGTCGTAGCGCGGGATGATGCTGCGCGTGCAGTTCCAGTCGAATGCCTCGACGTGGATGACGACGCTGCGTTCGCAGGTGGCCGCGACGGTCAGGTCACCGATCTTTTTGAGTCGCTCCAGTAGTTCGGGATCGTCCGCGGCCTCGATCGTACGTGCCCGTCCGTAGAGCTTGAGTCGTTGCCGCAGAGGGTAATTCACGAGGAAGATCGCGACGCGATCGTCGTGATCGAGATTGGCCGCCGTCACGTACTGATGGTTGCCGGCGAAATCGGCGAAACCCAGAGTGTGGTTGTCGAGAACCTGGAGAAATCCCTTCGGTCCACTGCGGTACTGGATGTAGGGCCACCCGGACTCGGTGACGGTGGCGATCTGGAACTGATCCAGGGCGCGGATCATCGCCTTCTCGCGATCGTCGAGTGGCATCGGGCCGTCGTCGGGTCGCTCGGTCTGTGAGCCGTAGGCGGTGTAACTGCCGTCGACCTGCTGCCGCGCAATCGCGGCAGGGCCGAACATCAGGTGGTGATAGTGGTTGTTCGGCGGCACGCACCGACCATACGACACCCCAGGCCAGCACGGCTGTCGAGATCTCGCCAGTGTTCGACTCTGGCAGCGGCGTACATTGTTACTACAGATCATGTAGTAGCTGGAACCGCCGTGGGGGGACCACAATGTTCGACGCCTTGCCTCTGACTTCGGCGCAGGCCGATATCTGGATGGCTCAGCAATTCATGCCGGACGCGCCCTTCGCCATCGCGTACTACGTCGATCTCGTCGGTGCTGTGGACCTGGATACCCTGGTTAACAGCGGAAGCGCGGCGCATCGAGAGTACTCGTCGTCGACGATGCGCATCGTCGAGATCGACGGCCTCCCGACGCAGCGGTTCGAGGCGGCGGAGACCGACGCAGTGCAGATCCTCGACTTCCGTGAGCACGACTCTCCGGCAGACGCGGCCCGACAGTGGATGAACGACGATTGTCGAACACCGCTGTCGACGGACGGTCAGCTCGTACGGTTGCGTGTCCTCCGCGTCGGGGACGATCGCGTGTTCTGGTACACCAGAGCCCACCACATCGCGCTCGACGGCTATGCCTCGATGAAGGTTCTCGAGCGGGCGGCGGCTCTATATGCCGCAGTACAGGACGGAGTGGAGCCACCGCTGATCGAGCCGACGACTCCCGCGGCACTTCTCGCCGAGGACGAGCGCTATCACGCATCCACTCGCGCACGGCGGGATCGGGAGTACTGGGAATCCACCGAGATGGGGTACACCGCGCCCCTAAGCCCGGCCGCCACGCCTGCATTCGTGCCCATCGTCGTGGGCGAAGATCGAACCATTTCTCGGGCCGACTGCGGTCAACCCACGTCGACGGTGGTCATCGCAGCATTCGCCGCCTATCTCGCGCGCATGAACGACACCGACGACGTCGATCTGTCCTTGCCCGTATCTGCACGGCCCACAGCACTTCTGCGCCGAGCCGGATGGTCGTTGTCGAATGTGGTTCCGTTGCGGCTGCCGGGCATCGGGTCGGCGACAGTGAACAGCGTGGTCAAATCGACCGAGGTCGCCATCGCAGCCGTGCTGCGACATCAACGCAGCAGGCCCCCGGCGTCGGAGAGTGGACGTGCACTGCGCGCCGGCCGTTTCGGGCCGACGATCAACGTGATGATGTTCGCGAACACGGTGTCCCTCGGCGATGTCGACGGCGAGATCAACATTCTGGCCACGGGTCCGGTGCCGGACCTTGCGGTCAACATCTATCCCGGTCGAGGCGGAGCTCGTCCGCGCATCGACTTCGAGGCCAACCCTGCCGCGTACACCCCGAGCGACCTCGCTCGCCACCACGAACGGTTCCTGCACTTCCTCGACCGTTTCGCCGCATCCGGCTACGGCGACACGGCAGTGGCCGACCTCGACCTGTTCCTCCCCGACGAGCGTGATGTGGCGTCCGCTTCGGTCGGCGCGGCCGTGACCGAGCACGGTTCTCTGAACGAGACGTTGACCGAGGCAATCATGAACTGCAGCAATCGAATTGCGATTCACGATGCGCATGTGTCGGTCACCTACGCAGAGTTGGCCACGAGAGTTGCTGCCCTCGCATCTGTTCTGACTGCCCGAGGAATCGGCATCGAGGACCGGGTGGCCGTGCGCATCGGCCGGTCGGTGGAGGGAGTCGTCGCGTTCTGGGCAATCGCGCGAGTGGGCGCGGTGTACGTTCCTGTCGACCCGAATCACCCCCGCGAGCGGGCGCAGTTCGTCGTGCACGACAGCGCAGCAGTGTTGGGTCTGTGCACGGCCGGCAACGAATCGGGCGCGATCGAGTGGCT
This sequence comes from Rhodococcus sp. NPDC077669, assembly GCF_040686915.1. Taxonomy (NCBI): domain Bacteria; kingdom Bacillati; phylum Actinomycetota; class Actinomycetes; order Mycobacteriales; family Nocardiaceae; genus Rhodococcus; species Rhodococcus sp. NPDC077669. Next base: position 35,289 of record NZ_JBFBMD010000005.1, on the reverse strand, counting down.
GAACATCGAGAACGTTGTCGCAAAGGGAAGCTCGAACGATAGGACGGCGTCGACCGCACCGCACCAGGCGGCCTACGTCATCTACACCTCGGGATCCACCGGTACACCCAAGGGTGTCGTCGTCACCCACGATGGAATCTCCGCTCTGGTGCAACAGATCCGACGCAGCTACGACCTCGACGCCAGGTCGCGGGTCTGTCATCTCGCCTCACCCGGATTCGACACCGCCCTAGTCGAAATGCTGGCCGCAGCGAGTGCAGGCGCGGCAGTGGTGATCGCACCGACAAGTAGTTACGGTGGCTCGGAACTGTCCGATGTGATTGCCCAACAGGCTATTACCCATCTCTTGATCACGCCCTCGGTTCTGGCGACGATGGAGCCCGCAGCGCTGGTGGGTGTCGGGACGATCATCATCGGCGGTGAGGCAGCCCCGCAGGATACGGTCGACCGCTGGTCGACGGGTCGGCGACTGCTCAACGCCTACGGCCCCACCGAGACGACCTGCAGTGTGACGATGACGGCGCCGCTGCGTCCGGGCAGCACCGACGGAATCGGACGAGCCATGGTGGGTGCGGTGATTCACCTCCTCGATCGCACCCTACGGCCGGTTCCATCGGGTGCGGTCGGTGAGATCTACATCGAGACGTCCGGTATCGCGCGGGGATATCTCGGTCGCACCGTGGACACATCGGCGCGGTTCGTCGCGAACCCGTTCAGTAGCAATGGGATTCGGATGTTTCGTAGCGGAGACCGGGCGCGCCGGCGCGAAGATGGCACGCTGGAGTTCCTCGGCCGCATCGACGATCAGATCAAGATTCGGGGAAATCGCGTCGAACTGGGTGAGGTCGACGCAGCGCTACGGGCGCATCCGGAGGTCGTATCGGCATCGTCTGCGTTGCGTCGCAGCGACACTGGTGATCTGCGTATCGACGGGTACGTCGTGGCCGCGCGCGCCGGGCACGTGCTCGACACCGAGGCCATTCGTCGGGATCTCGCACAGAGACTGCCTACCCACATGGTGCCGTCGACCCTGTCGGTTCTCGACGAGATTCCGTTGACCATCAATCGGAAGGTCGATCGCGGTGCACTTCCCGCGCCGGACCTCACCACGTCGACGACCGGTGCTCGAAGCGAACCGTCCGGTGCCACCGAGGAAATCGTGGCGGCCGCGTTCGCGCGCGTGCTCGGCAGGGACGGTGTCGATTGCACCGCGTCGTTCTTCGACCTCGGAGGCGACTCGCTGGCGGCGACCAGAGTCGTTGCGTCGGTGCGGGCCGAGACATCGGCGGACATCGGTGTGCGAGACCTCGCCGGTGCGCCGTCCGTCCAGGCGTTGGCTGCATGTATCGATGAGCGTCGTCTGGTTGAGCGGCAGGACAATTCGCGGCCCGAATGCGGAATTTCGGAGGGGGTAGTCGCAATTCCGCTCGCGCCGCAGCAACGCCACATCGATCGAAGCGCACGGCTTCCGCTGTACAACCTGCCGTTCACGGTCACGATTTCCGGGGAGTTCCACGCAGTAGCAGCCGCGCAGGCCTTGACCGACCTGATCGATCGACACAGCACGCTGCGTACGCGCTACCCGGATGTCGACGGGGTCCCGGTGCAAGTGGTCGAACCGGATTCTGCCGGCGTCGCACCGAATCTCGTTGTCCACCACTTCGACGATGCCGCGGTGACGCAGATCCTCGAGCAAGCCTTCGACGTGCGCACCGAGGTTCCGATCCGAGCGCGCCTGTTCGCAGTAGCGCCCGATCGCCACGTGCTTGCGTGCGCCATTCACCACATCGCCGCGGACGGGTGGTCACTGGGGCTGTTGGCGTCGGATTTCGTCGTCGCGTATCACGCCAGGATGACCGGCACCACGCCGTCGTGGCCCGAATTACCCTTGTACTACGCCGATTACAGCGTCTGGGCCTGCACACGAGACGTATCGGCCGATCTGGACTTCTGGCGCGCAGAGCTGGCGGACATACCCAGGTCGAGGGACTTGCCACTGGACCGGCCGCGAGCACAGGACTGGGATTTCTCCGGCGCACGCACAACGCTACGGTTCGATGCACACGCCACGCAGAGAATGTCCGGTCTCGCACAACGCTGCGTGACAGGACGATTCACCGTGCTGCGCGCAGCGCTGTTGATTCTGCTCGCCGAGATGACAGCGTCCACTGATCTGGTCATCGGAACCCCGGTTGCCGGTTGCGACGACCCGAACCTCGAGCAGGTCGTCGGAACGTTCACCACCACCGTTGCCATCCGGACCGAGATCGCAGCGGCGACAACCGTCGAAGACGTCGTGAAGGCGGCCCGGGCCAGCGAACTGCGGGCCTTCGACCATGCGACGGTGCCGTTCGAAGATGTCGTGACTGCCGTCGCTGCGGAGTCGTCGGAAGCGCGGCATCCCATCTTTCAGGTTGCGCTGTCGTTGGATGTCTTCACCTCCGCGACCCTCGACATGGGGGACGTGCACGTCGAGATCACGCCGCAGCCGATCGACATCGCCAAGTGCGATCTCCACTTTCACGTCACCGAACGGCGGGACGACGAAGGGAAGGCTATCGAGACTACGGTCGATATCGTCTATTCCACAGCATTGTTCGACCAGAACACCGTGATGGAGCTCGGTCGGCGATTCGAGCAGATCCTGACGGCAGGCGTCGCAGAACCGGACTCGGCGTGGCGAAACCCGACCACCTATGTACTACACGATGTGTAGTATCTACGGTGCGTGAGGTGCACGCGACTTCGAATCCAGCGGGAGAACGCATGTCCACCTTCAACGGCCTTCCGGCCCATATTCTGCTCGTTCACTTCATCGTGGTGCTGGCACCGTTGACCGCGCTGCTCGCCATTGCGGCCAGTATCTGGACCGGTGTGCGCAGCAGGCTGGTGTGGCTCATCGCAGCCCTGGCGGTGTTCACGCTGGCGCTGACTCCGCTGACCACCGAGGCAGGCGAGTGGCTCGAGAAGCGCGTACCCGAGACCGCGGCGGTGGAGCAGCACACCGAGATCGGTGACTGGATGATCTACTTCTCCGTCGGCTTGGTGATCGTCGCTGCGCTGCTCGTGTTCCTGCATCTGCGTGAGCGTCGCGGTAACGCGCCCGTGCGGTGGCAGTCGATTGTCGTCGTGGTCTTGGCAGTAGTGATCGGAGCGACCACAATCGTCCAGGTGTACAGAATCGGAGAGTCCGGCGCTCGCGCCGCGTGGGACGACGTATCGGCAACGGCCGTCGATGAGTGAGCCCGAGCCGAGCCTGCACGAGCACGAACCGCACGGTGATCTGTCCGGTCGGCTGAACTGGCTGCGGGCCGGGGTGTTGGGTGCCAACGATGGCATCGTCTCCACCGCCGGCCTGGTCGTCGGCGTCGCGGCCGCCACCACGGACAGAGGGTCGCTGCTCACCGCTGGTGTCGCGGGGCTCGTCGCCGGAGCGGTGTCCATGGCGCTGGGGGAGTACGTCTCGGTCAGCACGCAACGTGACGCCGAGCGTTCTCTGCTGATCAAGGAACGCCGAGAACTCGACGAGCAACCCGAGCAGGAATTGGCCGAGCTCGCGGCACTGTACGAGGCCAAGGGCCTGTCGGCCGACACGGCACAGACCGTCGCTCGCGAACTCACCGAGCACGATCCGTTTGCCGCCCACGTGGACATCGAGTTGGGCATCGACCCGGATGCGCTGACCAATCCGTGGCAGGCGGCCGGCTCGTCTGCGGTGTCGTTCGTCAGCGGTGCCCTGCTGCCGTTGCTGTCCATTCTGTTGCTGCCGCCGTCGCTGCGCGTTCCGGTGACGTTCGTCGTGGTGCTGCTGGCTTTGGCCTTGACCGGAAGCATCAGCGCGCGTCTCGGCGGTGCGCCGGGTCGGCCGGCGATGACTCGCATCGTGATCGGTGGTGCGATCGCGATGGCCGTCACCTATGCGATCGGCCAACTGGCGGGCGTTGCCGGTATCTGACCGAGATCAGCGGAAGATCGAAGTGGCAGCTTCCCCGGTTTCGGGTGCCACCACATCTTGGACGACGTCGAACAATGCCACCGAGATGACGGCGAAGGCGAGGACGAGGACCACGCCGGCGGCCAGGATTCCACGGTCGGGGCGATGCTGCGGTGGTTCACCGAGGGCTTGGACCCGCCGCACGACGTCGCCACCGGTACTGGCGAGGGTGCGAGTTCCACGGTCGAGCTGATTCCGGAGCAAAGAGGTTCTGGCGATGGCAGACAACGTCTCTCGCCGTCCCAGCCTTGCCGCACTCTCGTCTGCCTGACGCTCCGCCGCGTGCCGTACCTTCGCGGTCAACGGTTCGAGAACCGGATCGACGCGGGCCGCGATTTCGCACATCTGGATCCACACGCTGTGACGGTGCCGCAGATGGGCGCGCTCGTGCTCGATCACTGCTCGTAATTCGTTGTCCGACAACGCTTCCGCGAGGCCGGTAGTGATCACGACGGCACCTCCGCCGGAGGGGACGGCAAAAGCGTCAGGAACGTCGGAGTCGACCACGACGATGCCGCCCGTCGCCCGCGCCTCGTCACCGAATTCGGATGCGATGGACGTACTGGCGACGACGCGTCGAATATGGCGGGCCACTTCGACCGACCGCCAGATCATCCACGCGCAGATCACGATTCCCAGTGTCACCCACACGGCCCGACTCGTCGCCAGGAAGACCGCGGCGAGCGCAGTCAGGGACGCGAGCGCCGAGAACGCCGTGACCACAGACAGAATGGGCAGCAGCACCACGGCGGTCGAGGGGTTGAGACGACGGTCGATGCGGTCGGCTCCGAATCCAAGGAGCAGCGACAGCGCCCACGGCAATACGGCGACGATCAGGAGCAGAGTCATCGATGGTGCTCGGCTGCGTCCGATTTGGCGAGCAACTCTCGCAGCGTCGCCTCGTCCTCAGGGTCGAGTGCGGCCACGAAGCTGGCCAGTACGTCGGCGCGCTCGGCTCGTGTGCCGAGCTCGGTGCGCATTCGCATCGCGGCCCGAAGCGCCGGGATCTCGTCGACCGGGGCGTTGAGGGTGTAGACGTACGACCGTCCTCGACGCTCGCGATCGACCAGCCCCTTGCCGTGCAAGCGCACCAATGCGGTCATGACGGTGGTGTGCGCGAGATCCGAGCCCAGATGCTCGCGGGCCTGGGCCACCGAGAGTTCCGTGTGCTCGCCGAGCAAATCGAGGATCGACTCCTCCAACTGTCCGGACGCTCTTCGCACTGCGATCCCTCACTCGATTCGGTTACCTCGAGGATAGGCCAGTTCGAGGTCCCGCCACTATCCCGCGGCCTCGAGAATGTCGGTCAACGCGTCGATCAGAGCCACGATTCGGGCCGACGGCGGCCTACCGCGCATCGTGTGAATTTCGGCCCGGCGCTGAGCGAACACCGGATGCACGAGGGGGATGTACGTCAGGCCCGATTTGCGGTCACCACCCAGGTCGCTGACGAGTGCGACGCCGTCGCTCGAGCGAGCGAACTCCAGTATCGGCGCCAGCCGCTCGCATTGCAGACCGACGTGGGGTGAGAGTCCCTCCAGACGGATTCCGGCGTCGAACAATTCGCGTTGACTCGAGCCGGTGGTCGACAGCGCGAGGGGATAGGCGCAGATGTCAGCCAGATCGACGCTGGCTCGGTCGCTGAGCGGGTGACCGAGCGCGACGACGGCGCAGATGGGCACGGTGACGGAATGTTCGACCGTCACGTCGGTGCGTCGACCGAGCGAGAAGGTGACCGCGACGTCCGCGCGGGCGTCGACCACCCGTCGGCTGGCCTCGTCCGGTCCCACCACGTCCAAAGTGAAGGTGACCGACGGGTGAGTCCGATGGACCGACGCCATGGCCCGTGGGACGACGGACTGCGAGAAACCTTCGGTGCAGGCGACGGTGACGCTGCCGTGTTCGGTGGCGTCGACGCTGCGTATTTCGGCGATGAGAGTCGACGATTCCACTTCGTGTCTGCGCGCGTGGGCGAGGAGGCGATGGCCCGCTTCGGTGAGTGTCATTCCCCGGGCATGTCGCGCGAAGAGCGGCACGCCGATGTCACGTTCGAGCTTGGCGATCTGTCTGCTGACCGCCGACGCGGCCAGATGTTGTGTTGCGGCCGCCTCGGTGACCGACCCCGTTCTCGCTACTTCGCAGAAGTACGTCAGCGCGGAGGGCATCAGATGCAACGAAATCACCCCTTCTTTCACAGCACTGTCACGGCGGTGACACGTGATTGTCATCGAACCTCTGCCCGGCCTCAGCGTTGCCGTGAAAGCAACGCAGGGAGCGTCAATCGGCAATGGTGTAGACGGTATCGGGCTCGCTACTGTCAGGCGAACACCAGGCCGACGGCGAGGGAGATTCGATGAACCGCGAGCATGTGATCGCACAGGCCAAGGACTTCTACGATTCGGGTGCGTTCCATCGTGAACTCTCCGAGCTCGTGTCGGTCCCCTCGGAAAGTCAGTCGACGGCTGGTCGAGTTGCGTTGTCGGCATATCTCCAGGATCTGCTCGTGTCGAGGCTCGAGGCGCTCGGGTGTGCGGTCGAGACCTATTCCAACCCGGTCGAGGAGGGTGGTCCCTTCCTGATCGCCACCCGTCACGAGGCCCCCGAACTGCCGACCGTGCTCTGTTACGGCCACGCCGACGTGGTTCTGGGCATGGCCGAGGACTGGTCGGACGGATTGTCGCCGTGGACTCTCGTCGAGCGAGACGGCCGGCTCTACGGGCGCGGAACGGCCGACAACAAGGGTCAGCATCTGGTGAACCTCGCGGCACTGCGGACGGTTCTCGACGCCCGCGGATCGTTGGGATTCAACCTGACGCTGTTGTTCGAGACCGGTGAGGAGATCGGCTCACCCGGACTCGAACAATTCGTGTCGGATCACCGAGGCGAACTCGCTGCCGACGTGCTGATCGCCTCGGACGGACCACGCCTCGACGCCCAGACGCCCACACTGTTTCTCGGTGCCCGTGGGGGCGTGGACTTCGACCTCGTCGACCTACGTGAGCGCGGCTACCACTCGGGCAACTGGGGTGGACTGCTCCGCAACCCCGCGACCACCCTGGCCGGTGCCATCGGGACGCTCGTCGACGGTCACGGCCGTATCCAGCTCGACGGCTTGGTGCCCGAGCGCATTCCCGAGTCCGTCGTCGATGCGCTCAGAGCTATCGAGGTCGGACGCACCCCGGGCGATCCGGTGGTCGACTCCGGCTGGTCGGCCACCGAATTGTCGCCTGCAGAGCGGGTTTTCGGGTGGAACACTCTCGAAGTGATCGCCATGAGCGCCGGCAACATCGTCGAACCGGTCAATGCGATTCCGGGCCAGGCGCGAGCGCGGTTGCAGCTGCGGTACGTCGTCGGGACCGACCTCGACGATCTCGGCGCGCGGTTACGACGACACCTCGACGCGCACGGGTACTCGATGGTCGCCGTCGAACTCGGCATCTCGTTTCCTGCGAGCCGAACGGACCCGAACGACCCCTGGGTTCGCACGGTCGCCCAGTCGGTCGAGCGCACCGTCGGGTCCCCGGTCACCGTGCTGCCCAACATCGGTGGGTCACTGCCCAATCACGTATTCACCGACACTCTCGGAATTCCGACGGTCTGGATGCCGCACTCCTACCCGGGATGCCGTCAACATGCACCCGACGAACACATGCTCGCATCCGTTGCGCGCGAGGGACTCGCCATGGCCACGGGCCTGTTCTTCGACCTCGGTGCGGGTACAGACGACGACCGCGACGCACCGCTCGAATCCGCCAGCGCCTCGCGCTCCTGAACACCACCGGAGAATCCGACATGTCCACTGCACACGTTCATCGAACTCCCGATCGTGACGGCGCGGGTGAAGCCGTTGTGTCCGTGAAGAATCCGGTCCGGGCCATCGCGGCCGCGACCATCGGGAACGCTCTCGAATGGTTCGACATCGCCATCTACGCGTTGTTTGCCATCTACATCGGGCAGAACTTCTTTCCCTCGGCTGACCCCGGCGTGCAACTGGTGCAGACGTTCGCGGTCTTCGGGGTCTCGTATCTGATTCGCCCCCTCGGCGGACTGATCCTCGGCTCCTACGCAGACCGGAAAGGGCGAAAGAAGGCTCTGGTGATGAGCATTCGCCTGATGGTGCTCGGCACCGCGTTGATCGCCTTCATGCCCAATTACGACGACATCGGCATCCTCGCTCCGATCGGTATCATCGTCGCGCGCCTGATTCAGGGCTTCGCGGCCGGTGGCGAATTTGGCGCGGCCACATCCTTTCTCGTCGAACAGAACGGCAAGCGCCGCGGATTCTTCGGCAGCTTCCAGTTCGCCAGCCAGGGACTGGCTACGCTGATGGCGGCCTCGTTCACCGCCGGATTGACCGCGGTGTTGTCCGAGGCCAGCATGGTCGACTGGGGTTGGCGAGTGCCGTTCGTCTTCGGGCTCATGGTGGGCCCGGTGGGATGGTTCATCCGACGTCACGTCGACGAATCACCGGCCGTCGTCGCCGCGTCGGACACCCCGAAATCGCCTGTGCGCGATCTGTTTCGGAATCAGTGGGGCGGGATTCTCATCGCCGGCGGTGTGCTGGTGGTGTCCACCGCGCTGAACTTCATTCTGCAGTACCTGCCGACCTTCGGTATCAAGCAACTGGGACTGAACAATTCGCTGTCGTTCGTAGCATTGATGATCACCGGCGTCATCCTGACGGTGGTGACACCGTTCGTCGGCCAGCTGTCCGACAAGGTGGGACGCATCAAGATCATGTTGCCGTCGGCGATCGCGATCGGCGTCAGCGTCGTCCCGCTCTTCATGTGGCTCATTGCGGTGCCGTCGTTCCTCACCCTCGCGCTCGTCATGACCGTGCTCGGATTGCTGAAGGCGCTGTACTTCGGTGCGCTGCCGTCGGTGATGTCCGACGCGTTCCCGGTCCATTCGAGGGCCACCGGCCTGTCGTTCGGATACAACGTCACCACGGCGATCTTCGGTGGATTCACTCCGACCATCGCGGCCGCTCTGGTGGCCGCGACCGGTCAGGCGGTGTCCCCGGGCTACTACATCCTGGCGGTGTCCCTGGTCAGCATCGCTGCGCTGATCGGTGCCGTACGGATTCGCGGCATTCGCTAGCTTACAGATGCCTAGCGGTCGGCACATTGATGTAATACGCTGATCTCACCAGCCCACCACCTCGAGGACGATCCATGAGCGTCGAAGCGAACACCCGGAATATCGAGAAGAGCGTCGTCACCGATTTCAGTGACCGCATGAGCTACGGGTCCTACCTCGACCTCGATACGCTGCTCAGCGCTCAGAAACCGGTGAGCACCCCCGAGCATCACGACGAACTGCTGTTCATCATCCAGCACCAGACCACCGAGCTGTGGCTCAAGCTGGTGCTGCACGAGACCCTTGCCGCGCGAGCCGCATTCGATGCCGACGACATCGGTACCGCACTCAAGTGCGTGGCCCGGGTGAAGCACATCCAGAAGACGCTCACCGAGCAGTGGTCGGTGCTGGCGACACTCACCCCGACGGAGTACTCCCAGTTCCGCGACTTCCTCGGCAACTCCTCGGGGTTCCAGTCGTATCAGTACCGGGCCGTGGAGTTCGTGCTGGGCAACAAGAATCCGGGAATGCTGACGGTCTTCGAGTCCGATCCTGCTGCGCATGAGATGCTTTCGACTCTGTTGCGCGAGCCCAGCCTGTACGACGCCTTCTGGCGGTCGTTGGCACGGCAGGGATACGACGTACCGGCATCGGCCCTCGACCGTGATGTCGCGACGGCATACACGTTCAACGAGGACCTGATGCCGCTGATCAAGTTCGTCTACGAGAACCACACCGAACATTGGGCGGTGTACGAGGCATTCGAGGAGCTCGTCGACTTGGAGGAGAACTTCCAGCTCTGGCGATTCCGCCACATGCGCACGGTGCTGCGCACCATCGGAATGAAGAGCGGGACGGGAGGGTCGAGTGGCGTCGGGTTCTTGCAGAAAGCACTCGAACTCACGTTCTTTCCCGAATTACTCGCTGTGAGAACGGAAATCGGCCGATGATGGAACGTGCAGTCGAACTCGACAACAAGGACCCGCTCCGCAGCTATCGTGACAAGTTCCTCGGCAGTGACGACCCGTCGATCAGCGCGTATCTCGACGGCAACTCGCTGGGCCGGCCGACCAAGGCGAGCGTCGAACGCATCAATGCCTTCATGACCGACGCCTGGGGCGGACGCCTCATTCGCGGCTGGGACGAGCAGTGGTTCGACCTCCCCGTCACCATCGGCGACGCCCTGGCCGACGCCACCCTCGGGGCCGCGCCCGGGCAGACCACCATCGGCGATTCGACGACGGTACTGCTGTACAAGCTGGCGCGGGCGGCGATCGCCATGCGGCCCGGCCGCACCGAGATCATCATCGACCGCGACAACTTCCCGACCGACCGATACCTGCTCGAAGGTATTGCGGCCGAGTTGAATATGACCCTGCGATGGATCGAGACGGACCGCCGCGGAGGCATCGAACCGGAACAACTCGCCGAGGTGGTGGGGGAGAACACCGCCCTGGTGGTGATCACCCACGTCGCCTACCGGTCAGGCTTCCTTGTCGACGTGGCCGAGGCGACGCGTATCACGCACGAAGCCGGCGCACTGATGCTGTTGGACGTGTGCCATTCCGTCGGTTCGGTGCCGCTCGAATTCGATTCGTGGGGAGTCGATTTGGCCGTCGGGTGCACCTACAAGTACCTCAACGGAGGTCCGGGATCGCCGGCCTTCGCGTACGTGCGCAGTGATCTTCTGGCCGACTTCGTGCAGCCGATCTGGGGGTGGATGGGCCGGGCCGATCCGTTCGAGATGGCGCAGGGTTACGTTCCGGCACAGGGCATTCGACGCGTCATCAGTGGTACGCCGTCGGTGTTCGGGATGATCGCGATGCAGGACACCATCGAGATGATCGCCGAGGTGGGCATGGACGCGATCCGTGCGAAGTCCGTTGCGCTCACCGAATACGCCCTCGAACTCGTGCGTGAGATGCTGGTACCGCTCGGGGTGGAGATCGCCTCACCCGAGGATTCGAATCGGCGCGGTGGTCACGTCACCATCGACCACCCAGATTTCAAGGCCATCACTGCTCGGCTGTGGGAGCAGGGTGTCATCCCAGATTACCGCGCACCACAGGGTATTCGGCTGGGGTTGAGCCCACTGAGTACCTCGTACCGCGAGGTGTACCTGGGTATCGTGGCGATTCGTGACGAACTCCGCGCCTAGCACCGCCGGGGCCATCCTCGACGACTTCGAGTCTCGTCCAGGTAGCGCCACCTCTTTGGTGCGCACGGTGCTCGGAGCCTACGTTCGGCCTCTCGGCGGGTGGTTTGCCATCGCCGATTTCGTCGTCTGGATGGACACGCTGGGAGTGCCACCGGAAAGCACGCGCATTGCGGTGACGAGGTTGAAGAAGAAGGGCGTCGTCGAATCAGCTAATCGAGAGGGCCGCACCGGCTATCGGATCACCGAGCAGGCCGATGCGATGTTCGCTCGGGGAGACGGTCGGATCTTCGGCTTCCGGCGGATGGCCGACGGCGATCCATTCCGGTTGATCTCGTTCACCATTCCCGAGACGCAACGCGCGGCGCGCCACCAGCTGAGGCGACGACTCACCGGAATAGGCTGTGGCACAGTCTCACCAGGATTGTGGATCGCGCCCGAATATCTGGCGGCGGAGGCCATTGCCATCGTCGACGCGTTGGAGTTGTCGCAGTACGTCACGACGTTCGTCGCGTCCGAGGTCGCGCCTCCCGGCACGCTGCGCGAAAGTGCCGAGCAGTGGTGGGAGCTGGCCGGCATCGCTGATCGGCATCGGGCATTTCTCGACGCTTTCGACGGCGGGTCGCCGGCGCGGAACCCGCGCGATGCGTTTGTCACATTCGTGCCTTTGCTCGACGAATGGCGCGTCATTCCCTACGTCGACCCGGGTCTTCCGCCGTGTATGACACCGGAGGACTGGCCGGGCACCCGGGCCGTCGCCACGTTCGAGACGGCCCGGGAGCGCTACTTCGATCTGAGTACGGAATGGGTCGCGTTCTAGCGATCCTGGTACGACGGCTCGCGCTTTTTGATGTACGAGATGACGCGGTACGTGATGGGCATGACGATGACCTCTGCCAGTGTCTTCCACAGGAATCCGACGATGACGTAGTTGATGAAGTCGGTCCACGTGGTGATGCCGATGACTCCGGCGGCGATGGAGCAGAAGATCAGCGTGTCGAAGAATTCGCCGACGATGGTCGAGCCGATCAGTCGCGCCCACAGGTGCTTTTCCTTGGTGCGTTCCTTGATCTTGACCAGCACGACGGAGTTGAGGAGCTGCCCCACGGTGTAGCCGGCGAGACCGGCGAGGACCAGTCGGGGGACGACGCCGACGACGCTTTCGAGCGCGGCCTGGTTCTCGTAGAACGAGGCGGCGGGGAGTTCGATGGCGATCCAGAAGCACACGGACGTGAGCAGCAGGGAGCCGAAGCCAAGGTAGATCGCCCGGCGCGTGGCTCTGAAGCCGTAGACCTCGCTGAGCACGTCGCCGAGGATGTAGGCGAGGGGGAAGAGGAAAAATGCGCCGTCGGTATTGATCGGCAGGATTTGGAACGGTCCGAGCATGACGTCGGACGAGGCGAAGAAGGCGACACCTTTGCTGGCGGCCACATTCGAGATCAGCAGCGTCGCGACGAACAACGCGACGATGGTGGGGTAGTAGCCCCGGCTGATGTGAGCGAACGTGGCCTGCCCAGACTCGGTGCCGCCGTCAGGGGCGGTGTGTTGGGTAGTAGTCACCTGACAATCCAAGCACCGAGACGACGATGGGCGCGAATCCCGGGGTGGGATGCGCGCCCATCGAGGCGGACTACAGGTCAGGCGACATGGCCACGCACCGTGACGCGGTAGGCGTAGGTTCCGGCGATGATCGTGATCGGAATGCTCGCCAGCAGGCCGATGCCGAGGAGGAGGCCGCCGACGATATTGATGCCGACCAGGGCGAGCGCGAGGACGAAGAGGGTCCCGCCGTTCGACGCGATTGCCTGCGCGCTGGCCTTGATGGCGGGAATCGGCTCGTCGCCGCGGTCGATGACGAACTGGAAGGTCCACCACGTGAAGAACGTGATGACGATGCCGGGGATGATCAGCAGAACGAAGCCGATGCTGGTTGCAATGCCGACGAGGATGCCGGCGATGATGACGGCGGCAACATTGCCGAACTGGAAGAAGGACCCGAACGCGGGCTTGACCCCGTCCACCTCATGCAGAGCGCCGCGAACGAGTGCCGCCTGGATGAGGAGTGAGACGACACCGATGATGACGCTGAAGATCAAGCTGAAGACGATGTTGTTGGAGCTCAACACGTAGTTCAGTACGACCTGGATGACCGCGGCGATCAGGACGATGCCGACCCAGACGAGTGCGTTCTGCTTGAACTTCTCGAAGCCGTAGCCGATGGCCGTTCCCACGGACAGCTGCGTCGGCATCGGTGAGTTACCGAACGACGGAGGCGGCGGGTAGTTGCCCTGTGGGGGCGGTGGGTAGCCGCCGGGCGGTGGGTAGCCGCCGGGTGGCGGATAGCCGCCTTGCTGGGGGTAATCGCCGGGAGGAGGCGGGTAGTTCCCGGGCGGCGGATAGTTGCCTTGCGCGGGTGGTGGGTAGTTGCCGGGTGGTGGGTAGCCGCCGCCCTGCGGCGGGGGATAACCACCGGGGTTCTGTGGATCCTTGTCGGGGTCGTAGCCGCCTGAGGTCATGGTGTCCTTCTCCCTCGGGATAAGTTTGTCGCGGTCACTGTACGTCCGATTCGTCCTCGAGTCGGGTTCTGTCGCGTTGCAACGTGATCTCGATCGGTTCGTGGTCAGACGATCGAGGGGTCGAACACCCACGGTTCGCGCGGCACCAGCCTCGGCTTCCACTGTTCGAGCAGTTCCTCGGCGTTCTTCACGTCCGGCATGCCGAGGGAGCCGGTGATGAGCGCCCACGCATCGGGCCGTTCGCGCAACGTGACGGCACCGTCGCGCTTGGCAAGGCGCTTGCCCTCGACGTTCAGAGCGAGGGGCACGTGGACGTACGTCGCGGGGGTCAGGCCCAAGAGTTGAGCGAGGTAGCCCTGCCGCGGCGCGGACGTGAGCAGGTCGTCGCCGCGGACGATCTGGTCGACGCCTTGCGCGCCATCGTCGACGACGACGGCGAGGTTGTAGGCGGGTACACCGTCGGATCGACGCAGGACGAAGTCGTCCACCTGGCCTCGGAAGAGACCGTGCAGCTGATCGACGACGGTGAATTCGGTTGTCTGCGAGCGCAATCGGATGGCAGGTGGTCGGTCTTTGGCTGCTTTCTCGTCAGCGGTCAGATTTCTGCAGGTCCCCGGGTATGCGCCGTCGGGTGCATGCGGAGCCGACGCGGCCTGCAGGATTTCCCGACGCGTGCAGAAGCATTCGTACGTCAGCCCGGCGGCGGTGAGCGTGCGAATCGTGGCGTCGTAGATTTCCCGACGCTCGGATTGCCGCATGATCGGCCCGTCCCAGTCGATGCCGATTGCCGCGAGGTCGTCGAGTTGACGTTGCTCTGAGCCGGCTTTCACGCGATCGAGGTCCTCGACGCGCATCACGAAACGACGTTCAGTGGAGCGGGCGAAGAGCCATGCCAGTAGTGCGGTTCGTAGATTGCCGAGATGCAGATCGCCCGAAGGACTGGGGGCGAAGCGTCCGGCGGGCATGGGAACAGCTTAGTTTCAGGGTGTTCATAACTGACCAACCGATTGCGGTATCGGGGTATCGGGGTATCGCAGCGAGTTTCGGCTGCGAAGACTTCGGTATGTGCGTGCGAACAACGATCGGCCATGTCGTATCGGTAGATCCCCGGCCGGATGCCGGCGATGCGGGTTGCGAACAGGAACGTGTCGCGGGTGCGGAGGCCGCCTGCGGTCGGTGCCACGCTCAGCGGGTACTCGCGGTCGCCGTAGGCCTCGATCCGGCGTCCGAGTCCGAGCGCGGTACCGAGCAGGGTTCCGACCGAATCCACGCTCAGTTCGCCACTCGGGTCGAAGTCGTACCGCGAACGCCGGGCATGGACCAGCGCTGTGAACGGCGAGTCGAGTGTGCGTGGCTTCGGGAGGTGAATCGAGGCACCGTTTCGATTCATGGGTCTCTGAGTCGGCGCAGGATCGACTGCGCCGTTGAGCCGATCGTGAATCTCCCTGAGAGACGCGATCTCCGTATGCATCAGGGTCGGCTCCTTCACCAGTACGCACAGCCCGAGGTGTCGTCTCCGCACTGTGTTCGCTACTGTATCGACACTGATTGTCATTAACAACTAGCTGCCGGGATGTAGACCTGATGAAACGATCGCCGGCCACTGCGGTGCGCAGCACGGGCGCACCGCCCTTCGCCTCGCCCCAACGCTTTCGCGTGTTGCTGGCGATCTCGGGCGTCGCCATCGTGGTCATCGCGGTGGCGTCGGTCAGCATCGGCGCTGTCACCATCGGACTCGGAGACATCTGGGGCTCGGTCGCCCAACACCTCGGCATGGCGGGCACGCACACCTCGACACCGGTCAACGATCAGATCGTCTGGCAGGTCCGCGTCCCGCGCACCATTCTCGCCATCGTCGTCGGCGCGGGTCTGGCGATAGCGGGCGTGGTCATCCAAGTCGTTGTACGTAACCCGTTGGGCGACCCCTACCTGATCGGAATCGTGCCGGGCGCGAGCCTGGGCGCAGTTATCGTCATCGTCTTCGGCACCGGGGTACTCGGCGGCGTATCGCTGTCCGCGGCAGCCTTCATCGGCGGCCTCCTGGCGTTCGCGCTGGTGTTCGTCCTCGCCCGCCGCGGAGGGCAATGGACACCGACCCGGCTCGTGCTGGCAGGGGTCGCCGTCGGGTACCTCGTCTCCTCGTTCACGTTCTTCTTTCAAACCATCGCCACTCCCAATCAATCTCAGCGCGTGCTGTTCTGGAGTCTCGGTTCGATCGCCGGAGCATCGTGGGCGAGCCTGCTGCTGCCCTCGGTCGTCATTGCGGCGGCCACGACGTGGCTGATGTGGAACAGTGCCCGCCTGAACGCCCTGGCTTCCGGCACCGACCTCGGCTACTCCCTCGGCATCGACGTCGCGCGATTCCAAATGACGCTGATGGTGGTGGTGTCGGTCCTGACCGGCGTCATCGTTGCCGAAGTAGGCGGTATCGGGTTCGTCGGCCTGGTCATCCCGCACATAGCGCGTCTGCTCGTCGGTGCCGATCACCGCCGCGTCGTCGTCACCGCCACACTGCTCGGCGCATGCTTCCTACCGCTCTCGGACATCGCCGCCCGCGTGCTCCGCGCCCCCGCCGAACTTCCGATCGGGGTGGTCACCTCGGCCATCGGCGCTCCGTTCTTCCTGTACCTGCTGGTCTCCTCCGGGCGGACGGCGAGGGCTCGATGAAACTCGGCGCACAGGGTGTCGCCGTCGCCATCGACGGTGCCAAGATTCTCACCGACGGGGTCATACACGCCGAATCAGGCTCGGTTGTAGGACTTCTCGGACCGAACGGCAGCGGAAAGTCGACGCTGCTGCGCACGCTCTACCGGGCCCTCATGCCCTCAGGCGGAACGATCGTACTGGGCGAGGACGACCTTCGCCGCCTCAGCGCTCGTGAATCGGCGACCAGGACTGCGGTTGTCCTGCAGGACGATTCACCGGAATTCGAGTTCACCGCACGGGAGATCATCGAACTCGGACGCATCCCGCACAACACCGGTCTGCGACGCTTCGGCGCGGTCGATGTCGCCGCAGTGGACGCCGCCGTGATGGCCGCCGGGATCGCGCACCTCGTCGACCGTCAGATCTCGACCCTGTCCGGTGGCGAGCGGCAACGCGTCTTCGTAGCTCGGGCCCTCGCGCAACAAGCTCCGATACTGATCCTCGACGAACCCACCAATCACCTCGACATCTCGGCGCAGCTCGACCTCCTCGAACTGCTCACCGCAACCGAAGCCACCGTCGTTGTCGCACTACACGACATCGACCTCGCTGCCGCCTACTGCGACAGCCTGTTCGTCATGAAATCCGGTGCCCTCGTCGCCCACGGAACTCCCACCGACGTCTTGACAACGGACATGCTTCGCGAGGTCTACGGCGTCGACTCGGTCATCGCCGTCAACCCGATCACCGGCCGACGCTGCGTCCATTTCGGACCCGCCACCTCGCACCGCCCATCCACCGCGAGCTGCACCGCTACTCAACCCAATTTCGACACCCGCACCGAAAGCAGCCAACCATGAAGATCGCCGTACGAACCGGAACTTGCTTCGCCGCAACCATTCTCCTACTGTCCGCCTGCTCGAGCGGACAGGCCGAACCCACTGCCGCAGGCACCGAGACCGACAGCGGCACCTCGGCATACCCGGTGACCGTGGCCAGTTGCGGCGTCGACTACACCTACGACGCCCCACCCGAGCGGGTACTCCTCGGAGCTCCGGGAGTCATCGCCACGCTCGATGCACTCGGCGTCGCCGACAGCGCGATCGGATACACCAACGGCAGTTACGCATTCGACGGACTCGACCGATTCTCGGGCCTGACCTCCAACACCGACGACTATGCACCCTCACGCGAATTCCTTATCGGGGCCTCACCGGATCTGTTCCTGTCCAACGACCAAGGGCAACTCGGCGGCCAAGGATCGGCAAGCTCCGATGACCTGACCGCTGCAGGCGGCAACCTCTACGTCCTCGGCGAATACTGCCAGAACACGCCCGCGCCCACGACAATCGACGCGGTCTACACCGACGTGGACAACCTCGGCACCATCTACGGCGTCCCGGACAAAGCAGCAGAGGTCGTGACCTCGCTGCGCGATCGCGTCACCGCAGCACGAGCGAAGAACACCGACAGTGCGCCGCTGTCGGCAGCGGTTGTCCAGAGCTTCGACGGCAAGCTCTACGCCTTGAGTGGGTCTTACTACAGCGCAGTGGTCGACGCACTCGGCATGACCAACGAATTCGCCGACTTCGACGGCAATTTCGCCGAAATCACCCCCGAAGCAGCCTTGAGCGCTGCACCCGACGTCGTCCTGGTGCAATACGCCGGATCGGAAGCGGACGCCGCGACCGCCGTGACAGATATATCGGCTCTGCTCGCGAACTCACCAGCGGTGCGGAACTCCCGGGTGTACCCGCAGAACGAAGCCGACTTCCAGGCTGCCGGAGTCCGCATCGTCGACGCCATCGAGAACACCGCGGACAACGTGTTCGGCAAGTGAGCTCGACGAACGCTCCGACGCCGCTGGGGTCCGCGTTCCGGTTGATGGTGCTCGCGCGCACCGTCGCCTGGTTCGGAACTGCCGTCGCGTTGGTAGCCTTTCCGCTCGTCATCTACCGCACCACCGGAAGTGCCGCAGCCACTGCGCTTCTCACCGCTGTCGAATCGGCACCGTACCTGCTGTTCGGGCTGTTCGCCGGTGCCGTTGCCGACCGCTGGCGGCGTCGCCCGACGATGGTCGTCACCGCGCTCGCCGCATGCGCTGCAACGGCATCCATACCGACTGCGTATTGGATGGCGACTCTGTCGACGGCACACGTGTTCGTTGCAGCGTTCGTCAGCGCCGCCGCTATGGTGTTCTTCGACGCCGCCGGCTTCGGTTTGCTGCCCTCACTGGTGCCACGCGCTCGACTGGCCGACGCGGTCGGGCGACAAACTGCGATGGCAACGGTCATCACTATGGCCGGGCCCGCATTGGGTGGTGTGCTTATTGCCGCATCCTCGCCGTTCGCCGCGCTGGCCCTCAACGCGGCCACGTTCGCAGTGACCGCGATCCTACTGCTGTGGGTACGTGAACCCACATCCGCGCCGCGGACGGAACAACCCCATTTGTGGCGCGATATCGGCAACGGGGTGCGCTTCATCTACGGTCACCCACTTGTCCGCCTGCTCACCCTGATCGGGACCGGCAACAGTGTTGCCGGCGGCATCATGACCGGCCTCCTCGTCGTCACCGCCGTCGAGCGGTACGGTGTCGACGAGGACGGCGGCGAGCTGGGTCTGTTCTTCGCAGCCCTCGGGGTTGGAACCCTGATCTCGACAGCATTACTGCCGCGCCTGTCCCGAAAGTTCACAGCTGGGACGATCGCCATCGCCGGTTTGCTCGTACAAGCAGGCGCGATCAGCGTGTGGATTCTGGCCACCGTACCGGTGCTGGGAGTGTGTGCGTTGGTCGTCTTCCAAACAGCAGCATCGACGGTGATCATCAACGGCATCACCGTCCGCCACTTGGTGACCCCGGACGAACTTCAGGGCCGCGTCAACACCACGGCCCGCATGCTGGCGTGGGGCGGACAACCCATCGGTGCCGGCCTCGCCGGAGCCCTCGTGGGTCCGATCGGCCTGCCCGCAACGCTGTCGCTGGCAGTCGGCGTCATTGCGGCCAACGCCCTGTTCGCGTACCTGTCCTCGCTACGAGCCGTCAGCTCACAACTCCACTCGAACAGCCGTTGAGGATCGGACAGGCGGAAAGACGGCTGCGAGAACGGTCAGACCTCGATCGCGAGCCTTGACGACCGAGTTCGAAGACCCGGCCTGCGACACGTCGGATCGAACACCACAAGGGTAGCTATTTCACCTCACGGCGACCGGTACGCCCGATCTGCCGACCATCTCAGCGGTATGGGGACTTCGGCCGGCTCCGGAGTGCGAGAACTGCGAACAGCCACATCTTCGACCTCAACCCGTGACAAACCTCGCCCCACCCGGAATCTGCAATCCCACGGCGTCCCCGACCCGCACATCAGATCCCGCTGCCAACTCCACTTTCACGGTCGTCGCGCCCACGGTGACGTCCGCAATGCTGCGAAAACCGGTGGGCCGTATGCCCGACACGACCCCACGAATCCCGTTGTCATTCAAAGTGATCAACTCATGTCGAAGCAGTAGCACGGCAGGCCCAGCCGGCAAAGAGACTCCTTCGACCTCCAGCTCCCCGAGCTCGGAGCGATGCACCCCAACCCCGTCCCACTGCCCCCCGATTTCGTTCATCCCACCCATCAGTCGCGACACTGCCAACGTGCTCGGACGCGTGTAGGCCGTTGCGATATCGGAGTGATGCTCCAATCGACCGTCGATGAGCACCGCCACCGAATCGGCGAGCACCGCCGCTTCCTGCTGATCGTGGGTGACGAGCAGCAGAGTCTGATCCAACGTCGAACGCAATTCGCGCACCAGGTCGTGCATCTCGGTGCGCAACACCGGGTCCAGCGCACTGAAGGGCTCGTCCAGCAACAACACTCGCGGTGAACCGGCGAGTGAGCGCGCCAACGCCACCCGCTGGGCCTGCCCGCCCGACACCTCGGACACCGCTCGGCCCCCGATGTCGCCGAGATGCACCAGTTCGAGGTACTCCCGGGCCCGCTCGCGCGAACGCTTGCGACTCTCCCCGGCAGCGCGGTAGGCGAAGCCGATGTTGTCGAGTACCGACATGTGCGGGAACAACATCGGACGCTGGAACACCATCCCGACGCCGCGGTTCTCTGCCGCAACGCCGTTCACCTCGCGTCCGTCGATCTGCACCGTGCCGGCAGTGGGTGAATCCAGTCCCACGATGATCCGCAGTGCAGTGCTCTTGCCCGAACCCGACGGCCCCAGAATCGCCGTGCAGGATCCCGGTGGCACGGTGAGATCCAACGAATTCAGAGCCGCAACCGATTGACCGGCATGCACTTTCGTGAGCCCGTGAACGGACAGTTCGACGCTCATCGTGCACTCCTACGGCGCAGCCGAGCGAGCATGAGCACCAGCAACAACGGCGGTATGAGGGCGGCAACCGACAGCGCCGCCACCACCGAGTCGTTACCGGTCCCGGCAGCGAACGAGGCAACGAGAATGGGCACGGTGACCAGTCTGCCTCCACCGATCAGCAGAGTGATCACGTAGTCGCTCCACGCCACGAGGAACGCGAGTAACGCCGCCCCCGCCGATGCCGGAGCCAACAGGGGAATGCGAATCCGTCGCAGCACCATGGCACTCGACGCACCGAGCGTCCGAGCTTCTTCCTCGTAGCCGATGTCGTACGCGCCGAACGCCACTCGCATCAGGTACGTCGTGTACGGAATCGCCGCGACCGTCAGCAACGCGATCACCGCCACCGTGCTCGGAATGCGCGAGCGCAGCACCAGAACATCGAGTCCCAACGCCACGGCAAACGGGGGCAGGGCCAACGGAGCGAAGAGAACCCCGGCCACGAAAGCGGGGAAACGCACGGAACCGTTCACGAGTGCGCGAGCGGCCAACGCGCCCAATGGCGTTGCGATGACTGCGACGGCGAGAGCGAGCAGGGTAGACCGCACAAAAGCATCGACGCCCCCGGCATCGAGGGCGCTACGGACGCCGTCGAATCCCCATTCTTGCGGAACCGAGCCGGGAAAAGACCAGCGATTGCTGATGGCCCACAAGACAACCGGGATCAGCGGCAACAGGAACCACAGGACCAGTACGGACCTGCCGACAGCGGGAAGAACCCTGTTCACTTCCACCCTGTTCATTTCCACGCCGCCGATCTGCGCAGATAGTGCAGCGCCACCGCGGCTACGGCCACCGTCAGAGCGGTGGCGATCGTCGCGGCAGCAGCTGCCTGCGGACGCGTCTGAAGATCGATCGACGTGAACAGACGAATCGCCATCACCGACAACGGCTCCGGATACGGGCGACCCAGAATGTGGGCTACCTCGTACGAGCCGACCGTGTAGGCGAACGCGATGGCCGCCGATGCGATCAGCGCGGGCCGAGCCAACGGCAGCGTGACCAAACGGAGCCGAGCCCACCGTCCGGCACCCAAGGTCGCGGCCGTCTCGTCGAATGCAGCTACTCGGGTGGCGAGAGTCCCGGCCACGACAACGGCCACGAAAGCCGATTCTTTCCAGGCATATTCGGCGACGACGGCGATCCACCACTTCCCACCGACCAACTCCGGCCAGCCGCCGTCGGTCATGCCGAGAATACGAGGCAGCATCCCTGAATCTGCCAACAGCAATGCCATCGCCGCGGCACCGATCAGGTGGGGAACCGTGACGGTCAACCCGGCAGCGACCAGCGGGGTGCGTCCACCTGACAAGGCCGTCAGTGCCGCGGCAAGCCCGATCACCGTGGCCAATGCCGTCGAGACGACGGCAATCGACAGCGTCAGCACCACCGAGCGCCATAGGTCACCGCCCAGAGCGGAGTACGCGTCGACCGATAGTTCGGGGGTTCCGACGAAAGGCATCAGACCCAGGCTCTGCAGCACCACGGTTCCGAGACCGCCGCCGACGACGACAACGACCAAGACGACGGCGGGGAGTACCGCCGCTGTGCCGCGAAAGCTCCTCGTGGACGCGCTCACTGACCGGCGAGCACGCTTCGACGCCAACCCTCGTCGACCGGCGAGACCCAGTCGGCTGACAGTTCTGGATGCGCGTTGGCCGACAGCTCTTCGTAGGACGGCAGAACCGTCGAACTCGGCAACGCCTCGAACCTGGCGCGGGCGTCATCGGGCAATCGGTCGATATCGAGCACGGTGAACTGGCCCCACACTTCCGGCGTCGCCTTTGCGAGTTGTTGCTCGGGCGACAACGCGAGATTGGCAACCACCTGCGCCGCGGCCGACTTCCCCGACGTCGACGGAATGGCAAGGAAACTCGCATTCCCGACGGTTCCCTCGTCGAGAGTCAGGACGCGGGTCTCCGGCGGGAAGGTGCCGTCGGCGACAAGTTTCGGGAGGGTCGCGGGGCCGTACGTCATCGTCATGTCCACCTGGCCACCGGCGTAGAGGGCGTCGAGCTCGGAGGAGGACTGCGGATACGTCGTTCCCTCGCGCCACAGCGACGGGGCGAGCTCGTTCAATCGGTCGAACAATGCCGGGGCGAGGCGATCGTAGGAGGCCTGATCGAACTGAGCGGGAACCTCGTCGACGCCTCCGGATATATTGGTCAACGCTTCACGCACGAACACCGAGCCGGTGAAGTCCGGGGGAGCGGGGTAGGTGAAGCGGCCCGGGTTCGCGCGAGCCCAGTCGAGCACGCCGTCGAATGTCGTCGGCGGATCGGGGATGGCAGCCGCGTTGTAAACCAACGTGAATTGAGCCTTGTGCCAGGGTGATTCGCAGTTCTCGACCGAAGTGCCGAAGTCGTCGAGTAACAGCGGATCCTCGGGATCGGTGAATTCCATGTTCGGTAGATTCTGCGTCCAACCGCACAGCCACGCCCCGGCCTGCTTACCGGTGCCGAAGTTCGCGCCGTTGACCCACACCAGATCCACTTCGCCGTCGGTGACCCCGGCCTGCCGCTCGGACAGGATGCGGTTGACGGCATCGGTCGTCGATTCCACCGGCACCCGGCGCAGCGTGACGCCTTCCTCGGCCGCCGCGGGCGTCAGCACGTCGTCGACATAAGCATTGCCCTGCTCGTCGCCGCCGTACATCCACAGCGATACCGTCTGTCCTTGCGCCTGCTCCTGGATCTCGCTCCAGGACAAGTTCTCGGCGCGCGGAGCCTCCGATGATGGTGCCGCGCATGCGGTGAGCAGCAGCCCTGCGCTCGCGGCAATCGTCACTGCGCGCCGTACTGAACGAATCACCGTGGGCCCTCCAGATCAACCGAAGCAGCCGTCGTCGACGCTGCCCTCACCACCGTAATCGGTCGAATGCGACAACCGCTGAACACGCGGGCAGACCGGCCGTGTGCACAATGGATCGTGAACCGTCGGACGAGAGGCACACACCGTGACGCAGGACCGCCCGACGCGTAGTCGCCGCGGCACGACCCTGAAATTGCTCGCGGCTGCCGTGATCGTCATCGCTGTGGTGATCGTGCTGAGCACCGTCGATCTTCCCGATCCGTCGTTCATCCGCGATCGCGTGGCGTCGGCCGGGCCCTGGGGCATCGCGTTGTTCGTCGTGCTCTATGCCGTCCTGTCGGCTACCCCGTTCCCCGCCAGCACGTTGACCATCGCGTCGGGACTGCTGTTCGGGTTGGCGGTGGGCGCGACCGTCGTGGTGTTCGCTGCCACCGCGGGGGCATATCTCGGGTACTGGGGAGCGCGGGCGCTCGGCCGTGGACAGGTGGCCCGCACCGAATGGGACAGGCTCCGCCGGCTCGACGCCATGCTCGGACGACGAGGATTGCTGTCGGTACTGCTCGTGCGCCTGGTGCCGCTGCCGTTCTCCCTGGTCAACTACGCGGCCGGAGTCAGTGCCGTAGGGCAACGTGACTACGTGGTGGGCACCATGATCGGGATCGTGCCCGCGACCGTCGCCTACACCGCGCTCGGTGCCTACGGGACGTCGCCGCTGTCATGGCCGTTTGCCATCGCATTGCTTGCCGTGCTGGCGATCGCGGCCGGCTCGGCTCTGTTGGCCCGACGTCTCGGATTGACCGGAGCCACCGAATGATAGACAGCTTTCTGCGCCGCCACCTCGAACGCCCGCTGGATCGCTGTGCCTGCGCGCTCGACCGTTCCTCGATCACCCCGGATCGGATCACCGCTGCCGGACTCGTACTGGGCCTCGGTAGTGCACTGGCCGCGGGCCTGCAATTCTGGCTGCTCGCGTTGGCATTGTGGATCGTCTCCCGAATCGCCGACGGGCTGGACGGGCCTCTCGCGCGTAGGCGTTCCACTACGGGCGGTGCCGGCGGATTCTTCGACATCACCGCCGATTTCGTGGTCTACGGAACGACCGTGGTGGGCGTTGCGGTCGGTGCCTCGGCCGCGTACGACGCCCCCTGGTGGCCGTTCCTGCTGGTGCTGTTGGCGTACTACATCAACGGCACCGCATTTCTTGCGTTCTCCTCGATTGCCGAACGCACCGGTCGCACCATCGACGACGGCCGCTCGCTGTCGTTCCTCGGGGGATTGGCCGAGGGTGCTGAAACCATTGCGGTGCACAGTCTCTGGTTGCTGCTGCCGGGTATCTCCTGGCAGATCGCCGTGGTGTGGGCGGCGGTGGTCGCGGTGAGCTCCACCCAGCGGATCATTGCCGGGTATCGCGCGCTTTCCTGATCCACGCGCCGCGCACCTTCGCCAGTGCGGCCGTTGCTCGAGAAATCACCGGAGAAGCTAACTGCGCCTTTACGTCCGCTATCGCCGCGTTCCACGGTCCGTCGTTGTAGGTCGGATACGGGTGCGTGGCTCCGGCGAGATCGCGAGTACGCAAACCCTGCTCGATGGCGATGATCAGCTCCCCGATCGTCTCGCCCGCCCGCGGTCCCACAACGCAGGCCCCGACGATGCGACGCTTGGCGTCGAGCATCAGCGTCGTCGACCCGTTCGTTGCTCTTTCGGTGACGGCGCGATCGACGTGGTGGTGGTCGAGGATCTGCAGCCGCAAACCACGCTCCCTTGCAGTTCGCACATCGATTCCGGCCGAGGCGATCTCGGGATCGGTGAACGTCACCCGTGGAGTTCCGGTCGTACTCACCTTTCGGTTCAGGCCGAGTGCAGCATTGCTCGCGGCCAGACTGCCGTGCACACCGGCAGTGTGCGTGAACTGCGGATGGCCGGTGAGATCTCCCGCCGCCCAGATGCGGGGATTGGTGGTCCGCAGATGCTCGTCGACCTGAACGAATCCGTTGTCGTCCACTTCCACACCGGCCGTGTCCAAGCCGAGGGACGCGGTGCGCGGAGTCCGCCCGGTGGCGATCAGGACCCGG
Organism: Rhodococcus sp. NPDC077669; assembly: GCF_040686915.1. NCBI lineage: Bacteria > Bacillati > Actinomycetota > Actinomycetes > Mycobacteriales > Nocardiaceae > Rhodococcus > Rhodococcus sp. NPDC077669. Next base: position 9,648 of record NZ_JBFBMD010000005.1, on the reverse strand, counting down.
TCGAAAGCGATGTCTACGCCCGAGTCGGTAACTGCGGAACCGTCGCCGATGCGCACGACTGCGGTAGAGGTCAGCACGCGTACGCCCTCGTCCGCCAGTGCTTGCGTCAGTATCGACGAGGCCTCAGGGTGCTCGCGGGGAAGGATAGTCGCTGACCGTCCGACAAGGGTAACGTCGGATCCGAGACGCGAGAATGCTTGCGCCATTTCGCAACCCACCGATCCGGCACCGACGATCAGCAGTCGCTGCGGTAAGTCCGTCAGTTCCCACAGGGTGTCGCTGGTCAGGTAGTCCACGTGCTCGATGCCGTCGATCGCCGGCACTGTGGGATGCGCGCCGGTGGTCACGATCGCCTGACCGAAATGCAGCATCCGCGTGCCGACATTCACCGTGTTCGGACCGGTGAACACGGCGTCACCGCTGATGACGTCGACCCCGGCCGCAGTGAGTGCCTCCGGTGAATCGATCGGCGCGATCTCGGCGATCGACCCGTGCACGTGCTGCATCACGCGTGCAAAATCCACGCGCGGTGGCTCGGTGTTGATGCCGAACCGGGACGCGGATCGAACCGTCTCAGCCACCGAGGCCGCCGCGAGCAGGGCCTTCGACGGCACGCATCCGGTCCAGAGGCAGTCGCCGCCGGTGCGGTCCCGTTCGATCAACACGACGCGAACGCCGAAGCCGGCCGCGGTCTTCGCCGCCACGATGCCGGCGGTACCGCCGCCCACCACGACCACGTCGGCGCGGCTCTCGGGCACACTCGAAGACGAACGACGAATTCCCATACCTCCCACTATGCCCGCGCTTTGGAGAGACCCGAGATGAGACGACCGACCAAGTACACCTTCTCGGCGCGCCTGTATGACGTGATCTCCGCCGAATGGCCGGTGTATCGAGCCGGGCGGGACGCGGCGTTCGAGCTGATGAATCTGCCTGTGGGGAGCCATGTTCTGGACCTCGGCTGCGGGACGGGGCTGAACTTCGCCGGGTTGCAGCGGATGATCGGCCCGACCGGCTCGATCACCGGAATCGACGCCAGCCCACAGATGCTCGAACAGGCGCGACTTCGAGCTGCCCGCGCGGGGTGGATGAATGTCACATTGATCCCCGCCGACGCCACCGCCCTGACGTCCGCCGATCTGGGGGAGCAGGTCCCGTTCGATGCGGCGTTGAGCACCTACGCGCTGTCGTTGATGACGCCATGGCAGGCGGCGCTCGAATCGATGATCGCGAACACTGGCGAGGGCGGAGTGGTGGCCGTCGTCGACATGCAGCGGCCCGTCGGACGAGCTGCTGCTTGGGCCCCGCTTGCCAAGCTTGCGTGTCGACTCGGAGGGTCGGATATCGACGCGCATCCGTGGACGGCGATGACGCCACTGCTGCAGGATCTTTCGGCCCGCGCTGTCCGCGGAGGCCATATCCAGATTCGCGTCGGGACTGTCGGTGCCCGCCCCGGGGAGCGGAAATCCTGAGCGGTGCTCGCCTGCGTTGCCTTCAGTTTATCGCTGAGTTGGGGGCTTGCGGCAAGACCCAGTCGGTGGTGCACACTCTTCCGGCTACCGACACGGAGGAATTTCTATGGCAGACATGGCCGACACACTGGAGCGATTTCGCGTGCACGAGTCCGGTGCCTCCCAGGAGCGCAGCCTGCGGAGCGACCAAAGTTATTTTCATGGCACGAAGGCCGATCTGAAGGCCGGCGATTACTTGTCTCCCGGCTATCGCTCGAATTACCGTCCCGAGCACATCTCGAACTACATCTACATGACCAAGGTGCTGGACGGTGCCGTGCTCGCGGCCGAGATGGCCGTCGGCGAGGGGCGTCCACGGGTCTACATCGTGCAGCCGACCGGCAGCGTCGAGGACGATCCGAACGTCACCGACAAGAAGTTCCCCGGCAATCCGACTCATTCCTACCGCAGCGCGGAACCGGTACGCATCGTCGAGGAGACGTCCGAGTGGGTCGGGCATTCGCCCGAATACCTGAGCCGGTTTCGTGAAGGTTTGGAGAAGTTGCGACAGACGGGAACTGCGATTCTCTACGACTAGCCGGTGAGTTTTCGCTCGTACCGAGGTCCACACCAGCATGACGACACACACAGTTTCCGTGCCCGGTGCGACCCTGACGTACGACGTGGTCGGCGAACTCGAGCCCGGGGTTACTCCCTTGGTGCTCATCGGCTCACCGATGGATGCGAGCGGGTTCGGGACGTTGGCATCGCATTTCCGTGGCCGCGTGGTCGTCACGTACGACCCGAGAAATGTGGGACGCAGTCGACGAGACGACACGACGGCCGCGGTCACCTTCGGCCAACATGCCGACGACCTGCATGCAGTGCTCACCGCCGTCGGCCATGGGCCTGTGGATGTGTTCGCCTCGAGCGGGGGTGCGGTCAATGCGCTGGTACTCGTCAGCAGATACCCGTCCGATGTGCGGACGTTGGTGGCCCACGAACCACCCGCCGGAGGCACCTTGCCGGACCGCGAGAACATCGCGACCGTGTGCGCAAACATGGTGGCCGCATACGACGCTCACGGCCGCGGTCCGGCCATGGCCCAGTTCATGGCGTTGCTCATGCACGCAGGCCCCATCGACAACACGTTCTTCGATCGCCCGGCACTGGACCCGGCGCAGTTCGGCCTCTCGGCCGAGGACGACGGAACCCGCGACGACGCCCTGATGTCCAACATGCGAGGCGGCGGAGTCGATTTCGCGCCCGACGTCGACGCGGTGCGTGCTGCTCCCACCACGGTCGTGATCGGAGTCGGCGAAGAATCCGGCGGTCCCGAGGACGGTCACATCGCCGCTCGCGCAGCATATTCCACTGCATCGACCCTCGGATCGGAGCCGATCGTCTTTCCCGGTGGCCACTCGGGCTTCCTCGGCGGTGAATTCGGTCAGATGGGAAAGCCGACCGAATTTGCCGAAACACTTCGGAAAGTATTGAGCTGAAGAAGCTTTCGTCTTACAGAACCAGGAGCAATCATGGGCCTCATCACGTTGGAGCTGTTCGCCACCCTCGACCTCGTCGCGCAATCACCCGGAAGCCCAGAGGAAGACCCCGAGAACTTTCCCTTCGGCGGCTGGCAGGCTCCTCTGCTCGACCAGGTTTCGGGGGCGCAGGTCGCCGCCGCTTACGAGGGCACGGATGCGCTCCTGCTCGGGCGGCGCACCTACGACATCTTCGCCGCGTACTGGCCGCACCAACACGATTCGTTCGCAACGTTGTTCAACACGATCCCGAAATACGTGGCCTCCCGCGGCACACCCGATCTGCTGTGGAACGGTTCGACCCAGCTCGGACCGGACCTGGCCGGAGCCGTGCGTGAGATCCGAGATCGACACGACAATATCAAGGTGGTCGGAAGTCTCGATCTGGTGCAGACCCTGTTGCGCGAGAAGCTCTTCGATCGACTCGATCTGTGGGTGCATCCCATCCTTCTCGGAGTGGGAAAGAAGGTGTTCGCCGACGGCACCGTGCCCAGCAATCTGACGCTGCTCGAGCCACCGGCCGTCGACGGCAAGGGCACCGTCTACCTGCGGTACGGCCTCGACACCGGGACCCCGGACGTCGGCAACATGGACGACGTACTGACCGACTAGATCGGAGGGCAATTCACTTCTTCTGCCGTCGGCTCCCGCCGTGCCAATCCTGTTGCACGCCAACCTCGTCCTCCGTCACCCCCAGTGCCTTCAACTGGGGGAGTTCACGCATGCTGCGCTTCATCTCGGCAAATCCAGGGAATCGTGCGAGTCCGATCACGTTGTCCCACAGCGGTACTGCTTCTTCGTCGCTGGGTAGTCGGCTGATCACCGGACCGAAGAACGCCACACCGTCCGGCGGCTCGAAGGCGATGATGGGAGTTCCGACGTCCTTGCCGGTCAGCGACAGCGCATGATCGGTTTCGGCCCGGATCTCGTCGTCGATCGTCGAATCATCGAGTGCTGCAGTGTGATGGGTGGGCAGCCCGACTTCCTCGAGGATCGGCCCGAGGAATGCCGCGGTGCCGCGATGTCCGTGGCTCGCTGCGTCGTCGGGCACGATCTCGGTATCGAAGATGTGCGTTCCGAGGGCCTGATACAGCGGCCCGACAGCGTCCGACCCATGCTCACGACGAACAGAGGCAGCGGCCCGCAGTAATCGCAGACCCGCGGTGTGGCCGGCCTCGTACTCGGGTGGGAAATGGGCGTCGTAGTCGATGTGGGAGTTGAGCAGGCGAAGCGAGATGAACCGCCAGTCGACGGTGTAGTCGCGTTGGGCCTGAACCTTGCGAACCCATTTGCTGGTCACCCACGCGAACGGGCATACCGGATCGAAATAGAAATCGATATCGGACATCAGGGGACTCTCCTTGTGGGGCGTAGGTTCCGTGCGTTCATTTCTCACCCAGTAGAGCCGAGTGTTGTTCGGTGACCACCGCACGAATCGCGTCGATCACTGCGGACACTTCGGGTCGTCTGAGGGTTTCGGTGCGGGTGACGAGCCAGTAGGTCAGGGTCACCGCGATGGCGTCGGGCAGGATTCGTTGCAGGTCGGGGTGTCGGTCGGCCATGAAACACGGCAACAATCCGATGCCTGCCGAGGCTCGTGTGGCCTCGACATGGACGAAGACGTTGGTCGACGTCACCGATTCGCGCATCGTCGGAGTAAAGTTGGGGGCCAGATCCAGATCGTCGACGTGCAGCATCGAGTCGATGAAGTAGATGAACGGATGGGCGGCGAGGTCGGCCGGCACCTGCGGTGTGCCGTGCTCGTCCACGTAGGTCTGCGACGCGTACAGACCCAGCACGTAGTCGCCGAGCCTGATGGCCTCCGCGCGATGCACCTGCGGTTGTCCGACGACGATCTCGATGTCCAGTCCGGACCGTTGCCTCGACGCACGTCTGGTGGTCGCGACGATCTCCACCGACACCAGCGGATGAGTGCGTTGCACGCGAGCAGCCGCAGGGGCTGCGATGTAAGCACTGAAACCGTCCGTGGCCGAGATGCGTACGACGCCCTTCAGCGCACCCGCGTCGCTCGAGACCAGCGTCTGCAGCGCGTTTTCGACGGCCTCGGCAGCGGCCAGTGCGCCGTGCCCCAGTTGAGTCAGTTCCCAACCTCCGCCGGCACGGGTGAGCACTCGTCCGCCGAGGGTGTCCTCGAGTGCGGCGATGCGTCGGGAGATGGTCGTGTGGTTGATGCCGAGGTCGTCGGCAGCGGAGCTGTAGCGTCCGGTTCGACTGACGGCGAGCAGGACCAGCAGATCGTCGGCACTGGGAACCTTCCCGTCACCGCGTGTCATGTGTGCAGTTTTGCAGATCGAACCTGCGTCCATGCCTCTTGCGCAGAAAAAGATCTGCACCAATACTCAGACCAACCCCGCTACATGTGTGGTCTGTCACAAACACGAGCACGCAGTGCCGAGCAACACAGGAGAAGCTATGAGCGTCGACCAACCGCTGGCAGAAAGGTCCGAGCCGGACCCCGATGCCACCCCCACCGGCCTGAAGAAGGTCGTCGGAGCATCGATGGCCGGCACCATCGTCGAATGGTACGAGTTCTTTCTCTACGGAACCGCCGCCACACTGGTGTTCAGCAAGATCTTCTTCGCGGCCGGAACCAGTGAACTCGACGCCATCCTCGCGGCCTTCGTCACCTACGCCGTCGGCTTCGTCGCACGACCCCTGGGCGGCATCGTCTTCGGACACTACGGAGACAAGTACGGCCGAAAGAAGCTGCTGCAGTTCAGCCTCGTCCTCGTCGGCGGAGCCACGTTCCTCATGGGTTGCCTACCGACATTCGAGGCCATCGGCTACTGGGCCCCGGCACTGCTGGTGACCCTGCGATTCATTCAGGGCTTCGCCGTCGGCGGCGAATGGGGTGGCGCGGTTCTCCTTGTCGCAGAACACAGCCCGAACAAGAGCCGCGGATTCTGGGCCAGCTGGCCGCAGGCAGGCGTCCCCGCCGGTAACCTCCTCGCCACCGTCGCACTGCTCGTCCTGACGACAACCCTGTCCGACGAAGCCTTCCTCAGCTGGGGCTGGCGCGTCGCGTTCTGGCTCTCTGCCGTCATCGTTTTCGTCGGCTACTACATCCGTACCAAGGTCTCCGACGCCCCGATCTTCCTCGAGGCACACAAGCAGGCCGAGGTCATCAAGGCCGCGTCGTACGGCGTCTTCGAGGTCGTGAAGCGTTACCCGCGTGGCGTATTCACCGCGATGGGTCTGCGCTTCGGTGAGAACGTCATGTACTACCTCGTCGTCACCTTCTCCATCACCTACCTCAAGGTGGAGGTCGGCACCGACACCAGCACGATCCTGTGGTGGATGCTCATCGCCCACGCGATCCACTTCTGCACGATTCCGTTGGTGGGCAGGCTCGCCGACCGCATCGGCCGCCGTCCGGTGTACTTCGCCGGTGCCCTCACCGCGGCAACGTGGGGCTTCTTCGCCTTCCCGATGATGAACAGCGGCCACAGCGTCGTCATCCTGCTGGCCATCATCATCGGCCTGATGTTCCACGCCTTCATGTACGCCACGCAGCCGGCCATCATGGCCGAGATGTTCCCGACGCGGATGCGGTATTCCGGTGTGTCCCTCGGCTATCAGGTCACCTCGATCGTCGCCGGCTCGCTGGCCCCGATCATCGCCGTGAAGCTGCTCGACATCTACGGCTCGTCCGTGCCCATCGCGGTGTACCTGGCCGTGGCCTGCGCGATCACCGTGGTTGCCGTCGTCGTAGCCAGGGAGACAAAGGGATTGGCGCTCGAAAGCATCGACATTGCCGACGCCAAGAACCTGGCCACCGAAGCCGAGCTGGCGAAGGCCGGTCTGCTCGATCCGAGTGTAAAGCGGTGACCGACCTGACCGGACGCTCCGCCCTCGTCACCGGGGGAGCGTCCGGCATCGGGGCCGCGTGCGCGCGTGAGCTCGCCGGCCGCGGTGCCCGCGTCACCATCGCCGACGTGAACGACGTCGCAGCAAAGGAATTGGCGGCCGAGCTCGACGGCGAGGTGTGGTCGGTCGATCTGCTCGACACCACCGCGCTGGACGACCTTCGGTTGGACGTCGACATCCTCGTCAACAATGCGGGTATCCAAACCGTCGCACCGATCGTCGATTTCGACCCCGGCGCATTCCGTCGAATACAGACGCTGATGGTCGAGGCACCGTTCCTGCTGATTCGTGCGGCGTTGCCTGGGATGTATGCCCGCCGGTTCGGCCGAGTCATCAATCTGTCGTCGGTGCACGGACTGCGGGCGTCGGAATTCAAGGTCGCCTACGTCACCGCCAAACACGCACTCGAAGGACTGTCGAAAGTGACAGCCCTCGAAGGTGCAGCGCATGGCGTGACGAGCAACTGCGTCAACCCGGGATACGTCCGCACACCGCTGGTGGAAAAACAGATCGCCGATCAGGCCAAGGCACACGGCATTCCCGAGAACGAAGTACTCGAGAAAATTCTGCTGACCGAGGCCGCCATCAAGAGACTCGTCGAACCCGCCGAAGTCGCCTCACTGGTGGGATGGCTGACCTCCGAGAACGCAGGCATGGTCACCGGGGCGTCCTACACCATGGATGGTGGTTGGTCGGCTCGTTAGATTGGTGACGCCGGTCTGCTGCGCCCCCACTTTGGGATCAATGTGGGTTTCAGTCGCTCAGATTGCAACAAAGTCGCATTCATCCGGATCGGGTCGCCGCACCCCACCGGATGAATGCGGCTTTGTTGCACTCAGACGGACTCGAACGCCCATTGATCCGGAGACGGGTGGGCTGATCGGGAGACGGGTGGGCGCGAGCCGGAGCACCCCTCCCCGAACAGCAAGAAGCCCCCGTGACGTGTCACGGGGGCTTCTCTGGCGGAGGATAGGGGATTTGAACCCCTGAGGGCGTTAACCCAACCCGCGTTCCAGGCGAGCGCCATAGGCCACTAGGCGAATCCTCCGTGGGGGAGCTTACCCGGTTACCCCCACCATCTCCCAAATCGGGAGGCGCGAAGGGTGGTGATGCGTTGCTCGACGGGAGGCGGCTACACTTCCTAACGGATCCCGCGCGGCGCGCATCCTGTGAACTCCCCCAGGGCCGGAAGGCAGCAAGGGTCAATGGGCTCTGCCGGGTGCGCGGGGTCCCCTTTATTTCAGTGACATAGACACTGTCCGGGGAACCCAGTCACCGAGAGGCCGCTCCGCATGCCAGCGCAAACCCAGTTGGGTCTGATGAACCATGAGGAGCTCGCCTCCGAGCACGAGCGGCAGAGCGCGAAGTACACGCAGCTCAAAGCCGAGAATCTGAAGCTGGATCTCACCCGCGGCAAGCCGTCGCCCGAGCAGCTCGATCTCGCTGCCGAGCTGCTGACGCTCCCCGGCGCGGACTACAAGGACGGCAACGGCACCGATTGCCGCAACTACGGTGGCCTTGCGGGTCTGCCGGAATTGCGTGCCATCTTCGGTGAACTGCTCGGCATCCCGGTGAAGAACCTGGTGGCCGGTAACAACGCCAGCCTTGAGATCATGCAGGACCTGATGGTCTGGGCTCTGCTGCACGGGCTGTCGGATTCGCCGCGCCCGTGGTCGGCGGAGCCGAACGTTCGCTTCCTGTGCCCGGCCCCCGGCTACGACCGTCACTTCGCGATCACCGAGAGCTTCGGCATCGAGATGATTACGGTGCCGATGGGTCCCGACGGACCCGATGTGCACGAGATCGCCAACTTGGTGGCGTCGGATCCGCAGATCAAGGGCATGTGGGTGGTGCCGAACTACGCAAACCCCACCGGAGCCGTCTACTCGAAGGAAGTCGTTCGCGCACTGGCCACGATGCCGGCTGCTGCGCCTGATTTCCGTCTGTTCTGGGACAACGCCTACGCGGTGCATCCGCTGACCGAGGAGTTCGCGCCGTCCTACGACGTCATCGGGATGGCGGCGGAGGCCGGTTTCCCCAATCGCGCGTTCGTGTTCGCCTCGACGTCGAAGGTCACGTTCGCCGGTGCGGGCGTCAGCTTCTTCGGCAGTTCCGAGGAGAACCTCGCCTGGTATCAGAAGCACCTCGGTAAGAAGAGCATCGGCCCGGACAAGCTCAACCAGCTGCGGCACCTGCGTTTCTTCGGTGACGCGGAGGGGGTGCGGGCTCACATGGCCAAGCATCGCGAGATTCTCAAGCCCAAGTTCGCGCTGGTGCAGCAGATCCTCGAGGACCGGCTCGGTGCGTCGAAGATCGCGTCGTGGACCGAGCCCAAGGGTGGTTACTTCATCAGCCTCGACGTGCTCGAGGGCACGGCAGCTCGGTCGATCGCGCTGGCCAAGGACGCCGGAATTGCTCTGACGGCCGCCGGCTCGGCCTTCCCGTACGGAAAAGATCCGGAAGACAAGAACATTCGCCTCGCCCCGAGCTTCCCGTCGCTCGGTGAGCTGGAGAAGTCGATGGACGGCGTCGCAACCTGCGTTCTGCTGGCCGCGACGGAGAAACTGCTCGAAGGCTGAACGCATGTGATGCTCCTATGAGTGTCAAGTGGCAGTTTTCTGGGTGAGATGTTGGAACATTTCGCGGGCGACGGCTCGTTTGAGGCAGCGGATTATGTCGCGTTTGCTCTTGCCTTCAGCGAGTCGTCGGTCGCGGTATTGCTGGGTGCGGGTGTCGTATTTGAGGCGGGCCATGACGATGACGTGCAA